>JANXTB010000401.1 GCA_025356415.1 Hyphomicrobiales bacterium
GGTCGACGACAATCAGGCCGTCGACGCCAGCTTCTCTCGCCTCGACCACGAAGGCAGGCACGCCGTGCACGTAGATCGGGTTGAAATAACCCATCAGCACGATGGGCGTCTCGTTGTCGGTCTTGCGGAAGGCGCGCACGAGATCGAGCGTCTTGTTGAGCGACATGCCCGCGGCAAGCGCGCGCAGGCCAGCCGCCTGGATTGACGGGCCGTCGGCCATCGGATCGGTGAAGGGCATGCCGATCTCGATGATGTCCGCGCCGGCTTTCGGCAGCGCGCGCACGAGTTCGAGCGAGGTGGCGGGATCGGGATCGCCGCCCATGACGAAGGTCACGAGCGCCGCGCGGCCTTCAGAGCGGCACGCGGCGAAGCGCTGGTCCATGCGCGACGTCATTACATGCCCCCCAGATAATCGGCGACGGTGAAAATGTCCTTGTCGCCACGGCCGCAGACGTTGACGACCATCAGATGATCCTTCGGCTTCGTCGGCGCGATCTTGATCACCTGCGCCAGCGCATGCGAGGGCTCGAGCGCCGGGATGATGCCCTCGAGGCGGCAGCAAGCCTGCAGCGCGTCGAGCGCCTCCTTGTCGGTCGCCGAGAGATATTTCACACGGCCGATGTCGCGCAGCCACGCATGTTCGGGGCCGATGCCCGGATAGTCGAGACCCGCCGAAATCGAATGGCCTTCGATGATCTGGCCGTCATCGTTCATCAGCAGGTAAGTGCGGTTGCCGTGGAGCACGCCGGGGCGTCCACCCGCGAGCGAAGCCGCATGGCCTTCCGGGAATTCCAGCCCGTGGCCGGCGGCCTCCACGCCGATGATCTCGACGCTCTTGTCGTCGAGGAACGGATGGAACAGCCCGATGGCGTTCGAGCCGCCGCCGATGCAGGCGATCAGCGAATCCGGCAAGCGGCCTTCCATCTCTTCCATCTGCCAACGCACTTCCGTGCCGATGATCGACTGGAAGTCGCGCACCATGGCCGGGTAGGGATGCGGGCCCGCCGCCGTGCCGATGCAATAGAACGTGTCGGAGACATTGGTGACCCAGTCGCGCAGGGCCTCGTTCATCGCGTCCTTCAGCGTGCGCGCGCCAGACTGCACGGGCACGATTTTCGCGCCGAGCATCTTCATGCGAAACACGTTGGGCTTCTGCCGCTCGACATCGACGGCGCCCATGTAGACGACGCACTCAAGCCCGTATTTCGCGCAGGCCGTCGCGGTGGCGACGCCATGCTGTCCCGCGCCGGTCTCGGCGATGATGCGCTTCTTGCCCATGCGCCGCGCGAGCAGGATCTGGCCGAGCACATTGTTGATCTTGTGCGCGCCGGTGTGGTTCAGCTCGTCGCGTTTGAAATAAATTTTCGCGCCGCCGAGTTCTTCCGTCATCCGTTCGGCGAAGTAGAGCGGGCTCGGACGGCCGGTGTAGTGCTTGGCGAGATAGGCCAGCTCATCGTGGAAAGCCGGGTCGGCCTTGGCCACTCCATATGCGGCCTCAAGCTCGAGAATGAGCGGCATCAGCGTCTCGGCGACGAAGCGTCCGCCGAAAATGCCAAAGTGCCCACGCTCGTCGGGGCCGGTGCGGAATGAATTCGGCAAAGTGTTCGAAATGTCGATGGTCAAAGGATTGGCTCCTTGAGGTCGGGCGTGTCTTAGCGCGTCGCGCCGTCCGAACCAAGCGTCTCGATGTCGCCGGCAGCGCTGCGCAGCGTCCGCACGAAAGCCGCGATCTTGGCGGCGTCCTTCTGGCCGGGCGCGCTCTCCACCCCGGAGGAGACGTCGACCGCCCCGGCGCCGGTCCGCACGGCGGCCTCGACCACGTTTCGGGCGTCGAGCCCGCCAGACAGCATGAAGGGGTGTTTCAGGCCGACGTCCTTCAGAAGGTCCCAGTCAAAGGCGAGCCCGTTGCCACCCGGCAGGTCGGCCCCGGCGGGCGGCTTGGCGTCGAACAGCAGCCGGTCGGCGACATCCGCATAATCTGCAACGGCGGCCAGGTCAGCCGGACCCGAAACCCCTATGGCTTTCAGGACCGGCAGGCCGAAGCGCGCCTTGATCTCGACGACCCGCTGCGGCGTCTCATGACCGTGCAATTGAAGCATGTCGGGGGCGACTCGCGAGACGATCGCCTCTAGCGCGTCGTCATCGGCGTCCACAACTAGCGCCACCTTGACGGCGCGCAGACCGGTGATGATCGCCAGATGGGCGGCGGCCTCAACCGTCAGGTGACGCGGGCTCTTGGAAAAGAACACGAAGCCGACAAAATCCGTCCCGGCGTCGAGCGCGCAGGCCAGCGTGGCTGGGGTCGACAGGCCGCAAATCTTGATCGCCGGCCCGTGCGCGGGCACACGGCGGGACAGCGCTTCGCGCAGCGGCTCAGGAAAATTCAGGCCGGCGAGAAACGCGGCGCCTTTGTCGGAATGTCGGAGTGGCATGGCCAACTTGCTCGCATGCCGGCCGGTTTGTGTCCAGCGGGGCGGTGGGCGAATCAGGCGGCGTCGCGCGTGCGCTCCAGGGCGCCTGCGGATCGGGCCGCCAGTTGGGTGCGCAGATTGTCGGCCTCATTGCGCAGGCGGTCGATGTCGGAGCGGGCGTGGCGCGCCGCGCGGCGGTGGCGACCCTGCGCCATCCACGTGGCGAAACCGCCGGCTAGCACGCCGACGCCGATCGCGAGGAAGATGATCAGGAACAGCGGCGCGGCGATCTGGAAATCGGAACCGTCACCCGGCATCGGGTCAAGAACGACCCGCACCGGCTCACGGTTGGCGATGGCGAAAGCCAGCAGAATTACGCCGAGCGGGGCGAGGACGAGCCATTTCAAAAACGTTTTCATCCTGCTCCCAAAAGGCCTTAGTCGGCCACGCCTTCGTTCAGGCGCTCGCGCATTTCCTTGCCGGTCTTGAAGAAGGGCACGACCTTCTCGTCGACCTCAACGTGCGCGCCCGTGCGCGGGTTGCGGCCTAAACGCGCGTCGCGACGCTTTACGGAGAAAGCGCCAAAACCACGCAATTCGACGCGGTCGCCGCGCGACAGCGCATGCGTGATCTCGTCGAGGATCGCGTTCACGATATTTTCGACGTCGCGCAAATAGAGATGCGGATTACGTTCTGCGATGCGCTGAACGAGTTCAGACTTGATCACTTCTTCGCCCCCTTGAAATGAAACTGCCTAAATAAGGCCCAGAATAAGCAGATGAATCGGCCAGGAAAAACTCAATCGACTGGGGCAACTTGCCAAACTGAAACGAGACCGTCAAGGAGACGGGCGTCGCTCAAGCTCGCAAGACGCCGCAACGGCATGGCCAAAGCATCCAGCCCCAAGCTATCGAGCAGCCCGGCGGACACGCCGAGCAGTCCGAGGCGCTCGAGACTGCGCTCTTTCTTCCAGTCACGAACCGGCAGATTCTTGTCGATCTTCTTGTCCTGCTCGAGCCACGCGATCGCCTCGCGCTCGCCGCCCAAAGCGTCCACGAGCTTCAGATCCATGCCCTGACGGCCCGTGAACACGCGCCCGTCGCTGACCTTGGCGAGCGTCGAATCGTCGAGGTGACGGCGGTCTTTCACGAGGCCCTTGAACCAGTTGTAGGAATCGACCACCAGCGCATTCAGCGCCGCGCGGGCTTCCGGGCTTGTCGGCTCGACGCCGTTCGGGGACGCCTTCAGGGGCGATGATTTCACGCTCTCGACCGCGACCCCGACCGTGTCGAGAAGCTTGCTGAAATTCGGGAACTGGAAAAGCACGCCAATCGACCCGACGAGCGAATTGCCCTCGGCGAAAATACGATCCGAGCCCATCGCGGCGATATATCCGCCTGACGCCGCCATCGTGCCGACGACGGCGACGACCGGCTTCTTCTCGGCGACCAGGCGCAATTCCTTGTAGAGGCGTTCGGCGCCTGTCGTCGTGCCGCCGGGGCTCTCGATGGTGACGATCAGCGCCTCGGCGCCGCGCGCCGCGCCGATGTCCTTGATCAGCTTCAGCGTGTCCTTGTCGCCGGTAATGACGCCCTCTATGGACAGCCGCGCGATATGGCGCCCCGCATGCCCGGCGTCAGAGCCGGTGTAATGCACGCCAAGGCCGACGAGGACGGCCGCCAATAGGGCGAACAGGGCGACCCGCCAGAACGTCAGCTTTCGCCGGAGAAGGCGGCGATCGACGAGATAATCCGCGTCGGAGGGAGAGTGCATGCAGCGTCTCGCGGGTGATGGGTGTTGGCGGAAAACTAGAGCGCCGCCCCGCGGACCGCAAGCAAGCTGGCGTCACACCTTGCCCTCTGTGCGGTTTCGGGAGCCTGAACAAGAAAAAGGCCCGCGCATTGCTGCGCGGGCCTCTCGTAAACCTTTCGGATTACTTTACTTGGTGTCGCGCGCCTTGAGGGCGGCGCCGAGGATGTCGCCCAGCGAGGCGCCCGAGTCGGCCGAGCCGTAAGCCGCGATGGCTTCCTTCTCTTCCGCCATTTCGAGAGCCTTGATCGACACCGCGACCTTGCGGGCGCGACGATCGAACAGGGTGATGCGGGCGTCGAACTTCTCGCCGACGGCGAAACGCTCGGGGCGCTGGTCGGCGCGGTCACGGGCGAGTTCGTTGCGCTTGATGAAGGCCACGAGATCCGAACCGGCGATCTTCACGTCGAGACCGCCTTCCTTCACGTCGATGACTTCGCAAGTGACGACAGCGCCCTTCTTCAGGCCGTCGCCGCCTTCTTCGGCGCCACCGGCGGCAGCGCCGCCAGCAGGCTTGCCAGCCGTGAACGGATCGCTCGCGAGCTGCTTGATGCCGAGCGAAATGCGCTCCTTCTCGACGTCAACGTCCAAGACTTTCGCCTTGACCATGTCGCCCTTCTTGTACTCTTCGATGACCTGCTCGCCCGGACGGTTCCAGTCGAGATCGGAGAGATGGACCATACCGTCCACATCGCCGTCGAGGCCGATGAACAGGCCGAATTCGGTCTTGTTCTTGACTTCGCCTTCGACTTCCGTGCCGACCGGATACTTCTCGGCGAAGACTTCCCACGGATTGGCGAGAGTCTGCTTGAGGCCGAGCGAGATGCGGCGCTTGACGGGATCGACTTCGAGAACCTGAACGTCGACTTCCTGGCTCGTCGAGACGATCTTGCCGGGATGCACGTTCTTCTTTGTCCACGACATTTCGGAAACGTGGATGAGGCCTTCGATGCCGGGCTCGAGTTCAACGAACGCGCCGTAGTCGGTGATGTTCGTGACGCGGCCATGGAAGCGGGCTTCCACCGGGTACTTGGCTTCGATGCCCTGCCACGGATCGTCGAGCAGCTGCTTCATGCCGAGCGAGATGCGATGCGTGTCGTGGTTGATCTTGATGATCTTCACGCGCACCGTCTGGCCGATGTTGAGCACTTCGGTCGGGTGGTTCACGCGACGCCACGCGATGTCGGTGACATGGAGCAGGCCGTCGATGCCGCCCAGATCCACGAACGCGCCGTAATCGGTGATGTTCTTGACCATGCCCTCGATGACCTGACCTTCTTCAAGGTTGGCCACGATTTCATGACGCTGCTCGGCGCGGCTCTCTTCGAGAACCGTGCGGCGCGACACGACGATGTTGCCGCGGCGGCGGTCCATCTTGAGGATCTGGAACGGCTGCGGCACGCCCATGAGCGGGGTGACGTCGCGGATCGGGCGAATGTCGACTTGGCTGCGCGGCAGGAACGCCACGGCGCCGTCGAGATCGACCGTGAAGCCGCCCTTGACCTGATTGAAGATGACGCCGTCGACCTTTTCGCCGGCCTCGAAAGCCTTCTCGAGCTTGACCCAGCTCTCTTCGCGGCGAGCCTTGTCGCGCGAGATGACGGCTTCACCGAGCGCATTCTCCACGCGCTCCAGATAAACTTCGACGATATCGCCGATCTTGGGGGCGGCCTCGCGGCCCGGGCCCGTGAATTCACGAAGAGCGACGCGGCCTTCGGTCTTCAGACCGATGTCGATGACGGCGACGTCCTTTTCGATGCCAACGACCGTACCCTTGACGACGGTACCTTCGAAGGCTTCGTTTTCGCCATAGCTCTCATCAAGAAGCGCAGCGAAATCATCGCGCGTCGGATTGAGCGAAGCAAACGCAGTATTAGCCATAAGATCTCCTGAGGCGCCCGGTTGGGCATCGCCGGCGGGGTTTGTGTTTCGAGGCGCTTTCCCGGACCGGAGCCGATCGACGTTGCGATCGGTTCTGCCCCTGAGGGGCATGCCGGCGTGGCCGGAGCGGAAAAGCTGGGTTTAATGGAAACCGGGCGCAGGAATTCCCGCACCCGAAATCGTGGGGGTTTCTAGCAGGGCGCACGTGCGTCAGCAAGGGTGATTCGAAAAGCCGCGCGGGAGCGTCCGCTCTCAGGCCGGCGCGCGGGCGGCGACGATCCTGAGCGCCGCCGCAAATGCGGCGTCTATGTCGAGCAGCGTGGTGTCGAGCGTCACGGCGTCGGCGGCGGCTTTCAATGGCGCCGTCGCGCGGCCGGAATCGCGCGCGTCGCGCTTGCGGATGTCTTCCAGCACGGCGGCGTAATCGACCTTTTCGCCCCGGCCCGCGAGTTCGAGCGCCCGGCGCTGGGCGCGGGTTTCGGGGCTGGCGGTGACGAAGATCTTCACCGGCGCGTCTGGGCAGATCACCGTGCCGATATCGCGCCCGTCGAGCACGGCGCCCTCGGGGCGGCTCGCAAACCGGCGCTGCGCCTTCACCAGCGCCTCGCGGACCTCAGGGATTGCGGCGACGACAGAGGCCGCCTCGCCCATTTCCCGGCCGCGCAGGCGATCCTCGTTGAAATCGACCAGCGCCAGGCCGCGCGCGATGCCGACGGCGCGCTCGACGTCGTCCAGCCGGCAGCCCTTGTCGAGCAGGCCCGCGGCGGTGGCGCGGTAGAGCAGGCCGGTGTCGAGGTGCGGCACGTTAAAATGGCGCGCGAGACGCCGCGCAAGCGTGCCCTTGCCCGATGCCGCAGGTCCGTCGATGGCGATCAGCATCGAGGTCACGAGAAGATCGCGCCGAGGCGCTCGAGCGCCGGGCGGAATGTCGGAAAGCTCGTTGCGATCATCGCCGCATCGTCGATCGTGACCGGCTTTTGCGAAACGAGCCCCATGACGAGGAAACTCATCGCGATGCGATGATCGAGATGCGTCTCGACCGTTCCGCCGCCTGCAACCTTGCCGGCGCCTTGCACGATCAGATCGTCGCCTTCAATGGCGTACGTGACGCCGTTGACGCGCAGGCCTTCGGCCACTGCAGCAAGGCGATCGGATTCCTTCACGCGCAATTCGGAGAGGCCGCGCATGCGCGTTTCACCGGTCGCGAAAGCGGCTGCGACGGCGAGCACCGGATATTCGTCGATCATCGAAGGCGCCCGGTCTGCGGGCACATCTACGCCCTTCAGCTGCGCGTGACGCACGCGAAGATCGGCGACATCCTCGCCGCCTTCGATGCGTGGATTGGTGACTTCGATGTTCGCGCCCATCTCCTGCAGCGTGGTCAGCAGGCCGATGCGCAGCGGGTTCATCATCATGCCCTCGATGGTCACGTCCGACCCGGGAACCAGCAGAGCGGCGACGAGCGGGAAGGCGGCCGACGAGGGATCGGCAGGCACGATGACCTCGCGCGCCTTCAGCTCCGGGCGGCCTTCCAGCGTGATCTTACGGCCATGCGCGCCGTCTTTCTCGACGTGAACCGTGGCGCCGAAATAGGCGAGCATCTTTTCAGTATGGTCGCGCGACGCCTCGCCCTCGATCACCGTCGTGCGGCCCGGCGAATTGAGCCCGGCGAGCAGGATCGCGGATTTCAGCTGGGCGGAGGCGACGGGCGAACGATATTCGATGGGGGCCGGCTCCGCCGTGCCGCGAATGACGATCGGGCAGCGCCCGCCTTCCGTCTCGCTCAGGACCTCGACGCCCATCAGCACGAGTGGATCGAGAATGCGGCGCATGGGGCGTTTGCGCAGCGAGGCGTCGCCATCGAAGGTCGCCTTGATCGCGTGTCCGCCGACGACGCCCATCATCAGGCGCGTGCCGGTGCCGGCATTGCCGAAATCGAGCACGCCCTGCGGCTCGAGCAGCGAGCCGAGGCCGGCGCCCTGCACCTTCCATTTGCCATCGCCCAGCCGCTCGACCTTGGCGCCCAGCGCCCGGCAGGCGTCCGCCGTGCGCAGAACGTCATCGCCTTCCAGCAGGCCTTCGATGGGCGTCTCGCCCTTGGCGAGCAGCCCGAAGATGAGCGCGCGATGCGAAATCGACTTGTCGCCCGGCGGCTTCAGGCGCCCCTTGAGCGGCCCCGAGGCGCTGGCGGTCATCGGCTGTTGCGGGCCGTGGGCTGAATGTGAGGCGGTGGCCAAGGCGATCCTCGGTGTTGGAGCATATTTTCGTTGCGCTCGTAGCACGGGGCGCGGCCCGATGTCATTAAGGCTGGCGCTGCGCGCTGCTTCTCATTGACAGCTGGCTCCCGCCCGACTAACCGAAGCCGATACGCGGCCTTGAGCGCCCCCACGGGGGCCGCCTGGGCGTCAGGCATCCTCGTTCCCAAAGGCTTATCGAACGTGGCCAAACCCGAACTCGGCAACAAGCGCCAATGCCAATCCTGCGGCGCCAAATTTTTCGACCTGAACAGGGATCCGATCGTCTGCCCGAAGTGCAGCGCGGTCTTCCAGGTGACGGCCCCAACGCGCGCCTCCTCGCGCGCGGCTCCGGTGGATGACGAAGCCGAGCCCGAGGTCGCCGGCGCCGAACTCGTCTCGCTCGAAGAAGCGGATGCGGGCGATGAGAAGGCCGCTGTCGTCGACGACGACATCGAGATCGAGGATGACGGCGCGGACGAAACCTTCCTCGAGGAAGAGGAAGGCGATCCCGACGACGTCGCAGGCCTGATCGACAGCGACCTCGCTGACGACGAAGAGACTTGAGTCTCGGGCGCACGCGAGGGGCTTCCAGAAACTTGGACCTGTTTGCGTAAAAAGCGTTCAGCGGGGTTGTGGCGCAGCGGTGATTGCGTTACACACCCGCCCACTGACAGACGCCGCCATGGCGGCGTCTTGCAAAACGCAAACCGGTTGGCGATCCACCCCAATGGATCAAGTCCGGAACAGGTCGAAAGATCTGGCGGCGGCAGGGTGCAAGACCTGCAAAACGTGGGGCCATAGCTCAGTTGGGAGAGCGCTTCAATGGCATTGAAGAGGTCGTCGGTTCGATTCCGTCTGGCTCCACCAGCTAACTCCTTGAAATCGAACTTGTTGTCTAATTTTGCGCGGCTTGCTCCCGGAGCTCTCTCTTGATCGGGTAGCACCAAGGCAGCACGCAGGTTCGAAAAAAGTCGCCTCCTATGAATCCTCGTGCTTCAAGCCGACCGGCTCCGATGGGTATGTTTAGGAACCTTTCAATGGTTTACCGTTAGGTTGAAACCTTATTGGTTTCAAAAAGACAACGGCAGCGATAGCGTCACGACTACGATTCAATTCAGCCCATCTTGATTCGCCTTAGCGTGAGTGCGCAAAAGGGCGACCGGACTCCTGCTGAAAGGCTTGTATGATTTTGGATCGAGGTGGGGGAAAGGCAAAGAGGCCATGGCACGAAGCGATTTATTGATTTCGCTCGTCCGCGCTGGAGCTGCCGGCGACCGCGAGGCCTTGCGCTCCACCGCAGAAGCTCTAGCCGCCGACGAACGCGCGAAGAAGCATTACATCGTAGCGGATCGCATCCAGCGTGCGTTGTCGGCCGTCCCCGTGACCCCGCCAGCCCTCACTGCCACATCGCCGCATCTGAGCGCGAGCAACGGCCGCGAAGCCATTCTGGAGATTCAGGCGCGCCTTTCGCTCAACGAGCTCCTGCTGCCATTGCCGGCCCGCGAAAGCGGCCGACAACTGATTGAGGAGCATCAGCGCGCCGACGTGCTGCGCGCGAGCGGATTCGAACCGCGTCACCGCGTGCTGCTTTCTGGGCCGCCAGGCAACGGGAAGACGTCCTTTGCTGAAGCGATTGCAGAGGGCCTCGGCCTTCCTTTTTACGTAGTCCGCTACGATGCCCTAATTGGTAGTTATCTAGGCGAGACAAATGCGCGATTGCGCAAACTCTTCGACTACGTGCGCACCACGCCCAGCATCCTGTTCTTCGATGAATTTGATGCAATCGGTAAGGAGCGCGGCGACACCCACGAAACGGGTGAAATAAAGCGCGTCGTCTCATTCCTGCTTATGCAGCTCGATCAGCTCCCAAGCTATGTGATCGTGGTTGCCGCAACAAATCATGGCGAACTGCTCGATCGAGCGGTTTGGCGCCGATTCCAGATGCGCCTTGCGATGCCGGCACCGCGGAAATCAGAAATCGTCGTCTTCCTCGACCGGATCATGTCAAATTGGAGCCAGGCACCTTCGCTCGCGTTGCCGAAGATCGCTGCGAAGCTTGGGGATATTAGCTATGCCGAGGCGCTGGACTTCTGCCAGAATGTCCGGCGACGACAGATACTAGGGCTCGGCGAGGTGTCGGTCGATGCAGCATTGCTTGCGGAACTTGATCTCTGGACCAAGCGCGTAACTCCAGAGGTCTTAAGTGCCGAGCGATCCGACAAAGCCCCTCTTGAGGCTGACACCCGAAGCTGAGCGTCCGCGGTCAGTTGGCCGACAACGTAACATCCCAAAGCTCGATGCGTTTCCTGCAGGGCGGCAGGCGGAGCGCATCGGACCAAAGTTCACCCGATTAGTAGAGGTACTCGCGCGCGGTGGCGGTGCGCTTGAGCTGCGTGCAGACGCGACTGCCCTCGCCCCTGAACGGCTGCTGGTGTTCGAGGTGCGCGGTGCGATTGGGTCGTTTGCGGATGCGATTCGACGGGTTCCTGGCCTCGAGCTCGTCGACGAAGAGGAGATGCAGTCCGACGAACAGGACAAGCATCCGGTCGCTTACCTTATGGTCCCTGACCTCACGGCGCTCAGCAACATCGAGTCGCTTTGGCGTCGCTGGCGCGCCGGGCAGCTCGTGCGGGGAGAGACCGTTTGGTCTAACGTCTTTGAGACGTTGCGCGACCTTCGGCCGTGGGGCCCCGCGGATCGCGTACAATCGTATGAAGGCGATATTCTCGCCGTCGAGATTGAAGGGCTTGGCGAAGGCGAGCTCGTTCGCCTTGAGATCGAACTGGTGTTTCGCGTCAACGCGGCTGCAGCCGCGGAAAACTCACAGATTGTTATTGCTGCCGTCGGTGCGCGTGGCGGACGCCTGATATCGCAGGCGCGCATTGAGGACATTGCCTATCACGCACTGCTCGTTGACCTGCCGGTATGGGCGGTCCGACAAATTATTGCGCAAGCGCCGGATGGGATCGCGGGCGTCGAATCGGTGATGCACATTCGACCACAGAGTGTCGCGACCGTGATCGAGGTCGATGATCGGGTAGAGCCATTTCCTGAGGCGATCCCGCCGCGCGCGCTCGGCGAGCCCATTTTGGCCCTGCTCGACGGAGTGCCCGTCGGAAATCACCTGCTGCTTGCCGATCACGTTCGGATTGATGATCAGTTCGACTTAGTCCCCGACGCGCTGGTGGCCCATCGCCGCCACGGGACTGCGATGGCCTCTTTGATCGTGCATGGCGATCGCAATCGGATTGAGCCAAGTCTACCGCGTCAGATTCACGTCGTTCCAGTGATGGGAAACGGCGATGCATTTCCGAGCAACCGTCTGGTCATTGATATGATCTTCCTTGCGGTGACCCGGTTGCGCGAGACGGCTCCAAGCGTAATGATCGTTAACCTTTCGCTCGGCAATGCGCGTCGGCCGTTTCATGGGCAGCTATCGGCCTGGGCGCGGCTTATCGATCGCTTGGCTCATCGTTTCGGCCTGCTCTTCATCGTGAGCGCCGGGAACCAAGTTGAGCGTTTCGGCGTGCCGGCGTACCTAACTAGCATTGCTTACGAGGCGGCCGCTGGCCTTGACCGGGCGACCGCCATGCTCACAGCGATCAACAATATAGCGGCTGATCGCCGCCTAATCTCTCCGGCAGAAACCGTGAATGGCGTCACGATTGGCGCGTGCAACGATGATGCGGTCTCTGCAGCAGACCGAGCGTTGGCACGAGCACTGATTGATCCTTTTCCCGATCATCGCACCGCCAATCCTTCGAGTTCGCTGGGTCCGGGCTTTGCGAACGCGGTGAAGCCCGACATTTTGATGCCAGGCGCACGCGAGCATCTGCAGGTCGTCAGGAGCCACGACTATATCGACGTGCGGCCCAGCGGGCCGGCACGTGGCGCGGGCCTTCGCGTTGCGGCACCACCGGCCAACGGGCGCGAAAATCTCGATGGGTTTACGAACGGCACGAGCGCAGCCGCCGCACTTGCCTCACGCACCTGTCACCGTATTCATGACGCGCTCGAAGAGACCTATGGTGCCGAGTTCCTTCGCCTGCCTGCCATTAATCGCGCGGTGATCCTCAAAGCTCTGCTAGTCCACCCGGCTCGCTGGCCTGACGACATAGCCGAACTGATCCGGCGCACCATTGGGCCGGCGGGACAAGGGCAAGCAAGTCGGCAGAAGGACAATATCCGGCGCTTTCTCGGTTATGGCTGCGTCGATGCTGACGAGGCCGTAGCGTGCGCTTCCGATCGCGCGACCTTCTTCGCAACCGGCACGCTACAGCGCGACCGCACGGCGACGATTGCTGTTCCCGTGCCGGTCGCGATTGGAGGCCAAGCCCGGCCGCATATGCTCGCCGCGACACTGGCTTGGTTCACGCCGGTTTCACCGGGCCGAAAGAGCTACCGGAGCTGCAAGCTGAAAATTCTTGATCCAACCGAGATCGACGCCTTGGCCGTTGCGGCCTACAAGAACCAGCCTGATGGCAACCAGACGAACCGCGGGACTGTTTTCTCTCGGTGCTGGAGTGGAAATTCAGCGCCAGTCGTCGGACCGGATATGACGATTGCGTTGCAAGTTCAACGTGACCCGGACCAAGGCGCAATAGTGGACGAGCCGGTCATATACGGCTTGGCGGTTACGTTGACGATGCCAGGAGAGCTTCGCATTTATGAACAAGTTCGCGCGCGCATCGCGCCACCAATCCGAACCGAAATTGGTTGAAGCCCACCACCATGGCGTCTCGCACGAGTAGGTCAGGTTGTCGCCGCGCCACCTTCTTTACGGACATTGATGGCGCGTACGAGGGTTGCGCAGAGCGGACGCAAAAGACCGCACTGGCGGCAAAAAACCTAACTTTTTTTTTTCTGAATTTTGATTCTGAAAATTTGACGCTTGCGCACGTGTTTGCGTTTCTGCTCCCACCGCTTCGATGGGACCCTTTTCCGGGATGCCCCGGGGCGGGGTACGCCGACTACACCGCGTCGAGCCACCGTTCGCTAGGCACTAGCCCAGCATCACGCAGGCGGACAAGGAACAGAGGAAATCGTAAGAACACTCCCCCGTCCAAGCGGTCTAGTCCCTATGATTGCTTGGCCTGAGGGTGGCCCGTCTTCCGATATGCAACGGTACGAGGGTTAGGCCGGGTGACCGGCGCAGAGCCTCATGCATAGGAGACAGGCCTCATGGAACATACCCGATTTATTGGCTTGGACATTCATAAAGAACGGATCTCGATCGCGGTGGCGGAGAGCGGCCGGTCTGGCCCTGTGGAATACCTGGGCGAGATTGCCAATGACGCGGGCGCAATCAAGAAGCTGTGCGAGAACCTCAAAAGAAAAGGCAAAACGCTGGCATTTTGCTATGAGGCGGGTCCGTGCGGCTATGGCGTTCATCGTCAACTCACTAGCCTTGGACATCACTGCGACGTGGTGGCGCCCTCGTTGATCCCGAAGAAGGCGGGCGACCGAGTGAAAACTAATCGTCGCGACGCCACCCTCCTGGCGCGCCTGCATCGTGCGGGCGAACTCACATCAGTCTGGGTCCCGGACGCCGATCACGAGGCCATGCGTGATCTCATCCGGTTGCGGGGCGTTGTTCGGCATGTCCTGACGCGGGCGCGCCAGCATCTTCAAGGTTTTTTACTACGCCATGACCGCCAGCATCGGGCCGGTCCGGCCTGGCGCATCGCTTACCGACGTTGGCTCTCAACCTTGAGCTTCGAACACTGCGCGCAACAGATCGCATTCCAGGACTATGTCGATGCCGTGATGGACGCAGAACGACGCCTGAAGCGCGTTGAGGAACAAATCCTCGGTCTTCTCCCGGAATGGAACCTGAACCCGGTGGTCGAGGGTTTGCAGGCAATGCGGGGCATCGCAATGATAAATGCCGTGGTGCTGGTCGCGGAAGTTGGCGACTTCAGGCGATTTGCGAACCCGCGCCAGCTTATGGCTTATTTCGGCCTAGTCCCGGGCGAGCGATCGAGTGGCGAGACCGTTCGCCGTGGAGGCATCACCAAGACTGGTAACGCCAACGCCCGACGAGCGCTGATCGAAGGCGCGTGGGCTTACAGAATGAAGCCGCGCGTCGGCCGCCACAAGGTCGACCGCGTCGAAGCGTTACCGAAAATTATTCGCGATATCGGCTGGAAGGCGCAAGTCCGACTTTGCGCTCGATTCCGTCGCCTAAGGGCGCGGGGCAAGACCGCCAATGTGGTCAATGTCGCCATCGCTCGCGAAATGGTAGGCTTTATTTGGTCGATCGCCTGTACGATTCAACGCGTGACAAAGGCAGCCTAATTCAACGTTTACAAGCAACCGGAAAGGGAAGTCCTAATCACATTTCACTCTCGGCGCGGTATGTGGCGCTGGGGGCAGGACAATGCCGGGGAGCCCTCGTCTCCACTATGAGCCTCAAGATGCTCGCTACCTAGGCCGAGGAAGCCCCAAACGGAAAAAGGTCATGCGGCCCGACCCGCGAATGAGAGATTGTTGACCGACGTTCAAGTCCCGCCTCCTGCACCGCATATCCGTCGTACAAATACCTCTGCCGTCGATCAAAATCGGCGGGCCGCCTCCAATACAAAAAGCCCTTGTCAGCAATCATGAGAGTGGATGAAATCTGACGTTTGAATCCCGCTGGGGATTCCTGCCAGACCTGTCGTATGCGACTCTGTCGCATGCGCAATGCCATACACCGCTCGCGGATGTCGGCGGACACTACCTGGTTTCCTTGAAGGTCGACAACCTCATCTTCCTCGGGACCACTACTAGCGGATCCGTCCCAGCGAGCATCACAGACGCTTTCAGCAATACTACCGGTGCCCAATCGTCACTGGGCTAACTCGGGGCTCGGGAACTATTTGATTTCGGGCTTCGCCGATCGCGGCGCTAATCTGAACTCTGACAGGATCGCGCGCGTCTTCGAAGCCATGACGGTTTCCGACCTGACACCTAAGCTTGGTACCTATATTATGCCGACGCTGGTGGTGAATGCCGTGCACGACAATGCACTGTCTGCAGGCACGAAAACCGCGTCTGTTATTCATAATTCTGAGCGTTTTGTTTTGCGAAGGGCAGGGCATTGCTGCTTCATCGAAGCGCCCGAAGCATTCGACGCGCGGGTCACCGTTTTTCTTCGCATACATAAACTGATGCCGGACCGGGTAACGCGCTACGAAGTCCTCGGGCGACCCGGAAGCAAATTGTCGATCCTGGCTAGTAGATCGTCGCGCAACGCATGGAGATCCATGCAAGCCTCTGTCAAGAATGTCCGCAATGAATCACGCCTTCGCTAACTTACGAATCCATTAAATGACGACAGGTCCTAGAACGGCTGGTCGCGGTGTTCCTGAACAGCCGACAGGTTTATCGTCCAGCGATTACGCGCGTCGAGAAATCCCAGAAAGTGAACCATCGAGTCGACCTGATCGGCATACTTTGACATCGGGAAGGCGGCGACCTCATTTTCGAAGGTCTCCAGCCAAGGGGCCGTATGTGGCAGGTACACCCGTTTGCGCTCGATTTTTGGCGTCTGCGCGATGGCGCGTTCGACCTTACCGAGGGTAGGTTCAACCGGTTGCATCCATGTCCAGGTTCTCTCTCTTTTCAAGAGCGCATTTCCGATCGCCTTGCCGATGCCTGACACTTCAAGCACGACGGCGTGAGCGCCGTACTTCTCCCGCAGTGAAATGATTGCAGGCTCGACTTGATAAAAATCCAAACGCTTGCGGAAGACATCGATGAGATAGAGCTTGCGCGCCAGAATGCCCCATGTCGTGCAAACGGAGAAAGCCGCGGTTTCATTGTCAACGAATGCTGGATCCCAGCTTTGGATAATAGCCTCGAAGTACGATGGCAACTTGTCGTAACGTTGAAAATGCTTGAGCTTAAATAATGTGCCGCCCGGCGGTACAGGGCGCTGAAGAATTTGGGCGTTGAAGGCAGGCTCGCCGAGGTCGAACTTCAGCTGCTCGAGCGCTGCGCCATTGAAACGTTCTGGAAACAGCAGATCGCCAGGCTCGTACGTCAATTGTGCGCCATTGCCGAGATCAAACGTTTGGCGAGTGGAGAATTCACCCGGCATCTCCAGGATGTCCCAGCCGCCGTCTGCCAGTAGGCGGCCGATAAGGTCGTCCTGGTGAAGCCGTTGCATGACGACGACCATCCGGCCCTCCGCCGGTTTGTCGAAGCGTGTCATGAGCGAGCCTTTGACCCATTCATAGACGGCGTTGCGCGAGCTGTCAGATGGGGCGTCGATGGCCTTCATGGGGTCGTCCAGAATAATGTAATTGGCGCCCATGCCGGTCACGACGCCCTGCACCGAGGTGCCGTGGCGATAACCGCTGGCGGTTGTCCGCAGATGATCCAGGGCTGTTCCACCGATATCGAACAACGTATTGGGGAATATCGCTCGATATTGTTCTGATCTTATGAGCTCGCGGGTGCGGAATGCAAAATCCTTGGCGAGCTGATCGCCGTAGGATCCGCAGATGATCTTGGATGTGGGATCCCGGCCCAAGATCCAAGCTGGCAAGGCCACCGAGGCGAAAATGCTTTTGCCGTGCCGCGGCGGTATGGCGATCAGCAGCCGTGGGGTCTCGCCAGACACGACCCGCTGCAAGGCAGCCGCCAAAGCGCGGTAATGAGGAGAGGTCGCAAAGTGGGGGGCCTCCGGCGCGAGCTGTTGGAACACTAGACGATAAAACGCGAAGAGGTCGGAAC
The DNA here is from genome assembly GCA_025356415.1 of Hyphomicrobiales bacterium. Taxonomy (GTDB): domain Bacteria; phylum Pseudomonadota; class Alphaproteobacteria; order Rhizobiales; family Beijerinckiaceae; genus Terripilifer. The sequence continues at coordinate 17,060 of JANXTB010000401.1, forward strand.
GCGCAGACGTCCTCGCGAGCTCGCGCAACTCCTGGCGGCGTTGATTGAGGTCATGCATTCTCGCCGCCCTCCGATTTTAGATTTGTCAGTTGGAACACCGCGATCTCGGCCTCGGTGAGTGGCGGCTCGGTGTTGGCCGCGACCCCAACCAGCTCAGCGTGTGCAGGCGTCAAATAAGCGAGCGCTAAACGCACGGCGGCGATGTCGCCACGCGTGCCTATGTCTATGAGCTTGCGAATGAGCGCGCGATGCTTGGACATCGAGACGACCTGGTCGCCGATCTGGACCTTGATCACCCGAGCCGCTTCCTGGACGAGGATTTCTTGTGGCGTAGGCAGCCCCTTCGGAAGGCCCGAGGGGTTGCCCGATTGACCTTTTGTGAACTGGCCCTTCTTGGGCGGCTGGCAGTAGCCGACAGCATAGGCTCCAGTCGGTTTCTTTTTCGGCGAGCCCGGCGGTTTGTTCGAGGCCATCACGCGCCTCCTTCGACTGCGGGCGTGTCGGACGCGTCGGAGGCGTCGGACGGACCCACGGCGCGAGCCTCATTGACCGCGTCAAAGGTTTCGCCAGTGGCCTCCAAGATGGCGTTCTTGCCGGTTAGCTCCTGCCAGCGCTTGATGATCACGTCGCAATACAGGCCATCGATCTCGATAGCTCGGCAGCGACGACCCGTCGTTTCGGCCGCGACAAGCATCGAACCGGACCCACAAAAACAGTCGATGACGAGGTCGCCGCGGTTGGTGACGTCGAGCAAGGCGTCTTCCAGCATCGCGCGCGGCTTGACTGTTGGATGGAGCTTCAGGCCGTCGCGGGAGTCCGATCCCAGGCTGGATCCCCCAGGGTAAGTCCAAACGTTGGACCGCCATCTGCCGTGCTTGCCGAG
>JANXTB010000001.1 GCA_025356415.1 Hyphomicrobiales bacterium
GCAGAACGGCGCGGATGAGGCGGCCATCGCCGCCCATCTGCTGGCGCTGGAAACAGGCGCGCTCGGCCTCGAAGGCGACCCCGACCGCGCGGCGCGCGTGGCGCGGCTGGCGCTAAAGTCGGTCGAAGCGCCGCATTGAAGCGTGCGGAGCTGCCCTCTCCCGTCGGGAGAGGGCGGACTCGGGGCAAAGCTCCGAGCCGGGTGAGGGGTTACGATCTTACTGGCTGAGTCCGTATCCCCTCATCAGTCTGCTCCGCAGACAGCTTCTCCCCCTGGGAGAAGCGGGCGCCGCACTCTGAACAACCACTCACCAACAAAAAGGCCGCGCAACAGCGCGGCCTTTTCAGTTTCACATGTGAGCCAAACTCACCCCAGAATCGCGTCGATCGCCTTGGTCACCGCATCGATGGCGGCCATGCCGTCCACGACCTTCAGCGTGCCCTTGGAGGCGTAATAGGCAGACACCGGCGCCGTCTGCACGCGATAGGCGTCGAGGCGGACCTTGAAGGCTTCTGGATTGTCGTCGGCGCGGACTGTGCCGCCAGCGGCGACCGTCTCGCGAGCGCGGTTTTCGATACGCGACATCAGCGCATTCTCGTCCACCTTGAGCTCGATGATGGCGTCGAGCTCCATGTGCTTGCGGGCGAGCAGCTCGTCGAGCGCCTGCGCCTGCGCCACCGTGCGCGGGAAGCCGTCGAGGATGAAGCCGTTCTTCGCGTCAGCCTCTGCGATCCGGTCGGAGATGATGCCCACCACGATCTCGTCCGAGACGAGCCCGCCGGCATCCATCACAGCCTTGGCCTGCAGGCCAACTGGCGAGCCGGCCTTTACGGCCGCGCGCAGCATGTCGCCTGTGGAGAGCTGGGGGATGCCGTACTTCTCGACGAGACGAGCCGCCTGCGTGCCCTTACCTGCGCCCGGCGGCCCAAGAAGTATCAGTCTCATCTCTTTCTCCCCCGGAGCTTCGCCTTCTTCACGAGCCCCTCATATTGCTGCGCCTGCAGATGTCCGTGAACTTGAGCCACGGTATCCATGGTCACGCTCACAACGATGAGCAGAGACGTCCCGCCGAAATAGAACGGGAGCGCAGCATAGGAAATGAGCATTTCGGGTAAGAGACAAATGATCGCGAGGTAGCCAGCGCCCAGAACGGTGATTCGCACGAGCACCGAATCGATGAACTGCGCGGTACGCTCGCCCGGGCGGATGCCCGGCAGGAAGCCGCCATGCTTCTTCAGATTGTCCGCTGTCTCGGTCGGGTTGAAGACGATCGCCGTGTAAAAGAAGGCGAAGAAGACGATCAGGCCGACGTAGACGAGCATGTAGAGCGGGCGGCCGTGGCCGAGATAGGTGGTCAGCGTCGCCAGCACGCCGGTGCCGCCCTGCGACTGCGAGAAGCTCGCGATCGTGGTCGGCAGCAGCAGGAGCGACGAGGCGAAGATCGGCGGGATGACGCCCGACGTGTTGAGCTTCAGCGGGAGGAAGGACGTCTGCCCCTCATACACGCGGTTGCCGACCTGGCGCTTGGGATAGGTGATGAGCAGGCGGCGCTGCGCGCGCTCCATGAAGACGATGAAGGCGACAACTGCTATCGACATCACGATCACACCGAGAATGACCGCCGTTGAAATCGCGCCCTGGCGACCAAGTTCGAGGGTCGACACGATCGCCGACGGGAAGGCCGCGACAATGCCCGCGAAGATGATGAGCGAAGACCCGTTGCCGATCCCGCGCGCGGTGATCTGCTCGCCAAGCCACATCAGGAACATCGTGCCGCCGAGCAGCGTGAGAACCGTCGAAATTCGGAAGAACATGCCTGGGTCGCTGACGACGCCGGTCTGGCCTTCAAGGCCGATCGAAATGCCGTAAGCCTGGAACAGCGCCAGCACCACAGTCAAATAGCGTGTGTATTGGTTGAGGATCTTGCGACCGCCCTCGCCTTCCTTTTTGATCGCTTCAAGCGAAGGAACGACCGACGACATCAGCTGGATGATGATGGAGGCGGAGATGTAGGGCATGATGTTCAGCGCGAAGATCGCCATGCGCTGCACGGCGCCGCCCGCGAACATGTTGAAGAGCTCGAGAACGCCCTGCTGCTTGCCGGTGAACGAGGCTTCGAAAGCCGCCGGATCGATGCCGGGAAGCGGGATGTAGGTGCCAAGCCGATAGATGATGAGCGCGCCGAGCGTGAACCAGATCCGCTTCTTGAGTTCCTCGGATTTGCCTATGGCGGAGAAGTTGATGTTCGCTGCGAGTTGTTCCGCTGCCGATGCCATTGAAGCGCTCCGGGGGGCGCGCGCGCCGCGCGCCGAAATTCGTGGGGTCCAAACATGACGAGCGGGGCGGAAGGATTCTCATCCTCGCCCCGCTCGGGATCAATATGGTGACGCAGCGCGCTCTTGTCAGAGGCGCGTGATCACTTAGGCAGTGGCTTCGGCGCCAAGAAGCTTGACCGAGCCGCCAGCCTTTTCGATCGCGGCGATGGCGGACTTCGAAGCGCGGGCGACTTCGAACGTCGCCTTCGACTTGAGTTCGCCGTTGCCCAGGATCTTCACGCCGTCGCGGGCGCGGGCGCAGACGCCAGCTTCCACGAGCGCTTCGACCGTGACGGGCTTGCCAGCGTCGAGCTTGCCAGCCTCGAACGCCTCTTGCAGGCGGCCAAGGTTCACTTCGTTGAAGTCAGAAGCGAAGATGTTCGTGAAGCCGCGCTTCGGCAGGCGACGATGAAGCGGCATCTGGCCGCCTTCGAAACCCTTGATGCGGACGCCAGAACGCGCCGTCTGACCCTTGCCGCCGCGGCCGCCCTGCTTGCCCATGCCCGAGCCGATGCCACGGCCGATGCGCATGCGCTTCTTGGAAGAACCCGGATTGTCGGAAATGCCGTTGAGTCTCATCTGATGCTCCTCACTGGCCTTCGACGACGCGGACGAGATGCGCGACTTTCGCGATCATCCCGCGCACGGCCGGCGTATCTTCGAGGGACTTGCGGCGACCGATCTTGTTGAGACCGAGGCCGATCAATGTGCCGCGCTGATCGTTCGAACGTCCGATGACGCTCGCGAACTGCTCGACAGTCACTGTCTTCTTGGAGGCAGTCGTCATGTCAGATACCTCCCCCATCAAGCTTCAGCGCCAGCATCCGCATCAGCGCCGGGACGGCGTGACTGGAGCGTGGACACTTTGAGGCTGCGGCGAGCCGCGACGGAACGGGGCGAATCTTCACGCTGCAGCGCGTCGAACGTCGCACGGACCATGTTGTACGGGTTGGACGAGCCCTGCGACTTCGCCACAACGTCGTGCATGCCGAGCGTTTCGAACACGGCGCGCATCGGGCCACCGGCGATGATGCCGGTACCAGCAGGCGCAGCGCGCAGGATGACGCGGCCAGCGCCGTGACGGCCCTGCACGTCATGATGGAGCGTACGGCCTTCGCGCAGCGGCACGCGGATCAGCGCGCGCTTGGCGGCTTCGGTCGCCTTGCGGATGGCTTCCGGCACTTCACGCGCCTTGCCATGACCGAAACCGACGCGACCCTTCTGGTCGCCGACGACGACGAGAGCGGCGAAGCCGAAGCGACGACCACCCTTCACGACCTTCGCGACGCGGTTGATGTGCACGAGCTTCTCGACGATGTCGCTTTGCTCTTCTTCGCGTTGGTTGCGGCCGCCGCGGTTGTCGTCTCTACGAGCCATCTAGCGTTCCTTAGAAGTTCAGGCCGGCTTCACGCGCGGCATCCGCCAGC
>JANXTB010000011.1 GCA_025356415.1 Hyphomicrobiales bacterium
TGCCCGACATGTCGGTGAAGATCGTTTGAGTGAAAGGGCCGCGCAAGCGGCCCTTTTTTCTTCCCCTCTCCCGCTTGCGGGAGAGGGTGGCTGGCGAAGCCAGACGGGTGAGGGCGTTTGCCACCAGTGCAGATGCTAAACCGCCCTCATCCGTCACGCGTTGCGTGACACCTTCTCCCGCCAGCGCGGGAGAAGGGCGCGCCCAACCAATTCCGCATATTTTTAGAACGCGACAAATTAAAAAAAGGCCGCATCTGCGGCCCTTTTTCACTCTCGAAATTACCGCGAGAACTTCTTGTACTTCAACCGGTGCGGAATGACGCTGTCTATGCCCAGACGGCGCTTCTTGTCTTCCTCGTAATCCTGGAAGTTGCCCTCGAACCATTCCACATGGCTGTCGCCCTCGAAGGCGAGCATGTGGGTGGCGATGCGGTCGAGGAAGAAGCGATCATGCGAGATGATGACGGCGCAGCCGGCGTATTCGGTCAACGCGTCTTCCAGCGCACGCAAAGTGTCGACGTCGAGATCGTTGGTTGGCTCGTCGAGCAGCAACACGTTGGCGCCCAGCTTCAGCATTTTCGCCAGATGCACGCGGTTGCGCTCACCGCCTGACAACATGCCAACTTTCTTCTGCTGGTCGGCGCCCTTGAAGTTGAACGTCGAGCAATAGCCGCGTGAATTGATCTCGCGCTTGCCGAGATAAATGATGTCGTTGCCGCCCGAGACTTCCTCCCAGACGGTCTTGTTGTTGTCGAGCGCGTCGCGAGACTGATCGACGTATCCGAGCTTCACCGATTCACCGATCTTGATCGTACCGGCGTCGGGCGCCTCCTGCCCGGTGATCATGCGAAACAGCGTCGTCTTGCCGGCGCCGTTCGGGCCGATTACGCCGACGATGCCGCCCGGCGGCAGCTTGAACGACAGATCCTCGATCAACAGCTTGTCGCCGAACGCCTTGTTGAGATGATCGAACTCGATGACGTTCTGGCCCAGCCGCTCGGCCACCGGAATGATGATCTGCGCGGTCGTCGGCGCCTTGTCGTTCTGCTTGGCGACGAGATCCTCGTAGCGCGTGATACGCGCCTTGCTCTTCGCCTGGCGAGCTTTGGGCGAGGAGGCGATCCATTCGCTTTCGGATTCGAGCGCGCGCTGCCGGGCTTCGTCCTCGCGGCCTTCCTGCGCAAGACGCTTCTGCTTCTGCTTCAGCCACGAGGAGTAATTGCCCTCGTAGGGGATGCCGCGGCCGCGATCGAGCTCGAGAATCCAGCTCGTCACATTGTCGAGGAAGTAACGGTCATGGGTGACGATCAGGATCGCGCCCGGATAGGCGCGCAAATGGCCTTCGAGCCAGTTCACGGTCTCGGCGTCGAGATGGTTGGTCGGCTCGTCGAGTAGCAACATCTCGGGCTTTTCGAGAAGCAGCTTGCACAGCGCCACGCGGCGCAACTCGCCGCCGGAGAGTTTGGAGACCTCCCAATCGTCGGGCGGGCAGCCGAGCGCTTCCATCGCCTGATCGACCTGCGCGTCGAGATCCCAAAGGCCCAACGCCTCGATCTCGTCCTGCAGCTTGGTCATCTCGTCGGCGGTCTCGTCCGAATAGTTCATGGCAAGATCGTTGTAGCGGTCGAGGATGTCCTTCTTGGCCTTCACGCCGAGCATGATGTTGCCGCGCACGTCGAGCGACTCGTCAAGCTTGGGCTCCTGCGGCAGGTAGCCGACGCGCGCGCCCTCTGCGACCCAGCCCTCGCCCGTAAATTCCGTGTCGAGCCCGGCCATGATGCGCAGCAGCGTCGATTTACCGGAGCCGTTGACGCCAAGTACGCCGATCTTGGCGTCCGGGTAGAAAGACAGGTGGACGTTGTCGAGGACCTTCTTGCCGCCCGGCCAAGTCTTGGTGAGGCCCTGCATATGATAAACGAACTGGCGCGCCATGGAGTCCCGCATGTATCGGAGAAAGGAATCTGGCCCGCTTGTATCCCTTGGGGCCTCCAGAATCCAGCATTCTAGAAGCGCCGCCACACGGCCATGACCGTGCCCCGCTCGCGCCGCGTCAGATGGCCGCCGCGGGTGAAGAAAGAGCCAAGCTGCAAAGACCAATGATCGTTGAGCTTGTAGACGGTGCTGGTCTGCACCTTGTGCTGCCTCGGATCGCGGCGCAGGCCGGCGCCAGGATAGATGGTGGTGAAATATTGCAGCAGCACCATGCGGTCGCGCTTTTGCCACCAGCCGTAGGTCATGTCGATCTTCACCTCGTCCGCCCCGGGCTCATGGCGTTTCACCCAAGCTATCGAGGAATCGACGAAGCCCGGCTTGCTGTTGATGATGGCGGGGGTTCCATAGCCAAGGCGGAGCTCGGTGCGCGGCCGGTTCTCGAGAGGAAGGATCGGGTCGCTCTTGCCCGGTATCCGCGTCGTGGCCTGAAAGCTGATCGCCTGCCCTTCATAATCGAAAAGGCGCCAGCGGGCGCCGGCCTCAAACGAGGTCAGCCCATGGCCGGTGATGGACCCCGCCTGCCCCTCCGCCGAAACGTCTCGCGTGACCGGGTTGAAGACCAGCGTGACGTTGCGCGAGAACCCGTATTCCATCAGCACGCCGGTTTCGATCTTGCGATACTGGCTCGCCGCCAACAGCGCGCCGTGCGCATCGTAGGAGAGACGGCTTGTCATGATCGTCGTGGAATTGATGATCTGCCAGACGCCCGGCTCCTCCATGAAGGCTCCCGCACGGGCCGGCCCCGCCAGAAGCAGGAAAGCCAAGGCGAATAGAACAAAACGCGAAACGCTGGACGCTACAAACATTTAACTTCGCAAAACGAACAGAACCAAAACGAAACCCATTTTGAGCCTAAAGCTTGACCTTACGCAAGGGCATTGTCGTGCGTGCGACCTGCGCCGAAATGACCATTCGCGCGTGCGTTGCAAAGCCTGCGGGCTTGCGTCATCTTCCCCGCACGATTTGCGGAGCCGCCGCTCCGCCCGGAACCCGCCGATGACCTATCTCGATTTCAACGCCCTCGACCGCACGCCTCTAGAGCGCGATCCGTATGAATTCCTGATGGTCGAGAATTTCATCCTTCCCCAGCAATTCGGCGCCGTGTCGCGCGACTTTCCGAAAGTGCCCGGCCCCGGCTCACATCCGCCAGCCGAGCTCTCGATCGAAGGCCATTTCGCCGGCCTGATGGACGAGCTTCAGGGCCCGGCCTTCAAGGAGGCGATCGAGCGCAAGTTCGACATCGATCTCACAGGCCGCCCGACCATGTACACGGTGCGCGGCTTCGTGCGTTCGCGCGACGGCGAGATCCACACCGATTCGAAGACAAAGCTGATCACCGTCCTGCTCTATATGAACGAGGGCTGGGAATCGGACGGCGGACGCCTGCGCATCCTGCGCTCTGGCACGGATCTCGAGGATTCCGTCGCCGAAGTGCCGCCCTATGGCGGGACGCTGTTGGTGTTCAAGCGCTCGGACAATTCCTGGCACGGCCACAAGCCGCATGAAGGCCCGCGCCGCGCCGTCCAGCTGAACTGGGTGACGAACCAGGACGTGGTCGACCGCGAGCAGAACCGGCATCGCTTCTCCACCAGGGTGAAGAAGATCGCCGGCGCGCTGTTCGGCAAGGCGAGCTGACGCGTTTCCTTCGTCATTGCGAGGAGCGAAGCGACGCGGCAATCCATCTTG
>JANXTB010000019.1 GCA_025356415.1 Hyphomicrobiales bacterium
AAAATCCACCCAGTCGGTGCGCGCCGCCCAATCGGCGATCGCTTTCAGATTCGCGTCCGCACGTCCGATCAGCCCATCCAGGGAGCCGATGGATTTCGCCCAATGCAGAGCATCGAGATAATCCTCGTTGCACAGCATGGAGGGCGTGTTGATCGTGTCGCCGACGAATATGCCCTCGATCAGCTTGCCGTTGTTGGTCAGGCGGAAAATCTTCGGCATTGGCCATGCAGGCGTGTAGCTTTCAAGCTGTCCCACCGCACGCGGCGAGAGCACCAGCATGCCGTGCGCGGCCTCGCCGCCGAGCACCTTCTGCCACGAGAAGGTGACGACATCGAGCTTGGGCCAGTCGAGCCGCTGCGCGAAGGCGGCGGACGTCGCGTCGCAGATCGTCAGGCCATTGCGGTCCGCCGGAATGAAGTCGCCATTCGGCACGCGCACGCCGGATGTCGTGCCGTTCCAGGTGAACACGACATCGCGGTCAAAATCGATGCTCGCGAGATCCGGCAACTGGCCATAGGGCGCCTTGATGGTGCGCGCGTCCTTGAGCTTCAATTGCTTCTGGACGTCGGTGACCCAGGTCTCGCCGAAACTTTCCCAGGCGACCATGTCGACGCCGCGCGCGCCGAGCAGCGACCACATCGCCATTTCCACTGCTCCGGTGTCGGAGGCGGGGACGATGCCGATCCGGTAATCAGCCGGGACCTTCAGGATTTCGCGGGTAAGGTCGATGGAGGCCTGCAGCTTCGCCTTGCCGATGGGGGCGCGGTGCGAGCGGCCGAGCGGCGCGTCGGCGAGGGCGGCTGGCGTCCAGCCCGGGCGCTTGGCGCAGGGGCCGGAGGAAAAATTCGGATTGGCCGTCCGCACAGCCGGCCTTTCAATCGTCGCCATCTCGCTCGTCCTCTCGAAACTCGCCCCGTGCCTATGCGCCACGGCAAAGGAGGTCAAGAGAGCGCGCTTACTCCGCGGCGACGGAATCGGGCGCGCGGCGCAGCGCGTCGCAGACACTGTCGACGGCGGCCTCGACCTGCCCGCGATCCTCGCCTTCGCCCATGACGCGGATCAGCGGCTCGGTGCCGGAGGGGCGAATGACGAGACGCCCGGTCTTGCCGAGCATCGCCTCGGCTTCCGCGATCGCCGCCATCACTTGCACGTCGGCGAGCGGCTTGCCGCCCGAGAAGCGGACGTTCTTCAGGAATTGCGGATAGGGATCGAAGCGGTGGCAGATCTCGCTCACCGGCTTGCCCTGCCGTTTGACGACCGCCAGAATCTGCAGCGCCGCCACCAGTCCATCGCCGGTCGTGGTGTGATCCGACAGGATGATGTGGCCCGACTGTTCGCCGCCCAGATTATAACCGTCCTCGCGCATGCGCTCGAGCACGTAGCGGTCGCCAACAGCCGTGCGCACCAGCGACAGGCCGACGCCTTCGAGATGCTTTTCGAGGCCAAGGTTCGACATGATGGTCGCAACAATGCCCGGCCGCGACAGGAGTCCGTCGTGCTGCAGGCTTTCGGCGATCACCGCCATCAGCTGGTCGCCATCTACCAGATGTCCGCGCTCGTCGACGATCAGCACGCGGTCGGCGTCGCCATCCAGCGCAATGCCGATATCCGCCCGCACTTCGCGTACTTTTTCAATCAGCCGTTCGGGCGCGGTGGAGCCGACTTCATGGTTGATGTTGAAGCCATCGGGCTCGACGCCGATGGCGAAGACTTCCGCGCCGAGTTCCCAAAGCGCTTCGGGCGCCGCGCGATAACCCGCGCCATTGGCGCAATCGACCACGATGCGCAGGCCTTCCAGCGACATGTTGCGGGGCAGGGTGCGCTTGGCGAATTCGATGTAGCGCGCGCGCACGTCATCGACGCGCCGCGCCCGGCCCAGCATGCGCGAGGAGGCGAGCTGCGGACCGAGATCCGAATCGAGCATTTTCTCGATCTCGGCCTCGACCTCGTCGGACAGTTTGAAACCGTCCGGCCCGAACAATTTGATGCCGTTGTCGGCGTAAGGATTATGCGAGGCCGAAATCATAACGCCGACGTCGGCGCGCATGGACCGCGTCAGCATGGCGACGGCAGGCGTCGGCACCGGGCCGAGCAGCAGCACGTCCATGCCGACTGACGTGAAGCCGCCGACCATAGCGTATTCGATCATGTAGCCCGAAAGGCGCGTGTCCTTGCCGATCACGACGCGATGGCGGTGGTCGCCGCGCTGGAAGGCGAGGCCTGTCGCCTGACCGACCTTCATGGCGAGTTCGGGCGTGATCAGGCCATTGGCTTTGCCGCGAATGCCATCGGTCCCGAAATATTTGCGTCCCATCGAGCTATCCCTGCAAGGTCTGGCGCGCCAAGAGCCCGAGGCTCCGGCGGGTGTCAAGCTTATCAGTTTTCAGGCCAAATGGCCCGTTCAGCCTTGATGAGCAGCGTCATGCGCGCATTTGTGCTTAACATGCGTACGATTCGGGCGGGCTTAAACAAAAATCATGAGGCGTCATGCGTATTTACCACAACCCTAATTGCGGAACGTCCCGTACCGTACTTGGCCTGATCCGCGAGGCCGGGATCGAGCCGGAAATCCTCGAATATCTGAAAACCCCGCCGGATCGCGAGCATCTGACAGCGCTGTTCGCCAAGCTTGGCCTGACGCCGCGCGACGTGCTTCGCCGCAAGGGCACGACGCTCGAGACGCTTGGCATGGACGAGGCCAAGATGTCGGATTCCGCCATTCTCGACGCCATCGTCCTGCATCCGATCCTGCTGGAGCGGCCCATCGTGGTCGAGGGCGATGAAGCGCGGATCTGTCGCCCCGCCGAGCGGATCAAGCGCTTCCTCGTGGCGGTGGAAAATCGCTGACGTTAATGCAGGTATTCGCTGACCGCGGGCAGGCTGAGCAGGACGGAAATGGCGATCAGCACGAAGGCCGCCGTCCTGTATTGCTTGTCGTTCGTGCCGCGGAACACGCGTGAGCCAAGCCATAGGCCCAAGGCGTAGATCGGGGCGGCGAGCGCCGCGTAGATCAGGGTTTCCATCGTGAACAGCCCGCGCAGGTAATAGGCTGCGTCGGTGCCCAGCGCCGCGACCGCGTAATAGACCATGATGTTGGCGCGCACGACCGGCGCCGGGCTGCGGCTGCCGAGCCAATAGGCGATGATCGCCGGGCCGGAAATGCCCGCCGCCGCCCCCAGCACGCCGCCGACCAGCCCGACCCCGAACGAGACGAGCGGCATCGGCTCAGCCTGATAGCGCCAGCCGGACGCCAGCACGCCCAGCATGGCGAGCACCATGACGCCGGTGGCCCAGCGCAGCATGACCGGATCGACATTGGCGAGGATCCAGGCGCCGAACGGCGTCGCGATCCAGCTGCCGATCAGCATCGGCATGACCGCGCTCATGCTGGCGCGGCGGATCAGCTTCAGCCCGTAGGGCGTCGCGGTGAAGAAATCGACCATATAGAAAATCGGCACGCCGAGGCGCGGCCCAAGAAGCGCCGAGGCCATGGGGATGAAAATCAGCGCGCCCCCAAAGCCCGAAAAACCGCGCACGACGCCAGCAATCAGCACGACGGCGATGAGCAGCCAGGTGCGGAATTGGACCAGCGTGTCGGCGAGGGCGGCGAGGGTCGCGCCGTCTGGCATGTCTTCTCCGGGCTGGGGTGTTGCGCCAGCGTGGCTGGCGGGGCCGACAGAGGGGGGATAATCAGATTACATGACTTTGCAACCGATTCGCATTCTTGGCATCGACCCCGGCCTCCGTAACACGGGCTGGGGGATCGTCGATGCGCAAGGGTCGCGCCTGTCCTTCGTCGCTTGCGGCACTGTCCGTTCGGACGGGACACTGTCGCTGGCCGACCGTCTGCGGCAATTGCACGACGGGCTGACCAGCATCGTCCACGCCCACATGCCGCACGAGGCTGCGGTGGAGGAGACCTTCGTCAATCGCGACCCGCAATCGACCCTCAAGCTGGGTCAAGCGCGCGGCATTGCGCTGCTGGTGCCGGCGCTGACCGGCATCCCGGTCGCCGAATACGCCGCCAACCTCGTGAAGAAGACCGTGACGGGGGCGGGCCATGCCGAGAAGGCGCAGATCGCCATGATGATCAAGGTGCTGCTGCCGCGCAGCGACGCCGCCTCGCCCGACGCCGCCGATGCGCTGGCGGTCGCGATCTGCCATTCCCAGCACCGGGCGTCGCGCCTTCTTGCCGTCCGTGTCGCAAAGGAAAAGGCGTGAGCGAGTGGACGTGCGCGCGCGCATCTGGGATCGTTGACGCATGAACATCGAACGGAAGACCGCATGATCGGCAAGCTCAAGGGCGTCATCGATTCCTACGCCGACGACCACGTGATCCTCGACGTGCATGGCGTCGGCTATGTCGTGCAATGTTCCACGCGCACGTTGCAAAAGCTGCCGCGCGTGGGCGAGGCTGCGACGCTCGCCATCGAGACGCAAGTGCGCGAAGACGCGATCCGGCTGTTCGGCTTTCACTCCGATTCCGAGCGTGACTGGTTTCGCCTGCTGCAATCGGTGCAGGGAGTCGGCTCGAAAGTCGCGCTCGCCATTCTGGGCATCCTGCCGCCGGGCGATCTCGCGACCGCCATCGCCATGCAGGACAAGGCGTCGGTCGCGCGCACGCCGGGCGTGGGTCCGAAACTCGCGCAGCGCATCGTGACCGAATTGAAGGACAAGGCGCCCGCTTTCGGAACCGTCGATCCCAATCTCGCACGGCTTTCCGGCGATGAGGCGACCGGCGCGCCCAAGCCCGTGCAGGACGCCATTTCCGCGCTGGTCAATCTCGGCTACGGACGCCCGCAAGCCGCAGCGGCGATCGCCGCCAGCGTCACGGCGCTTGGCGAGACCGCTGAGACGAGCGCTTTGATCCGGCGCGGCCTGAAGGAGCTGGCGCAGTGACCGACAACCCCCGCCTCGTCTCGGCCGAAAAGCGCGGCGACGACACGGACGCCTCGATCCGGCCGCTGTCGCTGCTCGACTTCACCGGGCAGGAGGCTGCGCGCAAGAATTTGAAGATCTTCATCGAGGCGGCGAAAGCGCGCGGCGATGCGCTCGATCATGTGCTGTTCGTCGGACCGCCGGGCTTGGGCAAGACGACGCTCGCGCAAATCGTGGCGCGCGAACTCGGCGTGAACTTCCGCTCGACGTCGGGCCCGGTGATTGCAAAAGCCGGAGATCTCGCCGCGCAGCTCACCAATCTCGAAGAACGCGACGTGCTGTTCATCGATGAAATCCACCGCCTCAATCCGGCGGTGGAGGAAATCCTTTATCCGGCGATGGAAGATTTCCAGCTCGATCTCATCATCGGCGAAGGACCGGCGGCGCGCTCGGTGAAAATCGATCTCGCGAAATTCACCCTTGTTGGCGCGACAACGCGCGCAGGATTGCTGACGACGCCATTGCGCGATCGTTTCGGCATTCCGATCCGTTTGAATTTTTACACCACGCCGGAGCTGGAGAGCATCGTTGTGCGCGGCGCGCGCGTGATGAACATTCCGATGACGCCGGAAGGCGCGAATGAAATTGCACGGCGCGCACGCGGCACGCCGCGCATCGCCGGGCGCCTGCTGCGGCGCGTGCGCGATTTCGCCATCGTCGACGACAATGCGGTGGTGACTCGTGAAGTCGCCGACAAGGCCTTGCTTGCACTTGATGTCGACGCCATTGGCCTCGACATGATGGACCGTCGCTATCTCGACACGGTCGCGCTGAAATTCGGCGGCGGCCCGGTTGGCATCGAGACCATCGCGGCCTCGCTGTCCGAACCGCGCGATGCGATCGAGGAAATCATCGAGCCCTATCTCCTGCAGCAGGGCTTCATCC
>JANXTB010000030.1 GCA_025356415.1 Hyphomicrobiales bacterium
ATAACGGCGTCACCTTCCTCCGCACCGGGTTGCCCGGCGGTCGTGAGCGAATCATCGACGCGGTCTGGTCCAATGTTTCGATGACCGAGCTCTGCACCGTGATCGGCGATCCCTCAGACGCCAGCGTATCGACCGTCGAACATCTGCTCGCTGCTTTCTCGGCGCTCGGCGTCGACAATGTGATGGTCGAGATCGACGGCCCCGAAGTACCGATCATGGATGGCTCCTCCGCTGAATTCGTCGCCGCCATCCGCAAGGCCGGCATCAAGGAAATGAGCGCCTCGCGCCGTTATCTGAAAATCCTCAAGTCCGTCCGCGTCGATCAGGGACGTGGTTTCTCCGAGCTCCGCCCCTCCGACAACGGCTTCCGCCTCGAGGTCGAAATTGATTTCGCCGCCGGCACGATCGGCCGCCAGAAGAAAGTCATCGATCTCGACGGCCGCATCTTCGAACGCGATCTCGCCCGCGCCCGCACTTTTGGCTTCCTGCGCGATGTCGAACGTCTCTGGAAAGCCGGCTTCGCGCTCGGCGCCTCTCTCGAAAACACCGTGGCTCTTGATGAAGAGCACGTCCTCAATCCCGAAGGCCTGCGCTGGCCGGACGAGTTCGTCCGTCACAAGACCCTCGACGCTGTAGGCGACCTCGCGCTCGCCGGCTCGCCGATCATCGGCACCTACCGTTCCTTCTGCGGCGGCCACAAGATGAATGTCGCGGTTCTCGCGGCGCTGTTCGCGGACAAGACCGCTTACGAATTCATCGAGCTGCCGACTCGTCGTGAAGCCGCCGGCGCCGAATTGCGCGTCGCGCAGGCGGTCTACGCTCCCGACCGCGGCTGACCCCAACCCGATTGCTCGACGCTGGCCGATCACCCCTGTTGCTGATCGGCCTCACATTTTCTCCGTTATTCAGCTTGGCCGTGCGCTGATCCCCCCATGTCCACGTTTTGACTTGGGGAGGACACATTTACGCGCGAGTGAAGAACGCATCTCACCTGTGGCGTGACGCCAGTGTTTAGGGTAAACAGCATGTGCGCCACGCGCCGGACCATTGAGTCCCAAACCCACGTCGATGAGCTTCGAGGCATGATGTCCGACTTCCATGCGTCCCAATCGCTGATCCGCCGGGCCCGTTCGGGGCTTATGATGGCTGCTTTGGCGCTTGTCGCCGTGCCGCTCGCGGGCTGCTCCAGTCTCGATTCGCTGAACCCGTTCGGCGGCGAGAAATACGAAACCAAGCTTCTCCCCGACGTGCCGGCCGAACAGATCTACGATCAGGGTCTCGCGCGCTTGCAGAAGAAGGACGGCGAGGGCGCCGCCAAGAAATTCGGCGAGCTCGAGAAGCAGTATCCCTATTCCCAGTGGGCGCGCAGGGGCCTGCTGATGCAGGTCTATTCGCAGTATGAAGGCGGCCAGTACGACGACGCCGCCGCGACCGCGACCCGCTATATCGGCCTCTACCCGTCGAGCCAGGAAACGCCTTACGCGGCCTACCTGATGGGCATGTCCTATTACAAGCAGATCCCAGACATCTCGCGCGACCAGGAAAACGCCGAGCGCGCGCTGCAGGTCTTCACCTCGCTCGTCCAGAAATATCCGAAGTCGGAATATGTCGAGGACGCGAAGTTCAAGATCCAGGTCACGCGCGACCAGCTCGCCGGCAAGGAAATGTCGGTCGGCCGTTTCTATCTCGCGCGCAAGAACTACACGGCGGCGGTGAATCGCTTCCGCGAGGTTCTCGCCAAGTATCAGAACACCCGCCACGCCGAAGAAGCGCTGTATCGTCTGACGGAGGCCTATCTGGGCCTCGGCGTGACGAACGAAGCGCAGACGGCGGCTGCGGTGCTCGGGCATAACTTCCCGGACAGCCCCTGGTATCAGGACAGCTACAAGCTGCTCGCCGGCGGTGGCCTGAAGCCTGAGGAAAGCAAGGGCTCGTGGATTTCCAAAGCCTTCGCGAAGGTTGGCCTCGGCTAGTCACGCAGGGCGCGGCTCAACATGCTCGTCCAGCTCTCGATCCGCGACATCGTCCTCATCGATCGCCTCGACCTTGAATTTGGCCGGGGCCTGACCGTCCTGACCGGTGAAACGGGGGCGGGGAAATCCATTCTCCTTGACGCCTTTTCGCTGGCGCTGGGTGGCCGTGGCGATGGTTCGCTCGTCCGCACCGGCGAATCGCAAGGCCAGATCATCGCCGTCTTCGATCTTGAGACGAACCATCCGGCCCGTCTCGCCGCCGCTGCGCAGTCCATCGACTGCGAGGGAGACCTGATCCTGCGCCGCGTGCAGATGGCCGATGGCCGCACGCGCGCTTTCGTCAATGACCAGCCGGTCAGCGTGCAGGCGCTGCGCGCCATCGCGGCGCCGCTCGTCGAAATCCACGGCCAGCATGATGACCGCGCGCTTGTCGATCCCGCCAAGCACCGCGCGCTGCTTGACGCTTTCGGCGGTCTGCAGGTGCAGGTCGACGCCGTCCGCAAAGCCTTCAACGACTTGAAGCAGGCCCGCGTCGATCTTGCCGACGAGGAAGAGCGCATCGCGCGTGTGCGCGCCGATGGCGACTATCTGCGCCATGCGCATGAGGAGCTGACCAAGCTCTCGCCGCGCGTGAAGGAAGAGGGCGAACTCGCCTCTCGCCGCACCACCATGATGCAGTCGGAAAAAGTCGCGACCGAATTGCGCGACGCCAACCAGTCTCTGTCCGGTGAACACTCGCCCGTCGCGGCGATTTCCGCCGTGATGCGTCGTCTGGAGCGCCGCGCTGCGCAGGCGCCCGAACTCATCGAACCGTCCGTCAAGGCGCTGTCCTCGGCGCTGGATGCGCTGGATTCCGCCGCGCAGACCGTCGATCAGGCTTTGCGCGATTCGCGCTACGATCCGCGCGAACTGGAGATGGTGGAGGAGCGCCTGTTTGCGCTGCGCGCAGCGTCCCGCAAATTCAATGTACCGGCCGACCAGCTGTCGGACCTCGCCGAGCGCTTCGGGAAGGACCTCGCCGCGCTCGACGCGGGCGAGGCGCTGCTCGTCAAGCTGGCGCAGGCGGTCGAGGACGCCGCGAAACGCTTCGATGCAGCCGCCGCGACCCTGTCCAAATCACGCGCCGCCACCGCGAAAGCGCTCGACAAGGCGGTCAACGGCGAGCTCGCGCCCCTCAAGCTGGAACGGGCTGTCTTCACAACGCAGATCGAGGCGAACGCACGCGAAGCGACCGCCGAGGGCATCGACCGCGTCGAATTCTGGGTGCAGACGAACCCAGGCACGCGCGCTGGCCCGATGATGAAAGTCGCCTCGGGCGGCGAACTCGCGCGCTTCATGCTGGCGTTGAAAGTCGTGCTCGCCGATCGCGGTTCCGCGCCCACGCTCGTCTTCGACGAGATCGACACCGGGGTCGGCGGCGCGGTGGCGGACGCCATCGGCCAGCGTCTAGCAAGGCTTTCCACCAAGGTGCAAGTGCTTGCCGTAACGCACGCGCCGCAGGTTGCTGCGCGTGCGGTTGGCCATCTTCGCATCGCCAAGGGCGAAACCGGGCAGGGGAAGCGGGTGGCGACGCGCGTCGAGCCGTTGCTGGACGGCGCGCGTCAGGAAGAGATCGCCCGCATGCTCGCGGGCGCGACGATCACCGACGAGGCGCGTGCAGCTGCAGGGAAGCTGCTTCAGGGCGCCGGCTGATCTTCAGCGTAATATCGCCGATCTTTACGCCAAGCTTCGACACGACCGCGCGGTTGAGCACCGTGCCGTCCGGCTGGTAGCCCAGCACGTCGTCAAAGGTGAGGTCGTAGGACGCCGAGTTCGTCTTGACGTTCGCCATATAGGTCAGGCGGAACAATGGCCCCTCGAGCCGCCCCTTCGCAATGCCGACCACATCCTCGCGCGTGCCGAGATAGACGCCCTGGCCGCTCTTGGTCAGGATCCAGGTCTTCCGCTCCTTGCCGCCGTCCGAATAGGTGAAATCCTCCATCAGCGTCAGGCTGGCGCCATCGAAACGGCCCCGGATGACCGCCTTTACGCCCCGCCTTGTGCCGTCGATGATGTTGACGAACTCGCCTTGCGCGTAGGTCGTGCCTATGAAAAACTTTTCAGGAACAAAGGGTTCGGCTTCATTCGATATATCGAGTCGGGGCGCGGAAGCGCAGCCGGCCAAAGCCGCCAAAGCGACAAGCGCGGTCGCGGCCGCTGCGATGCGTGACAACATGCCCGATCCTCTTTTCAGTGTGTGACCAACCGCTTACGTGGAAAAGGGCGGGCTGGTTCTGCTCGCGCAATTGCGGCGAATCGACAAAACTATATTCCGGTCGCAGATTGGCCCCAATGATTCTCTTTTTGTTCCGCTGCGGGCCTCCGCCGCGCAGGATATGAGCCCCGTGTCAGACCCGTTCAGTTTCGACGACGAACCCGCGCCGCGCCCCGCGCGCGACGACGAGGATTTGTCTTATCGTCCCAAGGCTGGCGGTCTCGCCGCCCGCGCGCAGGCGCAGGCTTCCGCGTCGCGGGGAGTCGATTACCTGGGCGTCCTCAACCCCGAGCAGCGCGCCGCCGTGGAGGCCATGGATGGCCCGGTGCTCGTGCTGGCGGGCGCCGGCACCGGCAAGACCCGCGTGCTGACCACGCGCATCGCTCACACGCTCGCCACGGGCCGCGCCCGCGCGCAGGAAATTCTCGCCGTCACCTTCACCAACAAGGCGGCGCGCGAGATGAAGGAGCGCATCGCCGTGCTCGCAGGCCCCGCGGGCGAGGGCATGCCGTGGCTCGGCACGTTCCATTCCATTTCGACGAAGATCCTGCGGCGTCACGCAGAGTTGGTCGGCCTCAAATCATCCTTCACCATCCTCGACACCGACGACCAGATCCGCCTGATGAAGCAGGTGATCAAGGCCGAGGATATTGATGAAAAGCGCTGGCCCGCGCGCGCGCTCGCGCAGCAGATCGACTCGTGGAAAAATCGCGGGCTCGATCCGTCGCGCGTGCCTGCCGGCGAGGCTGCGGCTTTTGCAAACGGCAAAGGCGCGCATCTCTACAAGCTTTATCAGGACCGACTGAAGACGCTGAACGCCGCCGACTTCGGCGATCTCCTGCTCGAAGCCGTGCGGCTGTTTCGCGAAAACCCTGATGTGCTGCGCCAGTATCAGGAGCGCTTTCGTTACATCCTCGTCGACGAGTATCAGGACACCAACACGATCCAGTATCTCTGGCTGCGCCTGCTCGCGCAGCCGTCGGGATCGAAGAGCCAACAGAATGTCTGCTGCGTCGGCGATGACGACCAGTCGATCTACGGCTGGCGCGGCGCCGAGGTCGACAACATCCTGCGTTTCGAGAAGGATTTTCCCGGCGCCGTCGTGGTGCGGCTGGAGCGCAATTATCGCTCCACCGGCCACATCCTCGCCGCCGCCGCGCATCTGATCGCGCATAACGAGGGGCGCCTCGGCAAGACGCTGTTCACCGATGGCGTGGACGGCGAAAAGCCGACTGTCACGGGCGTCTGGGATTCGGAAGAAGAAGCCCGCATCGTCGGCGAAGAAATCGAGCAATTGCAGCGCAAGGGGCATTCGCTTGACGAAATCGCAATCCTCGTGCGCGCGTCGTTCCAGATGCGCGAATTCGAAGAGCGTTTCATCACGCTTGGCATGCCGTACCGCGTCATCGGCGGCCCGCGCTTTTACGAGCGCGCGGAAATCCGCGATGCGCTCGCTTATCTGCGCTGCGTGACGCAGCCCGCCGATGATCTCGCTTTCGAGCGCATCGCCAATACGCCCAAGCGCGGGCTCGGCGACGCGACGCTGCAGCAGGTGCAGATATATGCGCGCCAGCAGAACATTCCGATGCTGCAAGCCGCGCGCATGCTGTGCGAGACCGACGAGTTGAAGCCGAAGCCGCGCGCCACATTGCGCGATCTGACAGCGGCTTTTGCGCGCTGGTCGTCGTTGGTGGAGAACACGCCGCACCACGAAGTCGCGCAGACCATTCTGGAGGAATCCGGCTACACCGACATGTGGCAGAAGGACCGCACGGCGGAAGCCGCGGGACGGCTCGAAAACCTGAAGGAACTCATCCGCTCGATGGAAGAGTTTCCCGACATGGCGTCCTTCCTCGAACATGTGTCGCTGGTCATGGACGCGGACGCCAAGGGCGGCGGCGAGCGCGTGTCGATCATGACGCTGCACGCCGCCAAGGGCCTTGAATTCGAAACGGTGTTTCTGCCCGGGTGGGAAGAGGGACTGTTCCCGCATCAGCGCTCGCTGGATGAAAGCGGTCGCGCGGGACTCGAGGAAGAACGCCGTCTCGCCTATGTCGGCATCACGCGCGCCAAGCGCCGCGCGAAGATCATCTTCGCCACCAACCGCCGCATCCACGGCATGTGGCAGACGACGATTCCCTCGCGCTTTCTAGACGAGCTCCCGTCCGCGCATGTTGACGTGGTCGAGGCGCCGGGCGGCAATTACGGCGGCTACCAGCAATCACGCTTCGCCACGATGGACACGTATGAATCCTCCTACTCGACACCCGGCTGGCAACGCGCCCAGCAGCGCCGCAAGGAAGAACCGCCGCGCGGCGGTTTCCAGGAAAGCGCCAAGCAATGGGGGCAGGGCGAATGGACCCGCGCCGGCACGGGCGACACAGGCCGCGGGCCGAAGCTGATCGAGGGCGAAATCATCGCCAAATCGTCAGCGGTGTCGGGCTACAGCAAGGGCGCACGCGTGTTTCACCTGAAGTTCGGCAACGGCACGGTGGTGCTGGTGGACGGCAACAAGTTGACAGTGGAGTTCGACAAGGCTGGCCGGAAGATGGTGCTGGAGAGTTTCGTGCAGGGGTTGTGAAGAAGCGAGGGGCGCGTGATCACGCAGCCCGCGTTTCGTTCGCCTGCGCCGGAGCTGGAACGGCGATCACGAGGACTGCCTCTCGCCAGAGGTCTTCAAGGCTCGCGTCAGCACGCAGTTCGATGAGCTCTCGGCAAGGCGGAATGGGATGTCCTTCGTCACGCATCAACTGCGTCCAACCGCTCAACGCTTCAGACGCCATGGCGAATACGCTGTCGAGGGCATCAGCCGCGGAGAAGCATCCGGGCGCGTCCGGGAAGACAATGCCATAGGCGCTGTCCGGTTCTTTCGAGACGATGCCGATGTAGGTCTTCACGGCCGCTTGCCTCACAACCAACCTGCCTGACGATAGATGGCGTGCACGGTCCCAAGAGGCAGGTCTTTCTTGGGGTGTGGCACGGTCACGATCATGGCGACAGAACTCTTTGCTGAAGTGATGATGTGAACCGGACGTTCTTCTCAGAATCCAACCTTCAGCTCGCAGACGAGCAATGATCTCTCGACTATTGCGAATAAAGTGCATCTGAAAATATCAAAGAGCAATGACCCCACTCTAGCTCAAGCAGCACGTCATGCAATCTGGTGGTTAAGGCCGCGTACACGTCACCTTGGTGGGCGTGCAGGCTATGCCCACTGTCGAGCAATGCGTCTCGCCCTTCGCCTCCGTTCGCGTACAGACCTGACAGGCGTTGGTCCATTCCAGGCAGGCGGCGTTCTGCGCGCCATAGGCCGACACATGCGGCTCCCGGGCCGGCGGGGGCATTTTGGGGGTGTGGGGCGCATCGGCGAGCGCGGGGGCGGCGAGGAGGGCGAAGATCAGGGTGAGGCGTGTCAGCATGGCGCCAGCATAGGCGGGCGGGCGCACGACACAAGCGCGGCGGCGTCTCCCGCATGACACTGCCGCCCCGGCGTGATAGTGACCCCGCCATGCTCGAAGGTTTGCCGCCCAACAACGCCGCCCATCTCATGCGCCTCGTCACCGAGGAGGAGATCGCGCGCCAGATCGCCGATCTCGTCGTAGAGACGTTCGATCCCGCCGAGACCGCCGCCGCGGCTTTCGAGCTTGAGGTCAACACTGTCGACTGGAACAAGGGCCCGTGGGTCGTCGAGGTCTATTTCGGCGAGGCTCCCGACGAAGAAAATGTCCGCGAGCTGATCGCCTGCGTTTGCGGCCACGAGGTCGCAGCTACCGCCGAGTTCGGCCGCGTCGCCGAGCAGGACTGGGTGAAGAGCGCGCTCGAGGGGCTGGCGCCGGTCCGGGCTGGTCGCTTCCTCGTCCATGGCTCGCATGATCGCGGGCGTACACGCACGCATGAGATCGCGCTCGAGATCGAGGCCGCGCTGGCCTTCGGCACCGGTCACCACGGCACGACGCGCGGCTGCCTGCTGATGCTCGATTACATTCTGAAACAGCGCCGCCCGCGCAATGTGCTCGATGTCGGCACCGGCACCGGCGTGCTGGCGATGGCGGCGGCGCGCGCGCTGCGCCAGCCGGTCGCTTCGGGCGATATCGATCCCATCTCGGTCGATGCCGCCCGGTCCAACGCCAGGCTCAACGGCGCGGCCCCTTGGATGCGTCCGGTGGTGGCGAAGGGCGCGTCCCATCCAGCCCTTCGCAATGGCGGGCCTTACGACCTCATCTTCGGTAACATCCTCGCGCGTCCGCTGCGCCAGCTCGCGCCCGACCTGGCGCGGCTCGCCGACGCCGATGGCGAGATCATCCTATCCGGGCTTCTCAGCCGCGATGTGCCCGGCGTGCTGTCGGCCTATGGGGCGCAGGGCTTTTATCTTAAGCGCCGTCTCAATCTCGAGGGCTGGGCGACGCTGCTGATGACGCGTGGCGGCGCGCATCCGCGCCCGCTCGTCTGATTGCAGCGCTGGCGCGGAGCGCTTAGTCTCACGCCATGTTCGAGAGCCACTTCCAGACCTTCACCGAAACCGCCGATCCGACGCAGGGGCGCGCACGCGTCGGCCTGCTGCGCGGCGAATTGCGCAAGCGCGGGCTGCAGGGGTTCATCATCCCGCGCTCCGACGAGCACCAGAACGAATATGTGCCGCCCTGCGCCGAGCGGCTGGCGTGGCTCACGGGCTTTGCCGGTTCGGCGGGGTCGGCCATCGTGCTGCGCGATGCGGCAGCCATCTTTGTCGACGGGCGCTACACGATCCAGGTGCGCGAGCAGGTGGATGTGAAAATCTTCGCGCCCGTCGCCATCGCGCAGACGAGCCCGGAGGCGTGGCTCGAACAGAACGCCAAGACGGGCGACCGCATTGGCTATGACGCGTGGCTGCTGACGCCGGGCCAGGTGCGGCGCTTTTCCGACGCCGCGAAAAAGGCCGGCGCGAGTCTCGTGGCGGTCGATGACAATCCTCTCGATCATGTCTGGAGCGACCGTCCGGCGCCGCCCCTTGCGCC
>JANXTB010000052.1 GCA_025356415.1 Hyphomicrobiales bacterium
AAGCGGCAGCCACAGAAGAAGATGGATTGCCGCGTCGCTACGCGCCTCGCAATGACGAGCTGCTAGGCCAGCGGATAAATCTTGATCAGCCCTTCGGCCAGCAAGCCCGACAGCGGCGCCAGCGGCAGCGCGGAGAGCACGCGCACGAGCGAGAAACGCCAGCCCATCAGCGGGATCTCGTAAATCAGCATGCGGTGAATCGCGACGATCGACCACGCGCTCAGAAACGCCACGACCTGCGGAAAACCCGCGCCCGCCTGCAACAGCACAACCACGACAGGAAACGACACGCTCGGGCCAGACGGAATGAACGCGCCAATCACCGATGCGAGCAGGATTCCATAGAATCCGCTGTCAGGCCCGATGTGATGCGCGATCGGTCCGCTCGGCACGAGCTTGCCGACAAAGCCCGCCGCGAGAATCGCGAGCCCCATGCGCGGCAGCACGGCGACGAAACGCTCGACGGACAAAGTGACGCCCTGCTTCACCACATGCGGACGCTGGCGCACGCAATAGAGCGCGAGCCCGAGCGCGATCAGGAACAGGACGATGGTCGAGGCGTCGAGATAATCGGTCATTTCTTGTCGCGTTCGATGCTCATCGGAATGCGCGTCGCAATCCATGCTGCGAGAAACGGCAGCGGCAGGCAGGCGATGTAGCGCAGGATGAGAAACGTCGGCCCGAGCAGCGGCAATTCCCAGATCAGCAGGCGCTGGAAACCAAGGTTCGACCACGACACCAGATAGGCGATGAGCGGCGCGCGGCCGGTGCCGGATTCATGCAACGCGGTGACCATCGGAAACGATGTCATCGGCCCGCCCGGCGTCAGAGCGCCGATGGTGGTGGCGATCGCCACGCCCTTGGCGCCGGAGCCCTCGCCAATCCATTTGGCGACGAGCTTCCGCGGAATGAGCAATTGCAGGAAGGACGAGACGAGCAGCGCGGCTGCGAGTTTCGGGGCGATCTTCGCCATCATCACGTGATCGGACGAGAAGCTTTCCAGAAAAGCGTCGCGGCCCTCGACCATCCAGCAGGCAACTCCCGCCGCCATGACGAGCGCGCCCATGATCAGCAGCGAACGGTCGATGGATGCGGGAAGCCGCCGGAATTTAGGCGCGTCGCCGACGTCGCTCAAGTGCGCGCACTCACGCGCGCAGCGCCGCGAGCATGGCCTCGACGTAATCGCGCCCGTGCGCGATGACGAGCATCTTGGCATAAGGACGCAGCGCCTTCAGCGACACGTCGACCGAGTGGTCGTCGGCGCCGTCCTGCGGCACGATGAGCGCGACCAGCGTCTTGTGATGTTCGTTGCAGAGTTCGGCGATCAGCGGCACCGATTGTGCATCTTCGCCCGCGCCCGCGATCACCACCACGCAATCGGCCTGCGCGACTTCGCTTGCGAGATCGCTGGTGTGTCCGGCGATATCGTTGAGCCAGCCCTTCACGGTCTGGCCGGGCGTGGATTCAAACGACAGCGACTTGAAGAAGGCCGCGCCGTTCCAGTTGAGTTTGGCGACTTCATCGATCAGCGCGGCGCTGGCGGGATCCAGCGCGATCACCTTCACGGCGCGCGGTTTCGAATTGGGATAATGAATCCGGAAACGAGATTCTTGAGCGGTCGTCACGCGCGCCGATTCACTCAGAAGCATGGGTCGTTCCTCGTCCAGTTGAATTCGATGCTCATGAGCGTCCCCTCTCCCGCAAAGCGGGAGAGGGGCTCGCGCGTTCTTTAAACGCTCGCCTGCTTCACGCCGGGCTTGGCGATCAGCGCTTCACGGGCCGCGTCCTTGTAGTGCTGGTCCGGCGGCAGGATGACGGCGGCCGAGCGCACCTTCTGGTCTTCAGCAGTCAGGCCCGGAGGCAGCACGCCCTTTTCGCGCAGCGCCTTGGCGGCGCGCATCAGGCGATGACGCGCCATGATGATGCCGTTGTCGGTGCCGACCAGGTTTTCCTTCGTGCGGTCGCAGATCGGACCCATCGATTCCTGCAAGGACGCGTCCTGCATGCCGATGCCTTCAACGCCCGAGAAGGTCCTGCCCGCCTTCTGAGCCTCGCGGTTCATCAGGTAGTCATTGTCCTTGTTGGCGAGCGGACGATAGGTGCCGGGCACGTATTTCACGTGGATGCCCTTGCCGTCCTTCATCGCATTGCGCTCGGCGTCGCTGAGCGGGCGCACGGGATGATAGTCGAAGCTCCAGGCGGTGCAGTTTTCGTCGTCGATCGGAACCCAGAAATGGCCATGGATCGGGTGATCGCCGCGCGGCGGAACCATGGTGAAGGACGGCATGACCCAAGGCGTGATGCGCCAGTAATAGCTGCCGTTTTCGGCATTGCGGCGCGCGCCGATGAACAGGCCGCCCGGCGCCTCGACGACTTCGAAGACGGGCTTCGAATCGGCGAGATTGTACTTGTTGCCGGCCGCGCCCTTGAACAGCGGGTCGTTGTTGAGATCGCCGCGATGCAGGAAGGAGACGTGGCTCGAATCGATGCCGCCTTCCATCGCCTGCAGCCAGTTGTTTTCTTGCAGGCGCTTCGTGGTGAAGCTCTGATTCAGCGGCACGTTGCAGAATTCCCATTCCGGCTCGGCGGGCTGGCGCTCCGGGGCGCCCATGTAGGTCCAGAGCACGCCGCCCTTCTCGATGAGCGGATAGGACTTCAGTTTGATCTTGTTGGCGTAGCCGGATTCGGCGGGCTCGGAGGGCACTTCCACGCACTGGCCGGTCGTGTCGAATTTCCAGCCATGGTAGGGGCAGCGCAGGCCGCACTCTTCGTTGCGGCCGAACCACAGCGAGACGCCGCGATGGGCGCAGAATTCATCGATGAGGCCGAGCTTGCCTTCAGAATCACGGAAGGCGACGAGGCGCTCTGAGAGCACTTTCACGCGCACCGGGGGGCAATCGTTTTCCGGCAGCTCTTCGGACAGCAGGATGGGCTGCCAGGAACAGCGGAACAGGTCGCCCATCGGCGTGCCCGGTCCCGTCTGCGTGACGAGTTCATTCTGTTCTTTCTTAAGCATATGAAGCTCCCGATGCTCCCCGATCAGCGGCGCTTCGCTCCTGTCGGCCTGCTCTCAATTAGCGGAGCGCCGGGCGTTGACCACTGTCGGGACACTTGTTATCTAACCGGCCAGTTCCTTCATACGGAACGCTGTTCCGCAGCCGGCCTGCAACCTTCCTAACATCAGGCGCCGAGGGGCGTCAACGAGGAGCCCGAAATGTCCGAACGGATCGAATTGTGCAAGACCTCCGACGTCGATGAAGGCACGGCGATCAAGGTCGAGACCGGCGATCTGGCGCTTGCCGTTTTCAATCTGAACGGCGCGTTTTACGTGATCGACGATCTGTGCACGCACGGCCCCGGCTCGCTGTCGGAAGGCCCGATCTGCGGCGACGTCGTCGAGTGCGATTTCCACAACGGCTCCTTCAACATCAAGACCGGCGAGGTCGTCGATCCGCCGTGCATGATCCCTGTGAAGACCTACGTGACCAAGGTCGAAAACGACTCGGTCTTCATCGAAGTCTGAAACTCGGGCCCGGGCGCAATTCATGGCCGATAAAATGGCGACACTGACGAAGCCGAAAACCGCGACGCCCCGCAAGGCGGGCGGCGAGAAGGCTGTGCCGGTGAAGCCCAAGCGGCCCGAGCCGACACGCCTGTCGTCCGTCGCCATGGCGGTGCGCCTGTTGAAAAGCTTCTCGGAAGGCGAGGCCGAGATCGGCGTGACGTCTCTCTCGCGGCGCCTCGGCGTGGCCAAGAGCACCGTCTATCGCCTCGCCTCGACGCTCGTATCGGAGGGACTGCTCGAACAGAACCCCGAGACGGAAAAGTACCGGCTCGGCATGTCGCTGTTCGGCCTCGGCGCGCTGGTGCGCCAGCGCATGAATGTCGCCACCGACGCGCGCCCGTTTCTCTTCCATCTGCGCGAGGCGACGGGCGAGACCGTGCATCTGGCAATTCTGGAAGGGCCGGACATCGTTTTCGTGCTCAACCTCGAGAGCAATCACGCGATCCGCATGCGCGCCGATCTTGGCGCCCGCAAGCCCGCCTTCTGCACAGCGGAAGGCCGCGCCATGCTGGCTTTCCAGTCGCCGGACGTCGTCAACGACGCGCTCGGACATCGGCTGGTGCCGCGCACGCCCAAAACAATCATCGATCCGCAGCAGATCCGGGCGGCGCTCGAGGAGGTGCGCGCGCGCGGCTATGCGACCGAAGACGAGCAAAGCGAACTCGGCATGCGCTCGGTTGCGGCGCCTATCCGCAACGCCAACGGCCGCGTCGTCGCGGCGATCGGGCTCGCGGGGCCGATGCAGCGCATCTCCGACGAGGCGTTGGCGAGCTTCGCGCCGCTCGTGGCCGATGCGGCGCGCACCATTTCAGCCAGGCTCGGGTATAATTCCCTCACGGGTTCCTGACGCCTTATAAAAAAACACCCAATCGCAAGGGCGACAAAGAAGATGAAACAGATCACGTTGACGGGCGGAAATACGAGTTTCACCTGCGAGGATGACGACACCATCCTGCGTGCCGCGCTGCGCGCCGGCCTCGCCTTTCCTTACGAGTGCAACGTCGGCTCGTGCGGCAATTGCCGCTTCGAACTCGTCGAAGGCGAAGTCGAGCACGAGCGCAAGGATAGTCCCGCCTATACGGAGCGCGACAAGCAGCGCAAGCGCTGGCTCGGATGCCAGGCCAATCCGCATAGCGACTGCACCATCAAGGTGACGTTGCGCGATCATTACAAGCCGCTGATCCTGCCGAAGAAGACGCAAGGCAAGCTGACCGAAATCCTCGATCACACGCATGATATTCGCGAGTTCCGCTTCACGCTGTCCGAACCCGTGAAGTTTATTCCCGGCCAATATGCGCTGCTCAGCGTGCCGGGAGTCGAGGGCGCTCGCGCTTACTCGATGGGCAACATCACGACCGACGGCAAGGAATGGCACTTCCAGATCAAGAAAGTGCCGAACGGCGCCGCGACCGGCGCGCTGTTCGACCGCATCAAGGTCGGCGAGACGATCGGCCTCGATGGTCCTTATGGCATGGCGTATCTGCGCGAGGACGCGCCGCGCGACATTCTCTGCCTCGCGGGCGGCTCTGGTCTTTCGCCGATGGTGTCGATCTCGCGCGGCTGGGCCGCGAGCAAGAAACTAAAGGGCCGCCACCTGCACTTCATCTACGGCGGCCGCGCAGCGCGCGACATTTGCGGCGAACCCATGCTGCGCGAATTGCGCGGCTTCGGAACGGAGCTGCATTACCACCCCGCAATCTCGATGCCCGATCCCGATGCGCCCGACGCCTGGCCGGGCCTCACCGGCTTCGTGCATGACATTGCGGGCAACATGTTCGGCGACAAGCTGCGCGACATGGAAATCTATTTCGCCGGCCCACCCGCCATGGCGGAAGCGGTGATGCGCCTTGTGGTGGAAAAGAAAATTCCGCCGTCGCAGGTGCATTACGACCAGTTTTATTGAGTTCTCTTCCTTCTCCCGTGGAACGGGAGAAGGTGGCACGCGAAGCGTGACGGATGAGGGCGGTTCGTGTTGCGCTAACGATCAACGTTGATGCGCCGAAACGCCCTCACCCGTCTGGCTTCGCCAGCCACCCTCTCCCGCCCGCGCGGGAGAGGGGCGCGACCCAAAAATTCGAACACACAAGGAAACGCCCATGTCCCGATTGAATCTCTCGCTCGCCTGCTGGAACTACGACCGCACGCGCGCGCTGGCTGATGAAACCGTGAAGCCGGACGGCATCGATCTCACCTATCTCGACATGCCGGTGGAAGAGACCTTCTTCCGCATGGTGCGCAATCGTGAATTCGACGTCGCGGAAATGTCGCTGTCGTCCTACACGGTGTCGCTGTTCAAGGATTCGCCGTTCATCGCGATCCCGGTGTTTCCGTCGCGCTTCTTCCGTCATTCGTGCATTTTCGTCAGCGCGAAATCGGGCATCAAGGAGCCGAAGGATCTTATCGGCAAGAAGATCGGCGTGCCGGAATATCAGATGACGGCGCCGGTCTGGATCCGCGGCATCCTGTCGGATCATTACGGCGTGCCGGTCGACAGCGTCACCTATTACACCGGCGGCGAAGAAGAGCCGGGCCGTCCTGAAAAGCAGAAGCTCGACCTGCCCGCCAACATCAAGGTGCAGTCGATCCCGCAGGACAAGACGATCTCGCAAATGCTGCGCGACGGCGAACTCGACGCCTTTCACACGGCGCGTGCGCCCTCGACGCTCGATGGCATCAACGTGCTGCGGCTATTCCCCGATTATCCGAAGGTGGAGCGCGAATATTATCGCAAGACGAAGATCTTCCCGATCATGCACACGGTCGCGATCCGCCGCGACGTGTACGAGAAGAACCGCTGGATTGCGCAGGCTTTGTTCAAGGCTTTCCATGAATCGCAGCGCCGCACGTATGAAGACCTGAAGGAAACGGCTGCGCTGAAAGCCATGGTGCCGTGGCTCGGCGCGGTGATCGACGAAACGCGCGCCGAAATGGGCGACGATTACTGGCCCTACGGCATCGACAAGAACTACGAGACGCTCTCGACGTTCCTGCGCTACCACTACGAGCAGGGCCTCTCGAAGCGCCTGCTGAAGCCGGAAGAATTGTTTGCGCCGGAAACGCTGGAAGCGTTCAAGATCTGATTGTCTTGCAGGCATGAATGCAAAACGCCGCCCTCAAAAGGGCGGCGTTTTTTTGTGTGCCCGTCATTGCGAGCGGAGCGAAGCAATCCATTGCAAATGTATTATCGCCCAACACCCCTACTTTAACCTGTGCCAACCCTAGTATTTTAGCGGTAGGCACTACAAGTACTAATAATACAACTATATCGTGGATACAGCCGGTGAG
>JANXTB010000053.1 GCA_025356415.1 Hyphomicrobiales bacterium
CCGAGATCAACGAGGCCAAGAAGATTCTCGCCAATGAAGCGACCGCGATGCTGCACGGTCGGCAAGCCGCCGAACAGGCGGCCGATACGGCGCGCAAGACATTCGAGGAAGGCGTGATGGCGACATCGCTGCCGACCATCGAAGTCACACGCGCCGAGTTTGATGCGGGCATTGGCGTGCTCAGCGCTTTCGTGAAGGCGGGCCTTGTCGCATCGACCGGCGAAGCGCGCCGCCAGATCAAGGGCGGCGGCCTGCGCGTCAATGATGTCGCGGCGAGCGACGAGCGCGCGGTCTTGTCGGCGAGCGATCTCACCGGCGAGGGCGTCGTGAAACTTTCGCTCGGCAAGAAGAAGCACGTGCTCCTGAAGCCGGTCTGATCTAGCGAAGCGTTCCGAGCCCGGGCGCCGGCGCAAATTGCATCGGAGCATTGCCCGCGGGCGCGGGCTGCTGGGGCTGCGGCATCTGGCTAGTGCCGACTTCGCCCGCGCCGAAGATCTTGCGCAGGAAGCCGGGCGCCAACGCTGAAAGCGGATTGATCGTCAGCACCGGCGCCGTGGCCGGGCCGCTGACGCGGAAGTTCACGCCGAACAATCCCTCATTCGTGCCGCCGCCGAGAAAGATGCCCAGCACAGGGATCTTTGCGAACATGTTGTTCAGGCCGTAAGCCGGAACGAATGTGCCGGTCATGTTCACGCGGTCATTGAGCGTGTCGATATAACCCTCAATGGTCGTGCCGGCGGCGGGTCCGTTGATGACGCCGTCGCGCAGGTCGATGCGGCCCTGCCCTCGCGTGAAGCCCACCTGCATGCGCGCGAAGGCGGCGGCGTTGGTGTCGATACGGATCTGCCCGCTGCGGTCGCGCGATGCGACGCCCTCTGTCACGAGTTTCTGCAGCGCGGGTTCGTTGCGCACCACGAAGTCGCGGATGCTCAACGTGCCCTCGATCTCGCTGTCGTTGATGTTGGCGACGAGCTGCAGCTTGCCGCCTTCCATGCGCTTGTAGAAATCGAAGAACGACAGCAAGGACCCGGCGTCATTGGTGGAAACGCCGATCTGCGGCGGCTGCCCCGCGGCTGAGCGCACCATGGAGCCCGACACGGCATCCTTGCCGAAACGCCCGGTCAACTGGAACTGGCGAATGACGCCGCCGCGACGGCCCATTTTCATTTCGACATTCGAGGCCGTCTGCTTGTTGTTGCCGGTGATGTTGGCGGCCTTCAGCTCGACATCGAAATCCTTCGACGTCCGCGTGCCCACGGCGCCGGTAGTTAGCAACTTCAGAAAGGGCCGAGCATCGACCGCCTTGCCGGTGATGCTGAGTTTCAAAACGTCCTTGGCGGGTTCGGCGACAATCGACATGTCGTCGCCGGGCGACAGGCGCACGGGTGAAAGCCGCACGCGCTCCAGCCCGCCGTTCGGATCGAGCTCGATCAGGCCTTTCGCAAAAGCCGTGCCGCCGTCGAAGATGAAGTTTTCGAGGTCCGGTCCATCGGGATCATTGACGAGCGTGAAGGAAGCCTTGGCGGTCCGGCCCGCGGTCTTGGTGTAACCGGGAAGAAGATTGTCGATCGCCGCGCGGGTGAAATCGATTTCGACCTGCGCGCGCGGCTTTTCCTTTTGCCCGAGCACGGCGCTCATCTTCGCGCCGATGGGGCCGGTCAGCGACGGTCCGAAATTCATGCCGAGCTTCGTGCGCGCCGCGTCGTCGAGCGTCATGCCGATGACCGCCTCGGTCGGCGCGTTGAGCTTCTTGTGCAATTCGATGGTCGCGGGCGCGCCGAACAAACGGCCCTGCCCGCTGGCGTTGAGAATGCCGCGCTCGGCCGTGACATTGAGCGCGGCGGCTTCGAGCTTTTCCTGTCCGACCAGTTTTTCGACGGAGAAATTGGTCAGGCTCGCACTGGCCCGCAGCCGCGTGTCTTCGGGTTTCACATTGTCGCCGAGCTTGATGTCGAGCGCGAGACGCCCGTCGATCTGACCCTTGACGGTGGTCGCGTCGATCGGCAGCTGCGCATAGGGCTTCAAGGCTTCACGGTCGAACAAGTCCGCGACCGCATCAAGCGGACCGGTGAGCCGCATGTTGATGGCCGCGGGCGTCGGATGCACGTCTGAATCCGGAACGCTGAACGAACCCTCGACCAAAGTCAGCCGTTGTCCCGGATTGACGTCCACCACGCCGCGCGTTGCGACGAAGTTGGACGTCCGCCCCGTGACCACGCCCGAGCCATCGAGCGACGAGAGCGCCGGCATCCCCTCCATGGCGACGACCGATGTGTTCGACAGCGCAAAAGTCAGGCGCACGCTTTCGTCGGGCGGCGCGCGATCGCGGCGGACCGCCGCGATACTGTCCGAATCGAGATCCAGCGCGAGACTGCCCTGCTCCAGAACCCCGGCGCGCAGATTTCGCAAAAACCAGCTTCGCACTTGCGGCGCAACGGCGGATGGCCACAACCGCAACACAGTCATGGCCGGCATTTTGCCCGCTGTGGCGTTCATGCGCACATGCGGGCCGGCGTCCGTGACGTCAATTTCGGCGGACGTCGAGAAAGACAGCTCGGGACCGGCGAGTTCAAGCTTGTCGACCAGCGCTTTGCGCTCGCCCTGTACGTAGCGCGCGGCGAGCACGGCGCGATCGACGAACACCGGCTTCTGGTTGGGACGCTCCGGGCCGAACACGGCGCGCTCCATTGTGCGGCCGTCGATCTTCCAGGTCTGGTCCCCGGCTGCGGGCGGCGTCACCGAGCCCGCGACCGTGAAACGTGTTTCTCCTGCCACGAAGACGGTCTGGTCGAGATCGAAACGACGCGACGTCGAATTCCATGCAAACCCGCCCTCGATGCGGTCGACCTGCACGGGCTCGTGGTCCTTGTCGTCGAGGAAAAAGAAACCGGCGCCGGCAGACACGCGTCCGCCCGCTTGCGAAATGCGTCCATCCTCGCCGAACGCGACGTTGAGCTGCGCCGACAACGGCATGTTGAAATCGAACCCCGGGTCGCGCACGCCCGCAACCAGCAGGATTTCGTCCAGCGTCAAATTCGAGAGGCTGATATCGAAGCCGCCCTTCTGGTCCGCTGACCCGTTGGCGTAAGCCTCCGCGCGCCAGCGGCCATTCGGCCCCTGCGCGGAAACCGCGAGCGCCGCGCGGCCTTCGCTGCGATCGAAATCGAGCTCGAACCCTTCAAACACGGTGGTCTGCCGCGTGACCTGATCGTCGAATACGAGACGCCCGTGCGAAATGCCGAGCCGCTTCAGCGCGCCGATCGGCGAATTGGCCCGCGTGGCGCTGTCGAGCGTATTGCGCAACGCTTCGCCGAGCCGCTTCATGACATCGCGTTCGCCAACGGACGGCGCGGCCGCATCAGGCAGCGCCTCGGTCGTGGACGCCGGCGTGCTCGATGCGCCGGTGAGAATGATCGGCGCCGTGCCGGCCGACACTGCAACTGCGCCATCTTCCAGTACGGACAGCCGCACTTCGACGTCCATGATCTCAAGGCGGCGGGGGGAAATCTGGCCGTAGAGAAGCGGCAGCGGATTGATCGACGCTTCCGCCATGGGGGCGGCGATAATGGTGCGCCCGTCTTCGGTCTTCAGCGTGAAGCCCGCGATGGCGAGGCGCGGGCCGTGATCGCTGTCCTCCAGCGACATCGGGCCGATATCGACATGGTAATCTGCGCCGAGGCGCTTCGACATGGCGTTGGCGAACGGCTGGCTCAGCCAGGACAATTCAATCGGGCCCTCGGCGATGCGATTGATCACATAAGCCGTGCCGATCACGGGCATCAGGCACAGCGTTGCGATGAGCGCGAACGCGATGCCGAACCAGCGCGCGCGATGGTGCGGCGTCGGACGCAGCTGAACTCGCGAGGGATCGACCGGCGGTTTGGAAAACCACGCCCGCAGGCGGCCCTGAAGGCCCTGATGTTCCTGCGCCCGATCGCTCAATGAATTATCCTGCTCCGGACGCGCTGGTCACGATTCGCTGGAGACTATAGAGAAGTTCCAATTGCGGCGCGCGATCTGCGCATCCTCCCCGTGCGTAATGCACTGGCTGTTTATTGAGACGAAAGGAAGGCATGACGTGACCGCCAAGCTCGAACCCGGCGCCAAGGCGCCCTCATTCGACCTGCCGACAGATGGCGCAGGACGTGTCTCCATGGCTTCGCTCAAGGGCAAGGCTGTCGTGCTGTATTTCTATCCCAAGGACGACACCTCCGGCTGCACGCAGGAAGCGATCGAATTCAACGGGCTGCGCAAGGACTTCGATAAAGCCGGCGCCGTGGTGCTCGGCGTCTCGCCCGATCCGGTCAAGATGCACGACAAGTTCAAGGCCAAGCACGGGCTTGAATTCGGCCTGATTTCAGACGAGTCAAAGGAAATGCTGGAGGCCTATGGCGTCTGGGTCGAGAAGAGCATGTATGGCCGCAAATACATGGGCGTTGAGCGCACCACCGTCCTGATCGGGGCCGATGGCAAGATCGCCAAGGTCTGGAACAAGGTGAAGGTGCCGGGCCACGCCGCCGAGGTGCTGGCTGCCGCCAAGGCGCTCTGAATCAGCGCATTAGCGAGCCGTTAACCATAACGGAGTAAACATCTCCTGCGCTTCTCGAACATGCGCAGGAGCCCCATGACCGATCTTTCCGGACTTCAGCCGCCCTTGGGCCGCAGGTTCCTGACCCTGCGAAGGGCGGGCGCGCCTCGCGCCCTTCACCCCGCCCTCACCTTCGCACCGGTTGCGCTCGCCGGCGTCTTGCTGGCGGGTTCACTCGCCCAGACCGGACTGGCGCTTCTGCGCGACACGGCGCAACGGTCGCTGGTGGACGCCGAATGGCTCACACAATCGATCGAGCCGTCGCAACCCGACCTGCCCGAGAGCCGAATTCGCCTGAAGAAACTTGACGATGCCTTTGCCCTGCAGGGCGAAAAGCCGGCGCCCACTTTCGCTCCAAACCACCCGCACTGAACCGGCGCGAGATCCGTCAACCTGCTCGACACACGCTCACGCGTGCGTGACGAGGCACAATGACGCAGCAATAAGCTTAGCCAATCAGCAGCCATTGCATGTTTCGCATGCAAATTGGCCACGACATATGACCAAGGGCTAAGCAAGACCAACACCCCGCGGTTGGCATATTCGTTGCTCCCTCGCCCAAGACTTGTCCAACAAGACTTGGCCAGCAAGGGGCGACAAAACATGTTCAAAAATCCTTTCGACGCACGCACGAATTTGACCCGGGGCTGCGCCTGTGGCCAGCACGGGTCGCAAGGCGAACATGACGCAGCGATGCGCGCCGAAGCGATCGACAACACCGACAAGCAATATGAGAACGCCGTGGCGACCGCCGTCCTGCGGCAGATTTTCCCGAATGACGCGCACCGCCGCGCGTTCCTGAAGCAGCTCGGCGCCTCGACGGCGGCGGCGGCCATCTCGTCGTTCTTCCCGCTCGCCACCGCAACGGAAGTCTTCGCGCAGACCAAGGGCGCCATCGAGAAGAAGGCCCTGAAGGTCGGCTTCATTCCGATCACCTGCGCGACCCCAATCATCATGGCCTCGCCGCTCGGCTTTTACGCCAAGCACGGCCTCGATGTCGAAGTGAACAAGGCCGCCGGCTGGGCGGTCATTCGCGACAAGACGATCAACAAGGAATATGACGCGGCGCACATGCTGTCGCCGATGCCGCTCGCCATCACCATGGGCGTCGGCGCCAATGCTATTCCCTACACGATGCCGGCGGTTGAAAACATCAACGGCCAGGCGATCACGCTCGCCATGAAACACAAGGACAAGCGCGATCCTAAGTCGTGGAAGGGCTTCAAGCTCGCCGTGCCGTTCGACTATTCGATGCACAATTATCTGCTGCGCTATTACCTCGCGGAGAACGGCATCGATCCCGACACTGATGTGCAGATCCGCGCCGTGCCGCCGCCGGAAATGGTCGCCAATCTGCGCGCCGACAATATCGATGGATTCCTCGCGCCCGATCCCGTCAACCAGCGCGCTGTCTATGACGGCGTCGGCTTCATCCACATTCTGTCGAAGCAGATATGGGATCGTCATCCGTGCTGCGGCTTTGCCGCCAGCCAGGAATTCGTGACGCAGAACCCGAACACCTACGCGGCGCTGCTGAAGGCGATCATCGATGCGACCGCCTATGCGTCGAAGCCCGAGAACCGCAAGGAAATCGCAGAAGCCATTGCGCCGGCGAATTATCTCAACCAGCCCGTGACTGTGGTCGAGCAGGTGCTCACCGGCACTTACGCGGATGGCCTCGGCAATGTGCTGAAAGCGGCGGACCGTATCGACTTCGATCCGTTCCCCTATGAGAGCTTCGCGGTCTGGATCCTCTCGCAGATGAAGCGTTGGGGCCAGATCAAGGGCGATGTCGATTACCAGAAGATCGCCAAGCAGGTGTATCTCGCGACCGACACAACGAAGCTGATGAAGGAAGTAGGCCTTACTCCGCCGACATCGACGACCAAGACCTTCTCGGTGATGGGCAAGCCGTTCGACCCTGCGAAGCCGGAGGAATATATCGCCTCCTTCGCGATCAAGCGGACGTAAGAACCTCGTCATTGCGAGCGCAGCGAAGCAATCCAGAGCCTCACGTGAGGCATGGATTGCTTCGTCGTCAAACGCTTCGCAACGACGACAGCACCCCGAACATGTTTGAGAAACCTATGTCCCGCCCGCCTCTTCCACCTTTCGATTCAGCCACTGCGGCGCAAAAAGCCAGAATGGCGGAAGACGCGTGGAACACGCGCGATCCAGTTCGCGTGTCGCTCGCGTATACGCCTGACAGCCGCTGGCGCAATCGTTCCGACTTCTTCTCGGGGCGTGAGGCCATTGTCGCGTTTCTAACGCGCAAGTGGGACCGCGAAATCGAGTATCGCCTGATCAAGGAAGTCTGGGCCTTCCACGACAACCGCATCGCCGTGCGCTTTCAATATGAATGGCATGATGTGAACGGCGAGTGGTTTCGCTCGCATGGCAACGAACAATGGGAATTCGACGCCCAAGGCCTGATGCGCCGCCGTGAGGCGAGCATCAATGATGTTGCGATCAAGGAAAGCGATCGCCGCTTCACTTGGCCGCTGGGCGTCCGGCCCGCGGACTTCCCGGGACTTGAACAGCTCGGTCTCTAGCGACTGACAAGAAAACAAGGCGAGGAAAAATATGTCTTCTTCGATGATGCTGCGCGCCAGCGTCCTTTCGCTGCTAATCCTCGTGCTGTTTCTTGGCGCCTGGCACATAGCCACGCGCGGGACGGTCGCGACGACCGCGATGGATCCCGAATACGCCAAGCTGATGGGCCTCACCGCGACGACCGGCAAATCCGCCATGCCCGGCCCGTTCGATGTCGGCGCCAAGATTTTCGAGCATTTGCGCAACCCGTTCTACGATCGCGGGCCGAACGACAAGGGCATCGGCATCCAGCTCGCCTATTCCATCGGCCGCGTAATGCTGGGCTATGCGCTGGCGGTCGCTGTCGCAATTCCGGTGGGCTTCGTCATCGGCATGTCGCCGCTGATGAACAAGGCGCTCAATCCCTTCATCCAGTTGCTCAAGCCAATCTCACCGCTCGCGTGGATGCCGCTGGCGCTTTACACGATCAAGGATTCGGCGATCTCGGCGATCTTCGTTATTTTCATCTGCTCTCTCTGGCCGATGATGATCAACACGGCCTTCGGCGTCGCAAGCGTCCGCAAGGAATGGCTGAATGTCGCGCGCACGCTGGAAGTGCGGCCCGTGCGCCGCGCCTTCACCGTCATCCTGCCCGCCGCAGCGCCGACCATCCTCACCGGCATGCGTATTTCCATCGGCATCGCATGGCTTGTGATCGTCGCTGCCGAGATGCTCGTCGGCGGCACGGGCATTGGCTATTTTGTCTGGAACGAGTGGAACAACCTGTCGATCACAAACGTGATCATCTCGATCCTCG
>JANXTB010000106.1 GCA_025356415.1 Hyphomicrobiales bacterium
G
The DNA here is from genome assembly GCA_025356415.1 of Hyphomicrobiales bacterium. Classification (GTDB taxonomy): domain Bacteria; phylum Pseudomonadota; class Alphaproteobacteria; order Rhizobiales; family Beijerinckiaceae; genus Terripilifer. The sequence goes on from JANXTB010000106.1 coordinate 2, forward strand.
TTCCGCGAGCCACCCTCTCCCGCCATGCGGGAGAGGGGAGGACACGCCTCACTCGTCCTTCATCTTGCACTCGCCCGAATAAGCATCCGTCAAGCCTTCTTTCACAGTGCCTTTCAGCGCTGCGACAGAGCGGCCTTTTGCATCCTTCTCGATCTGCACCAGATAGTAATTCTGGATCGGGAAGTGGTTCGAGTTGAACTTGAAGCTGCCGCGGATCGAGTCGAACTTCACGTTCTCCAGCGCCTTCTGGAAGGCCTTCTTGTCCTCGATCTTGCCGTCGACGCCCTTCACGGCGGCGTCGAGCAGGCGTGTCGTGTCATAGGCGAGCGCTGCGTAGGGCGACGGGATCGTGCCGTAGGCCTTTTCGTAATCGGCGGCGAATTTCTTGCTCTGCGGATTGTCCAGGAACTCACTCCACAGCGCGCCGGTGTACATGCCGAGCGCCGCATCGCCGAGCGCTGGCAGGATCGTCTGGTCGACCGTCGCCGCGCCCGCATAGAGCGGGATCTGATCCTTCAGGCCGGCCTGCGTATATTGCTTGACGAAATTGATGCCCATGCCGCCCGGATAGAAGAACACCACGGCGTCGGGTTTTGCTGCGCGGATCTGCGCGATCTCGGCGGAATAATCGAGTTGCCCGAAGGTGGTGTAGACCTCGCCCGCGACGCCACCCTTGAAGTAGCGCTTGTAGCCGGTGAGCATGTCCTTGCCGGCCGGATAATTCGGGGCCATCAGATAGACATTCTTCAGGCCCTTTTCCTGCATGTAGATGCCGAGCCCTTCATAGATCGCATCGTTCTGGAACGAGGCGGAGAAGAAGCGCGGATGGCACTGGCGCCCGGCAAGCTGCGAGGGACCGGCGTTGGCCGATATGTAAAAGGCGCCGGAATCGAGCACGGGTTTCGTCACCGCGAGCAACACGTTCGAGAAATTGATGCCGGTGACGATCTGCACGCGGTCGCTGTCGATCATCTTGTCGGCGACCTGACGGCCGACGTCGGGCTGCGCCTGGTCGTCGCCCCATGTCACGCGCACCGCGCGGCCGCCGAGCTTCTGCCCCGTGGCCTCGAGCCCGAGCTTGAAGCCGTTGGCGAGTTCCTGCCCGAGCACGCCCTGCGGGCCCGACATGGTGGAGATGAAGCCGATGCGGATGGGCTCCTGCGCCTGCGCGGCGCTGGCTGCCAAGAGAAGCGCCGTCGAAAGCGCGAGTCTGGAATACGTCATGTGACCTCCCGTCAGAATTCATCGCCCTTTGCCGGGCTGTTCGGCGGCGATGATGGCCCGGGGGAGGGGCTTCGCTCAAGCAAAATCAGGGGCGTTCCCGCCTGACTTTAGGCCATGGTTGCGTGGGGCGGGGCGGCTCGCTAAGTCTCGACGAAAGACATGCGGGAGCGGAACGGCGTCATGCGGGACAAAACGATCATCATCGTCGGCGGCGGCATTGGCGGACTTTGTACGGCGCTGGCGCTTGGCCAAAGCGGCTGGAACGTCCGCGTGCTGGAGCAGGCCCCGCAATTCGGCGCCATCGGCTACGGCATCCAGCTCGGCCCCAACGTGCCGCCGATGCTGGCGCGGATCGGCGTGCGCGACGAGGTGATCGCCGCGAGCGTGCTGCCCAACAAGGTCATGATGCTCGACGCTTTCGATGGCAAGCCGGTGACGGTGGTCAATACCGGCGCCGAATTCCGCGCGCGCTATGGCGGCAATCCCTATCTCGTCATCCACCGCGTCGACCTGCACAACATTCTCGTCGCCGCCTGCAAGGCGCAGCCCAACATCAGTCTCGATGAAGACGCCTGCGTCACCGGACACGAAGACCATGGCGACCATGTCGTGGTGACGACCGCCGATGGCCGCCGCATCGAGGGCGCCATCGTGATCGGCGCCGACGGCATCCGCTCACGGCTGCGCAACGACATCATGGGCGCGAGCGAACCGGCGCAGACGGGCTATGTCGCGCATCGCACCATCGTGCCGATCGACAAGGCGCCCAAGGGCGTGCCGCTCGACGATGTGGTGCTGTGGGGCGGCGAGGGCTTTCACATCGTCCATTACCCCCTGCGCGACAAGACGATTTTCAACATCGTCGCGGTGTTCGAGACGGCGACCTATGGCGAGAAGATGGACACGGAAGCCTATCGCGCGGAGCTCGACCGCACTTATGCGAAGTCGCAGCCGGTCATGCGCGAGATGATCGCCATGCTCGACCTCGACCGCCGCTGGCCGATCGGCGACCGCAAGCCGCAACGCGGCTGGTCGAAGGGCAGGGCGGTGCTGATGGGCGACGCGGCGCACGCGACGCTGCAATCCTATGCGCAGGGCGCCGGCATGGCGATCGAGGACGCGATTGTGCTGAGCGCGCTGATCAATGGTTGCGAGGGGGATTTTTCAGCCGCGTTCCGCAATTTCGAGGCCGAGCGGCTGACGCGTACGGCGCGCATCCAGCTGGAGTCGCGGCATTTGTGGGATCGTTATTATCATCTGGGCGGCATCGACGCGCAGGTGCGCAACGAAGCCGAGCGCGCGCGCACGGACGAAGATGTGTGGCGGTGTCTGGACTGGATTTACGAGGGGGCGACGATACCTAGCCGGTGACCTCTTCCTTCTCCCGCCAACGCGGGAGAGGGGAGGACACGGCGCTTATTTCTTCACCGGCTTCGGAATCTGGATCAGCTCCGCCAGCTGCTCTTTCGTCAGCGGGGCGCTGGCGAATTTGAAGGTGACTGCGTCCTGCACGATCTTGTCGAGGCCCTTCATGTTGTCGGGCTCGATGGACGGGCGCAGGAAGAAGTCGTCGCGCGTGCGGCGTGCGAGTTCAGGCGTGATGTTCAGCCATTCCGAATAGACCTTCATCACTTCGGGGTTGGTGTACATGTAGTCCACCGTGTCGCGGTAGGCTTGCACGAAGCGGTCGAGCGACTCCTTCTTCGTCTTCAGCTTGTCGACGCTGGTCGCCAGCACGCGCACGGTCTGGTCGCGCAGCGATGTGTCGTTGCCGGTGGCGAGCTTGCGGATCTTGCCTTGGTCGACCAGGTCGATCCCGAACGGCGGCGCTGCCCAGCCAATGTCGACTTGGCCGGACATGACTTGAGTCAGCGTTGCCGACGGGCTGCCGGTCGCGGTCGGCGTCGCCTTGGCGCCGAGTTCCTCGATGAAGGCCTTCACGACAGTTTGCGTCGAAGAGCCGTTGGTGGAATAGGCGATTGTCTTGCCGGCGTTTCCGGCGAGCGCGGTGATCGGGCTGTCGGAGCGCACATACCAGTAGAGATCGCCGGCGCCGGTCGATTGCGCGCCGATAATGCGGATGGGGGCGCCCTTCGAATAAGCCCCGATGGCGCCCAACGTGCCGATGGCGACGCCGACATCGACAGCGCCCGAGATGACCGCCTGCTGCGTTTCGCCCGAGCCCTGAGTGTAGAGAATGTCGAGCGTCAGCCCGTATTTCTTCATGATGCCGGCGCGCTGGCCGATTTCCGGCACGGACGAATCCCAGTTGCCGCGCTGGCCGGCGGCGATTTTCATCGTTTCTTGCGCAAAAGCGCCCTGTGTGATGATCGCCGCAGCCAGCAGCGTTCCGGTGGCGGCGAGGCGCCGGCCCATCTTGCCCAACATCGCTTCAACTCCCGTAGATGCGCTGCCTCGAGGCAGTCGCGATATGAACAGTCTTGGCTATTCCGATGCAAAAAGCCAGCGTCTACTCGGCCGCGACGTCGCCCTTCGCTTGGCCCGAGCTATCGCCGTGCGCGCCTGACAGCTGCCGCCAGTCCGTGCTTTTCGGCATGACGCCCTCGAACGAGCGCAGGCGCATTCGCTCTTCATGCGTGAGGTTGGAGCCGATGGCCGGCTCGCCCTTCATGAAGCGCTGCACGGCCTCGACCATGGTGCGGCGGAACTGGACGATGGCGAGATCGCTCGCGCCGAGCCGCTCGTCGCCGCGCTTGGCGATGGAGCCCATCGTCTCCCACATGGCGATGTCCTGGTTGGGGAAGCCGCGAATGCCGGTGAAGTCGCCGAGCTTCTGCGCCTTGCGGTCCTGCCCGTAGTTCTGCGCGCGGCCATTCAGCTTGTGGTAGGTCTGGTCGAGATCGATGCCGAGCTGCTGGCCGGTAAACTTGCGCCAGCTTTCCTGATCGGTGCCTTCCTGCGCGCCGGAGCCGTCCGTCCAGGCGATGAGATAGAGCACCGAATGCTCGTCATCGACGGGCATGTTCATCTGCGCGACGTTGTAGACGTTGTTGGGCGGGATCAGCACATACATGGGCGCGACGAAGAGCGTGATGCGCAGGTAATCATGCGTCTGCGAATTGGCGATCGGCTTGCGGATCGCGACGTAGTGGAAGCCGAACTTGGTTTCCTCGGCCTGCAGGCGCGGCGACTTGTCGGTCGAGGGACGCTGCCAGCTTGTGCCTGTGGCCGTGGAGCCTGCGACTTTCGCTGGCGGCATGTCGGTGGAATGCAGGCTGGAGGAATGCGCGCTGTCGATGGCGCCTTCCAGGCATTGCGCCCAGTTCGCGTCGACATGCACTTTCAAAATGCTGACGCGCGCGTTTTGAGTCGGCGCGAAGATCGGCGGCTCGAATTCCGGCATCTTGTCGGCGGCGCCCATGTAGATCCAGACGAAGCCGCCGGCCTCGTGCACCGGATAGGCCTTGTGCTTGACCTTCTCGGAAAAGCCGGATCCCGGCGGCTCGGAGGACATTTCGACGACATTGCCCTCCACGTCCATTTTCCAGCCGTGATAGAGGCAGCGCAGGCCGCATTCTTCGTTGCGGCCGTAGAACAGCGACGCGCGGCGGTGCGGGCACAATTCGTCCATCACGCCAACGCGGCCCTCGGTGTCGCGGAAGGCGACCAGATCCTCGCCGAGGATGCGCACGCGCACTGGATCGCAATCGGGCTCGGGCACTTCCTCCGACAGGCAGGCTGGCAGCCAGAAATTGCGCATAAGCTGGCCCATGGGGGCCTCGCCCTCCACGCGGCAGATAAGATCGTTCTCGTGATCGGTCAGCATGAGCGTGTCCTTCCGGTACGGCCTCTTCGGGCGCTTGTCTTGTTTTGATGGCTTAAACGGATAGAAGCGGGAAGCGCTTCTGTCGAGACCTCATGTGGGGCAGGACAGGGCTTGCGTCAAAGAACACGCCGCTCGAAGAGCGGGCATTACCGGGAGAGACAGATGAGGCTGCAGGGCAAGACGGCGATCGTGACAGGCGGCGCGCGCGGCATTGGCGCGGCTTTTTCGGAACGTTTGGCCGTCGAGGGCGCGGCGGTGCTGATCGCCGACGTGCTCGACGGCGCGGCGACAGTGGCCAGCATCGAGGCTGCTGGCGGGCGGGCGCTTTATCACAAGACCGATGTCTCCAGCGCGCCCTCCGTCGCGTCGATGACCAAAGCCGCGATGGACGCCTTCGGGCGGATAGACGTGCTGGTTAACAATGCGGCGATCTTCGCGAGCCTCGAGAAGAAGTCATTTCTGGACATCGAGAGCGACGAGTGGGACCGGCTCATGGCGGTCAACCTGCGCGGGCCCTTCGAATGCGTGAAAGCGGTTGCGCCGCACATGATCGCCGCGAAGTCGGGCCGCATCATCAACATCGCGTCGGGCACTGTTTTCAAAGGCCAGACTGGCTTTTTGCACTACGTAACGTCAAAGGGCGGCGTGGTCGCGATGACGCGTTCGCTGGCCCGCGAGCTTGGGGCGCATAATGTGCTCGTCAATGCGATCGCGCCCGGGCTGACGATGAGCGAGGCGATTGCGGAAAATCCCATGTGGAGCGGCGCCGCCTCGCAGCCAACGGTAAAAAGCCGTGCGCTGCAGCGCGATCAGAAGCCGGAAGACCTTACCGGCGCGCTGGTGTTTCTGGCAGGCGACGAATGTGGCTTCATGACGGGCCAGTGCATGGTGGTCGATGGCGGATCGGTGATGCGCTGAAAAAGGGCCTTGAATCGGCTTCCTGATGACTCACTTGTGACTTTCGACTCATGGCCCCTCCCGCAGAAGCGCCCGAAAGGGCCGTTTCTGTTGGACAAGTTGACGCTGGCTGAGAAAAAGCTGCGGAAAATGGGCGCTTAATGTCGCGCGCGGCTTCTGGCGCATTATATTGCGGCCCTCGGGCGAGCGCCCGTTTGATTCGCGAAGGGAAACTCATCATGGCAAAAGCTGCTGCTAAGAAGGCCGCGCCGAAGGCCGCTCCGAAGGTCGCCAAGGCTGCTGCTCCGAAGGTCGCCGTAAAGGCTGCTCCGAAGAAGGCCGCGGCTTCCGCCGCCGGCGCCAAGGCTGCAACGATCACCGTCAAGCAGATTGCTGCTCTGCTCGCCGAAGCGCACGATCTGCCGAAGCGCACCGCCGAGACGATCATCATCGACATGGTCGAAATCATCACCAAGAACCTGAAGAAGGGCAACCGCATCCGCATCGGCGGGCTCGGCATCCTGCAGGTTCGCAAGCGCGCCGCCCGCATGGGCCGCAACCCCGCGACCGGTGAAGCGATCAAGATCAAGGCTTCCAAGAAGGTCGCGTTCCGCGCCCTCAAGGAGCTCAAGGAATCCGTCTGAGCCGCCTGACGGTTCAAGATAGCCAATAAAGGCCGGAGCTGGTTTTGCCACTCCGGCCTTTTTCTTTTCCACGTTTTCCCCGCAACACTTGTTGAATTTGGAAGTTTTTTCACGGGCGTTGCAATTTCGCTTTGCAGCATCGCCCACATCCGTGTTGCTCTGCTCAGAGCGGCGGGCGGCAAAACGCTGCGGATTCGAGGAGACGTCCGTGATTAAAGGCCTTGCACATGGAATGCCGGCCAGCCTTGGGCTTTGGTATCTGATCTACCTCGCGACACTTTTCGTGCTGCGCTGGTGAGACCTCAGCCGTGCATGCGGCGGATGACTTCCACCCCAAGGGTGATCAACACGCCGACCCAAACGACAGCCACGACCACGACGGACAATAGTACGAGCTTTATTTGTACGGCGCTGTTCTTCTCGAGAACGAACGGCTCCGGCTTGGATACAACGCGCGGCGCTTGGTCTGTATTTAAATTCATCGTCCTCTCCCACAATACAAGGGATGACGATCTAATCCTATGCTTAACTATAAATTACGTCAAATAATAAAAGCGCGGCCCCTTTCGGGGCCGCGCTAAATTACACGACCTGGTTATAGTAAGTTAGATCAATATAGCGCGCGGGGTCCGTGAGTTTGGCGCCTGTTCCGTATTTGGAGCGAAGAGCCAGCACGGTGTCGACGCCGTCCATCAGCATGGCGGCTTTCGGGGTGAGCCCCGAGCGCGGCGAAAGCAGGCTGTTCATCACAGCGCCCGCCACCGGCGGCTTGATCTCCGGCATCCGCTCCAGAAGGATCTTGGTGGCTTCCTCGCGGTTGGCGGGGTCGAGCGTCCATGCGAGGCCGGCGAGATAGCCCTTGATGAAGCTCTTGAGCGACTCGGGGTTCGCGGCGGCCCACGCGCGGCTCGCGGCGAAAGAGCCGCCCTGATAGGCGGCCAGCATGTTGCTCGACGTGTCCAGCACCTTGAAGCCTTGATTGCGCGCGATCGACGTGAAGGGCTCGATGGTCAGCGTGCCGGCATGCGTTCCGGCCTTCACGGATTCCCAACGCTGCGGGGTCGCGCCGACGGCGACCATGGAATAATCGGCTTTCGTCAGGCCGTTCTTCTCGAGCATTTCGTAGAGCACGAAGGCGAAGCCGGTCGACAGCGCGTCGAGCGCCAACGACTTGCCCTTGAGGTCAGCGTAAGTCGCGATGTCGGGCTGCGTGATGAACGCGAGTTTGACCTGCGTCGCGCCCATGAAGGCGAAGAAGTCGGGCGTTGACGGCAGTTTCACCGCGCCTTGGCCTTCCTGATAGGCGACGACGTTATCGAACGCCGTGCCGGCGATCTGGAATTTTCCGGCGGCGAGGTTTTCTGCCTGGAAGGCGGAGCTCGGCGTCGTGGTGAGGTTCACGGTGACGCCGGCCTGTTCAAACAGGCCCTTTTCCTGCGCGACGAAGATCGGCAGGTTCGGCGCGCCGGGGAAGCAGATGATGTCGATGTTGGTGGTCATGTTTCGTCTCCCTTTTTGTGTCCGTCATTGCGAGGAGCGTAGCGACGCTCCCGTTCGTCATTGCGAGGAGCCGAAGGCGACGCGGCAATCCATCTTCGGGTGGCTGCCGCTAGATGGATTGCCGCGTCGCTGCGCTCCTCGCAATGACGAGTGTTTCAGGCCGCCTTCTTCTTCGCGTCCTGAATGGCCTGCCAGATGTGGAACGGCGTCACCGGCATGGTGATGTCGCGCACACCATAGTCTTTCAGCGCGTCGACCACGCCGTTGACGATGCACGACAGCGCCGGCGTCGTGCCGCCTTCGCCGCCGGCCTTGATGCCCAGCGGATTGGTCGGCGACAGCACTTCCGCGATCTCGGTGCGGAAGGACGGCAGATTGTCGAAACGCGGCATGCCGTAATCCATGAAGGAACCGGCGAGCGGCTGGCCGGAATCCGGATCGATCTGGAAAAGCTCCCACATCGCCTGGCCGACGCCCTGCGCGATGCCGCCATGCGTCTGCCCGTGGACGATCAGCGGATTGATGCAGCGCCCCACGTCATCGACCGTGGCGTAGCGCTTGATGTCGATCCAGCCGGTCTGCGGGTCGATCTCGACCTCGCAGATGGCGGTG
>JANXTB010000170.1 GCA_025356415.1 Hyphomicrobiales bacterium
CGCTGGTCACGGCTGCCTTTACCTCGAACGTCTTCACGTCCACGGGTTCGACCGTTGCCAACCCCTTGCGTGACTGGCGCCGTCCGAATACCTTCGCGCCGTCGGCATCGGCCGTCACACACACGCTGTCCTTGGCCTGCACGAGCACCTTGTCGCCCCATTTTAGGTACGTGCCTTCCCCGAGGACGTAGCCCACTACCTGCTCGCCCTTCATGCGGACCATGAAGGAGCCGAAGGACGACAGCTTGACGATTTCGCCGCTGATCACAGCGTCGGAGATTTCGCCCAGCACGACTTCGACCATCTCGGCGGAATCCGCACGGGAAAGGCCCACGCGGCCATAAACTGCTTCAGCCAGGTCGGCGCGAGTTACGGTCCGACCTTCTTTCGTATCGAAATGAGTTCTGGTCATTGGAAAATCCATAATTAAAAACAAGGTGATCGTAACTCAAAGCGTCACCTATGCAATAGAAAAGCGTCACCTGTGCAATAGAAATCTAAAAAAAAGCGCGCAGTTCCCCCGCTGCGTCAGCCTCTTGGGCAGGCACAGCCCAAAAGCGGGCGCGGGCGGCGCACGATGGTCGGAGAAACGCGTTATTGGGCCGAGATCACCAGCGGATCAGCGCCGAGCCCCATGTGAAGCCGCCGCCCATCGCCTCGATCATGACGAGTTGTCCAGGCTTGATTCGCCCGTCCGCGACCGCTGTCGCGAGCGCCAGCGGGATGGAGGCCGCCGACGTATTGCCATGATCCTCGACGGTGACGACGATCTTTGAGGGCGCGATGTGCAGCTTTTCGGCGGAGGCGTCGATGATGCGGCGGTTCGCCTGATGCGGCACGAACCAGTCGAGATCCTCGGCGCTGGTGCCGGTGGCCGCGAACGCGTCGGTCATCACGTCAGTGACCATGCTCACGGCATGACGGAAAACCTCGCGGCCCGACATGCGCAGATGACCGACCGTGCCGGTCGAGGACGGACCGCCATCCACATAAAGTTTTTCACGATGGCGCCCGTCGGAGCGCAGATGCGTGGTGAGCACGCCACGATCGCGGATCGTGCCCTGCCCTTCCTGCGCTTCGAGAACGACAGCGCCGGCGCCGTCGCCAAACAGCACGCAGGTCGTGCGATCCTTCCAGTCGAGCAGGCGCGAGAAGGTCTCGGCGCCGATCACCAGCGCGCGCTTGTGCGAGCCCGACAGGAGAAACTTGTCCGCCGTCGCCAGCGCGAAAACGAAACCCGAGCACACCGCCTGCACATCGAACGCGGCGCCATGCGTCATGCCGATCGAGGCCTGCACCTGCGTGGCGACGGAAGGAAACGTGTAATCGGGCGTCGCAGTGCCGACGACCACGAGGTCGATGTCGCTGGCGTTCAGGCCCGCGTTGTCGAGCGCGGCGCGCGCGGCGTAAGTGGCGAGCATCGACGTCGTCTCGCCTTCGGCGGCGATGTGGCGATTGCGGATGCCGGTGCGCTGCACGATCCAGTCATCGGTGGTGTCGACCATCTTTTCGAGGTCGGCGTTCGAGACTTTGTTCGCGGGCAGATAAGAGCCGATGCCGCGCACGACTGAGCGAATGTGTTTGCCAGAGGTCAAGTGCCTGTTCCGTTTGCTTCGCATCGCCAACTCAGGCGCGCGCATCCATCTCGGCAGCGACTGCGATCCGCACGTCGTCAGATTGCGAAAGCGAATCGCGAATCTGTCCGAGCAGTTGATGGCGGACCATCTCGAAGCCTATGCCGATCGCGTTCGAGAATCCCAGCGCATCCGTGCCGCCATGACTCTTAATCACAACTCCGTCGAGGCCGAGGAACACCCCGCCGTTCACGGTGCGGGGGTCCATCTTGTCCTTCAGCTTCTGAAATGCGCCGCGCGCAAACAGATAGCCGATCTTCGACATCAGCCCGGAGCTCATCGCCCCGCGCAGGACCTCGGCCAATTGCTTGGCCGTGCCTTCCGCCGTTTTCAAGGCGATGTTGCCCGTGAAGCCTTCCGTGACGACGACGTCGACGGTGCCCTTTCCGATATCATCGCCTTCGACAAAGCCCTGATATTGCAGCGCGGGAAAGGCGCCTTCGCGCAACATGCGCCCGGCCGCCTTCACTTCCTCGATGCCCTTGATTTCTTCGACGCCGACGTTGAGCAGGCCGACCGTCGGGCGCTCGATCTCGAGCACGATGCGCGCCATCGCCGAACCCATGATGGCGAGATCGACATAATGCTGCGCGTCGCCGCCAATCGTCGCGCCGACATCGAGGACGATGGAGCGCCCGCGCATCGTCGGCCACATGCAGGCGATGGCCGGACGGTCGATGCCCGCCATCGTGCGCAGGCAGATCGTCGACATCGCCATCAGCGCGCCGGTGTTGCCGGCGGACACGACGACATCCGCCTTGCCGTTCTTGACCGCCTCGATCGCCATCCACATCGAAGACGAGCGGCGCGTGCGGCGCAAAGCCTGGCTCGGCTTCTCGTCCATGCCGACGGAGACGTCGGTGTGCAGGATCGTCGAGCGTTCTTTCAGCGTGGGGTGCTGCGCCAGCAAAGGCGCGATGCGCGCCTCGTCGCCGACGAGCAGGAATTCAATGTCAGGCCGGCGCTCGAGCGCTTTGGCGGCGCCGGGGAGAACGACGGACGGACCATGGTCGCCGCCCATGGCGTCGAGCGCGATCCTGATTTGCGTGGACATTGAAACGGGGCTCCAGAGCTATCGCCGGGCTCGAAGGGGCGCAGGAAAAGCGCGCCCCCAAGCCAGAAAGGCGCCGGACAATAGACGTTTGCCGACCAAACGCAAACAGCCGACCCCTGGCTCAGCTCAAGCGCCGCCCGGCCCGATATTCTTCTTGAGCTTCGCAAGGAGCGCGAACGGCGATTCCTCAGGCGTGGGCTCCACCTCCTCGGGCGCCTCGAACTCCACGCCGGGCTTTTTGGGATAGGGATCGAGCGAAAGTGACAGTGTTTCGGCCGTCAACAAGCCAAGATCGATTCGGCCGTCCACAATCAAATCCGGCGGATCCTCGACGGGCGCATTAGTCCCCGAGGCCTCGGCCTTGGCGATTCGCTCCCACGCCTCGGCGACCTGCGCTTCGGGCGCGTAGGTCATATCCACAGGCTCGTCGACCTCGCTCTCGAACGTCTCCACCGTGACCACGCAGACCTGCGAAATGCGGGCCTTCACGTCACCGGTGACGCTGACGATCTTGCCGCGCCGGACCACGCTGAAACGCGCGGTCAACGACGCCACTTCGGGCAGATCATAGGCTTCAGCGAGCGCCGCGCGCTCGGCTGGCGTCGCTTCAATCTTCACGACCGTGCCGCCGTCATCGCGGATATCGGCGACCTCGAAGGGGCGCGGCATGATCGGCAGGCCGGACGGCGGCGGCGGCTGCAGGCGCGAGCGACTGGCCGCTTCCTCTTCAGCGCGCGTCTTTTTGCCTTTGGGCGGGTGCTTCGACATCATTCGGCTCCTGTGTCAGGTGCGGGAAAGCCGATTTTCCCGTTGAGAAAATGGTCGAGCCCGTAGGTTTCGACCCGTGCGTCTATGGCGCGGACATAAGCCGCGAGCCTGTGGATTTCGAGCGTATCCGCTTTGGCTTCGTCGCGCGCCACATTGCGGGCGAGCGCGAGGCGGAGCGCGACATCGTCTCCCGCTTCCAGCGCGCTTGCATAGGAAATCGCCCTGCCCGCAAAGGCTTCCGCGTGTTTCTTGATTCTTTTTGGCACCGTGACATCGCCGACGCCCATCTCGCGCAGTGTGCTGTCGAGATGGCGGAACACGCCGTCCATCACATCCTGCGCGAGTTCTGGTCCGGGCGCAGGCAGGCGCTCGATGCGCCGCACCGTCGCCGCCGTATGCAGGATAAGCATTTCCAGCCGTCCCTCGAACGTGTCGGGCGCGCCGCAATGCAAATAAAGCGCGGGCTGCAACACGCCCGCCATGATCTCGCCGTGAAGCTTGTCGATCAAGGCCCTGTTGGGGTCACGTTTGAACAGCCCGAACATGATCCGGCTCCGGGTCCTGATTGGCAGGGGGACAAAGCTCCGCCTTGCTTGCTTTTCGTCAGGACGGGGGTTAGGCATCGAACGCACTGGATGCAAGGGAAATTCCCGGAGAGTCGGCGGATGAACGTGATTTCTAACCGTGACGGCGCCGCGCGGCGCGGGTTTGCTTCGCTGCGGATCGCGGGAGCCATCGCGCTCGCGCTGAGCCTCGGAGGCTGCCTTGGCTATGACGGCACGGTTCAGCATGGCTATGTGCTCGACCAGCGCGCCCTCGATCAGGTGAAGGTCGGCGCCTCCGCCGAGCAGGTCCTGCAAATCCTCGGCACGCCGTCGACGACATCGACCGTCGGCTCCGAGGCCTGGTACTACATCACGCAGAAGACCGAACGGAAGGTTCAGTTCATGGACCCCACGGTCACCGACCAGCGTGTGGTCGCCGTCTATTTCAGCCCGGCCAAGCGCGTGATGCGCGTCGCCAATTACGGGCTGCAGGACGGCATGGTCTTCGACTTCGTCTCGCGCACGACGCCGACAGGCGGCCAGGAGCCGAGCTTCGTCATGAACGCCCTGAAGGGCCTGCTGCGCTTCTAGGCGATTTGCAGCGGCCCCTGTCCCGAAAGGAGAGGGTAGACTCGGGGGCATGCCCCCGAGTCGCGCCGGCGAGCGGCAATCAAAATAGCTGCCGGAAGCCAAATAGGAGAATGCCGATCATCCCCCCTAGGATGAAGAGCAATAACGCCAAGGCGATGAGCCCTCCGACTAGCGCTCCGATCCCGGAAATAATCCCCACTAGAACCGCGCCGAAAAACGAGAAGAACATGTTCAGGCCGGTTGTTGCTCTAGCAAAATTGCGCGCGATTATTCGTCCCGCCGCAGTATTCAAAAGCTCATCCTGAAAAACGAAAGAGGGGATGCCAATAGCTGCGATCACTCCGACAAGGGTGTAATAGGGCATGGCCTCCAAGACGCCCAAGGCGATAAAAAAGCATGCAAAGATGATTGCCATTAGACCGCAGAGCCAAAGCAGTGGCCCTATGAAAAATCTATAAATGTATTCCCCCAAGACGTAGGCCCATTCTGGACCGACGCGGTTCTCTGGCTCGTTCATCCATCTGGCCCTCCACGGAGAGCCTTACCTTACTGCAACGGTAAAGCTGGTCCAGCCTGAGCTTTATTGGTCTAGCCAGTCCGGCTCACAGTCCTTTCGTTAGTGCTTCCTATGCAGAATGAAGCTGGCAAAGCCTCCTGACGAGGATCGAGCTACACCGAAACCCAGTCGATCCTTCCTGACTGCGCCCAAGAGAACAAAAAGGCGCGCCACCCGGCGCGCCTTTCTCGTTTGCAAAGTCCCCTGCCCTCAGCCGTGCGCGAGCACGGCGAGAAGCAGCAGGGCCACGATGTTGGTGATCTTGATTGCCGGATTCACGGCAGGACCAGCGGTGTCCTTGTAGGGGTCGCCGACGGTGTCGCCGGTGACGGACGCCTTGTGCGCGTCAGAACCCTTCAGGTGCTTCACGCCGTCCTTGTCGATGAAGCCGTCCTCGAAGGACTTCTTCGCATTGTCCCAGGCGCCGCCGCCCGATGTCATCGAGATGGCGACGAACAGGCCGTTGACGATCACGCCGAGCAGCGAGGCGCCCAGCGCCGCGAAGGCGTTGGCCTTGGAGCCGGAGATGAACAGCACGCCGAAATAAGCGACGAGCGGCGCAAGAACCGGCAGCATCGAGGGGATGATCATCTCCTTGATGGCCGCCTTGGTCAGCATGTCGACGGCCCGGCCGTAATCGGGACGCTGCGTGCCTTCCATGATGCCCGGCATTTCCTTGAACTGGCGACGAACTTCCTCGACCACCGAGCCCGCCGCGCGACCCACAGCCGTCATGGCGATGCCGCCGAACAGATAGGGGATGAGGCCACCGAAGATCAGGCCCGCCACGACATAAGGGTTCGACAGATCAAACGAGATCGCGCCGATGTCCTTGAAGTAAGGACGCCCTTCGGCAATGAACGCCTGCAGGTCGTTGGTGTAGGCCGCAAACAGCACCAGCGCGCCGAGACCGGCGGAACCGATCGCATAGCCCTTGGTGACGGCCTTGGTGGTGTTGCCGACCGCGTCGAGAGCGTCCGTCGAATGACGAACTTCCTTCGGCAAACCGGCCATTTCCGCAATGCCGCCGGCATTGTCGGTCACCGGTCCGAAGGCGTCGAGCGCGACGATGATGCCGGCAAGACCCAGCATGGTCGTCACCGCGATCGCCGTGCCGTAGAGGCCCGCGAACTGGTAGGTCGAGATGATGCCGCCGACGATCACCATGGCCGGCAGCGCCGTCGATTCCAGCGAGACCGCGAGGCCCTGGATGACGTTCGTGCCGTGTCCGGTGACGGACGACTGCGCGATGGAAACGACCGGGCGCTTGCCCGTGCCGGTGTAATATTCAGTGATCCAGACGATCAGGCCGGTCACGATGAGGCCGATGATGCCGCAGGCGAACAGCGCCGAGCCGGTCACGACCGTGCCCGCCGACGTGGTGCCGAAGACGCCCCAGCCGATGACGGTTTGCGTCGCGATAGCCAGACCGCCGATGGACAGCACGCCAGCGGCGATCAGGCCCTTGTAGAGCGCGCCCATGATCGAATTGTTGGCGCCGAGCTTCACGAAATACGTGCCGATGATCGAGGTCACGATGCACGTCGCGCAAATGGCGAGCGGATAGATCATCGAGGCCCAGACGAGCGGGGCGTCCTTGGCGAAGAAGATCGAGCCGAGCACCATGGTGGCGACAACCGTCACCGCATAGGTCTCGAACAAGTCCGCCGCCATGCCGGCGCAATCGCCGACATTGTCGCCGACGTTGTCGGCGATGGTCGCGGGATTGCGCGGATCGTCTTCCGGAATGCCGGCCTCGACCTTGCCGACGAGATCGGCGCCGACGTCAGCGCCCTTGGTGAAAATGCCGCCGCCCAGTCGCGCGAAGATGGAAATCAACGAAGCGCCGAAGCCCAGCGCGACCATCGAGTCGATGACGACGCGGTTCGACGGCGCAAAGCCGAGGCCCATCACCAGATAGGTGAAGTAGACCGACACGCCGAGCAGCGCGAGACCGGCGACCAGCATGCCGGTGACCGCGCCCGCCTTGAAGGATATATCGAGGCCCGCGGCGAGCGACACCGAAGCCGCCTGCGCGGTGCGGACATTAGCGCGCACCGAGACGTTCATGCCGATGAAGCCGGCGAGACCCGACAGCACCGCGCCGATGAGAAAGCCGATGGCCACGAGACCGCCGAGCAGGAACCAGATGAGGGCGAGAATGACGACGCCGACAATTGCGATCGTCAGATATTGGCGACGCAGATAGGCTTGGGCGCCTTCGGCGATCGCGGCCGCGATCTCCTGCATGCGCTTGGAGCCGGCGTCAGCCTGCATGAGTTTTTGGACCGTATAGGCTCCATAAACAATGGAGAGTAGGCCACCCAGAATGATTAGCCACAATGACGTCATAAGACTTCCCCGCCCTTTGTTCCCCGGGCCTTGGAGGCCCTTTGATATTCTTGCGCCGCCTGCCGGCGTAGACCTTTGGTCCCTGATTCGGGCCACAGCAGCGCTTTGCACGCGCTATAGAATACAAGAGATGAGCGCCCTGACCAGCACACCTTAGGCGAAAGCCCGGAATCGCGCGTTACTGTCCCCTGTGGACGATTTGCGGTACAAAACCCGCATGGAAGAGACCGGAAAAACAACAAGGGACGAGATCGCCGCGCAGACCGGCCTGCTGATCGCCGCCGTGCGCGACGCGCGTCCGCTTGTCCAGATGATCACCAACTACGTCTCGATGGACATCGCCGCCAACGTGCTGCTGGCCGCGGGCGCAGCGCCCGCCATGGTGTTTGCGCCCGAGGAAAGCCCCGAATTCGTGCGCCGTGCGTCGGCTCTGGTCGTCAACACCGGGACGCTCTCGGCGCCGGGCGCGCAAGCCATGGAAGTCGCAACCATTGCCGCCCGCACCCATGGCGTGCCGTGGGTGCTCGACCCGGTCGGCGCCGGCGCGACCAAATTCCGTGACGACACGATCTGCAAATTGCTGCGCCATCGGCCGGCCGTGATCCGCGGCAACGCCTCCGAGATCATGGCCGTCGCGCGCCTCGCAGGCCTGACGCAGGAAGCCGGCGCTCCGCGCGGCGTCGACAGCGCGCATGAGACGTCGCAGGTCGAGGGGCTCGCACAGAAGCTCGCCCGCCACGGCCTGTGCACAGTCGCGGCGACGGGCGACGTCGATATCGTCACCGACGGGCGCAGGCTCGTGCGCCTCGCCAACGGATCGCCGCTGATGACAAAGGTCACCGCGCTCGGCTGCGGACTGACGGGTTATGTCGGCGCGTTCGTGGGTCTCGGCGTCGATCCGTTCACCGCCACGCTCAGCGCGCTTGCCGCCTATGCGGTGGCGGGCGACATGGCTGCGGAACAAGCCAAGGGCCCGGCGTCGTTCCGCACGGCGTTCATCGATGCGCTTTACACGCTGGACGCCAGCGACATTGCGACGCGTTTGCGGGTTGCGTAACGCGCGGCCAACTAAAACTTCCCCGGCGCAGCTTTCTTCCCCTCTTCATCCGGCTCGATCGCCAGCGCCTTCATGAACAATCCGCTCGCGTAATAGGATGTCGCATTGTAGCTGAGCTCGATGATTTCGCCCGGCGAGAAATGCCGCGCCAGATCCTGGAATGTCGCCTCGTCCACGACGCCTTTCCGCAACGTCATCTCATCCACATAGGCGAGCACTGCGCGCGATTTTTCGTCGAACAGATCCGCGTGAGCCCGCCAATCGCGCACAGCCTGAAACTGCGCTTCGCTCAAGCCGGCCTGCAAGGCGAGCGGATGATGGTGGTGCAACTCGTAATCGCATTCGACATTGATGGCCGTGCGACAGATGGCGAGTTCGCGATACAGACGTGGACAATCGCATTCGTTGCGCAGGGCGTAGGTGAAAGGCCGCTTGGCGCGCGTCAGGCGCGGCGCGTGGCCGGAAACCTTGTGCAGGTTCAGAATATGCCCGCCACGTTGGCGGGTGTTTTCGAACAGCTCCGCCACGATGGGATCGAGCGGTTTCGGCAAAGCCGGCAGTCGCGAGACCTTGGCGTGCGGATCGTCGTCGTGGTGGGCCATGCGCGCCTCCCTTGATGCGCCTTTGCGGCGCTGTGCTTTGGCCGGAGCATTCCGTTTTCGGAGCGCAAGCGCAAGTGTTTGAATAACTCGTGCTGGCGCGGCGTGAAAACGCGCCATAGACTGTGGCGAACGGATTGAGATGGAGGGACTGGAGTGTCGGCGAAAAGCCTCGCGCAATGTCTCGAATGGGCGCACAAGCAGCCCGATCCCGAAGGCGATATCGCCGACGCCGTCATCCGGCTGCGCCGATACGAACAGGCCGCGGCGCTCGCCTATGGCGATCCAACGCATGAATATCTCGTGACCGGCAAGACAGACCCCGAAGACGCACACGTCTGGAACCAGACATGGTCGTCAGCATGGGTGGCGAGCGGCGCCGATCCGGCGGATATCCTGGGTGAATTGCACTGGGTGGAGACGCTCTTCGAGCGCATGGCGCGGCTTGATTACGGCACGCCCGCGCACTTGAACACCATGCGCTACGCCGAAGCGCATCGCAGCGCGCTGTTCGACAAGCTCGGACTCACGCCCATGGTGCGCACCGAGCAGGAGTAGAAAACGCGCGTGCGCGCCCCTCTCCCGCACTGGCGGGAGAGGGTGGCATGCGAAGCATGACGGGTGAGGGCGGCGAGGTCTGCTCTTAATTTGCAAAAAGAGCGCAAGTTGAACCGCCCTCATCCGTCGCGCGTTGCGCGACACCTTCTCCCGCCGAGCGGGAGAAGGGAGAAGTCACTTCATTCAGCCGCTTCTTTGCGCGTTATCGACTGCAGATGCGCGAGCACGTCTTCGACATGCATGACGTCGCAATATTTGTGATGCAGGTCGAACAGGTTCACCTTGTGGCTCAGCGCTGAACGATCATACGTGCATTCTTCGATCAGCACGCTGTGGAAGCCGTTCGAATAGGCGTCGACCGTCGATGCGCGCACGCAGCCGGACGTGCTTTCGCCGAGAATGATCAGGCTCTCGATGCCCATCAAACGCAGATGCGCCACGAGCGGCGTGCCGAAGAAGGCCGAGGCGCGCTCCTTGTAGATCACCAGCTCGCCGGGCTGCGGCGTGAACTCGTGATAGATGTCGTATTGATCGTCCCGCTGTTCGCGTATCTTGCGAAAGGTGGAGTGCACACCCCTCGTATCGACGTGCCGCGTCGAGTAGATCACCGGGACGCCGGCAGCGCGCGCTGCGGCGAAAACCTGCTTGGTCGGCTCGATCGCCTTCCACGCATTCTCGCCGCACGAGCCCTGATGCTTGCGGTTCACTTCGATGACCGGCTTGTTCCCGCCGTCATAGGCCTTGTTGTAGAGGTCGATCGCGAGGATCGCGGGCTTCGGTCCGACAAAGGTCTTGCGCCGATAAGGCTCGTAAATTTCGAGAATGTCCTTGTCGACAATATCCCGCCAGCAAAAATCTTCGAAATCCCGCGCCATGTTCCGCTCCAGCTTTGTTGATTTTTTTGGAGCCCTATCGTTCTGCCCCGCGCGGCTTTTGTAAAGACGCGATTGCAGGCGGGGCGCCTCAGAAATGGCTATAGGAGCCGCGCACGAAGGCCAGCGGTGCGCCTGAAGCGTCGCGGAAGCGCGGGGCGCCATCGCCGCGCAGTACGTGCCCGATGCGGGTGACGGGAACGCCAGCCTCGGCGGCGCGGGCCTCGAACACGCTGGCGTTCTGCGGCGGGATGCTGGCGAGAATCTCGTAATCGTCGCCACCGGTGAGCGCCGTTTCGAAGGCGCTAGCGTGGGTTGCAATCATCGCTGCCGCCTCCGGCGAGAGCGGCACGCAGGCGGCTTCAACATCGGCGGAAACGCCCGAGACCCGCATCATCTTGGCGAGATCGCCGAAAAGGCCATCGGACACGTCCATGGCCGCGCTCGCGCAATCGAGCAGGACGGGCGCGAGCGCGTTGCGGGGCTGCGGACGGAGATAGCGGGCGAGGAGGTGGTCGCCCTGCCCTGCGATCTTGCCCAATCGAAGTTGCAGCCCGAGAGCCGCATCACCGATCGTGCCCGTGACGTAGAGAAGATCGCCGGGTCGCGCGCCGGTGCGCGGGACCATGCGGCCCGTGGGCACAGCGCCGAAGGCGGTGATGGAAACCATGAGCGGCCCGGGAGTCTTCACCGTGTCGCCGCCGAACAAGGAGCATTTGTAGGTTGCGATGTCGATTGCGAGGCCATCGGCGAAGGCGGCGAGCCATGCGTCCAGCTCTCTCCCAGAGGGAGAGAGCTCGCTCGGCAGCGCCAGCGCCAGGATGAAGCCCTTGGGCATCGCGCCCTTGGCGGCAAGGTCCGAGAGGTTCACCCGCAACGCCTTCGCGGCGATAGCGTCAGGCGGATCATCGGGGAAGAAATGCACGCCGGCGACCAGCGCGTCGCAGGTCACAACGAGCTGAAAACCCGGCTCGACAGACACAAGCGCCGCGTCGTCCTTGAGGCCGAGCCCACCCTCCCCGGCCAGCGGGGCGAAAAACCTCGCGATCAGGTCGTCTTCGCCCGAATGCGGCACGGGGCCTCCGATCAGGTGCGCGGCTGGAATTCGTCGGCGCGCAGGTCGCGCGCGATCTTGTCGAGCACGGCATTGATCATGCCTGTTTCCTCGCGGCCGAGGAAGGCTGCCGCTACGTCCACATATTCGGTGATGACAACGCGCGCCGGAATGTCCTTGCGCTTGCGCAGCTCATAGGTCGCGGCTCGCAGCACGGCGCGCATCACGGCTTCCACGCGCGCCAGCGGCCAGCCGCCGGCGAGCGTGGCGTCGATCAGCTGGTCGATGGGCGCCTGATTTTCGAGAACGCCATTCAGGATGTCGCGAAAGAACTCGATTTCAGCGGGCTTGTATTGATCGCCCTCGATCTCGCGGCCGATCCAGTACGTCTCGAATTCCGCGAGGATTTCGTTGATGCCCTTCGCGGCGACGTCCATCTGATAGAGCGCCTGCGTGGCGGCCAGGCGCGACGCGGCGCGATGTTCACGTGACATTAGAATTGACCTTCTGCGCGCACCAGCGCGACCAGTGTGAGTGCGGCGCGCACCGCGTCGCCGCCCTTGTCG
>JANXTB010000189.1 GCA_025356415.1 Hyphomicrobiales bacterium
CATCGGGGGCGCGAGCGTGCGCCATACGGCTTGGCTCGCCGGCGTAAAAGTCGAAAATCGCTTTTCCGGCACGCCCTTCAGTGTTTTCGCGGAAGCAGATTATCGCGGCGGCATTTTCAACGTCGCCAGCACCAGGGACGACGAGACGCGCGCCATGATCGGCGTGAAGCTCAATTTCGGCAGCGGTACGCTGATCGAACGCGATCGCGCCGGCGCCTCGCTTGATCCGATCCGCTCGCTCAAGGCAGTGATTCCGATCAACGGGCCCGGTTGATAGGGGCTTGCTTCGCGCATGATCGCACGTGCGCGGCGCTGATAAGCGCCGCCATGGAGATGACGTTGGCGAGATGAAGTGGTGCCGGATGAGGGGATTGAACCCCCGACCTTCGGTTTACAAAACCGCTGCTCTACCGCTGAGCTAATCCGGCGTGCGGCGCACCGCTGGGGCACTGGCTACCAGCCTGCGCGCGCTTTCGCAACAGGGGCGTCGCCTGTCTGGCCCGAGGAAATTTCACCGCCGCCTGTGGACAGTAAGAAATCGTTTAGCGTGATGGGTTTGGCTGTGTTCCAGGGGCGGCGCCGAGGCCATCCTGCTGGTCAGGCTATTTTGAGAAAACCCATGACACTCGCTTACAAGGCTCGTTCGATCCGCGTCGCGCTTGCGGCGCTCGCCGTTTCATCAACGCTTGTCACCCTCGCGCCGGCGCCCGCGCTTGCTGGCGATCGCGGCGCTGTCGCCGCCGGCATTCTGGGCGGCGTCGCGCTTGGCGCGCTGGCTGCTGGCGCCATGGCCAATCCCGCGCCGCCGCCGCCGCCCGTTCGCCGCGTCTATGTCGAGGAAGAGCGCGTCTACGTTCCGCCGCCGCCCGTCTATGTCGAGCGCTGCACAACCGAAGTGCGCCGTCACTGGAACGGGTATCGCTGGGTGGATGAGCGCATCCGATTCTGCGACTGACAATTGCAAGAAAGGCCCTGCCGCCAGGGCCTTTCTTCAAACTCAACGCTCAATCCTTGTAGCGGATGGCCACGCCGGTCGCCCACCGCTGATGCCGGCCCCAGCTTTCGGGGATCAGGCCCTCGGACGTGATGATGACCGCGTCGGCGCCCAGCGCGGACGCCTTCGTCCTGATGCCTTCATGCATCGACGCTTCCTGCGAGGCGCTGAAGCCGGTCGTGGTGACGGAGCCGAGCTCGATGTATTTTTCATCAGGCTTCGTTTTCAGGATGCTGATCATGTTCGGGTCGGTCGCGGCATAGATTGCGGGCGACGTCCTGATCATGTCGACGCTCGAGCAGCCGCCCAGGAACAGGGCCGTCGCTGCGCAGAGGAGAATGTTTCGCATTTCGAGCCCTGAAGGAACTGACGTTACGTTCTTGTCTAGCTCAAGTCTGGTCTGCCGCAATAAAAAAAGGCCCCGCTTTCGCGGGGCCTTTCGCTTTCAAATCGTACGCTGATCAATCGCCAGCGTAGATGTCGCGGGACTTCGTCTCCGGCAGGAAGATCAGGCCGATGACGAAGGTCATCAAAGCGACCACGATCGGGTACCAGAGGCCGGCGAAGATATCGCCGGTCGCCGCCACGATGGCGAAGGCGGTCGGGGGCAGGAAGCCGCCGAACCAGCCGTTGCCGAGATGGTAGGGCAGGGACATGCCAGTGTAGCGAATGCGCGTCGGGAAGAGTTCGACGAGCAGGGCCGCGATCGGGCCGTACACCATCGTGACGTAGATCACGAGGATGAACAGCAGGCCGATCATCTGCAGCGAGCGGCTGTCGCTGAGAACGCCAGCGACCGTCGGCTGCTTCAGGATCTGCGCATCGCCCACCGCCGGGTAACCGGCCTTGATCGCCGCAGCCGTCAGGTTCTTCGCAAAGTCCGCGTTGAACACCACTTCGTCCGCGCCAACCATGGCCTTCGCCTGCGAGCCAGCGGCTCCCGGCGAGAAGTCATACTTGATGGCGGCGGTGGCTAGCGCACGGCGCGCCACGTCGCAAGGCGCCGTGAAGGTGCGGATGTTGATCGGGTCGAACACGTTGCCGCAAGTGGCAGGGTCGGCGATCAGCGTGACCTTCACCTTGTCGTGCGCGTTCATCAGCGTCGGATTGCCGATCTTGGCGATCTGCCCGAAGATCGGGAAGTACGTCAGGGCGGCGATCAGGCAGCCTGCGAGGATGATCGGCTTGCGGCCGATCTTGTCCGACAGCGAGCCGAAGAAGATGAAGAACGGCGTCCCGAGCAGCAGCGAGAAGGCGATGAGAAGATTGGCGGTCGTTCCGTCAATCTTCAGCGTCTGGGTGAGGAAGAACAGCGCGTAGAACTGGCCCGTATACCAGACCACGGCCTGGCCGGCGGTGCCGCCGAACAGCGCGATGATCGCGATCTTCAGGTTGGACCACTTGCCGAAAGCTTCGGTAAGCGGCGCCTTCGAGACGGTGCCTTCTTCCTTCATCTTCGTGAAGGCCGGCGATTCGGCGAGCTGGAGGCGAATCCAGATCGACACGAACAGCAGCAGGATGGAGACGAGGAACGGAATGCGCCAGCCCCAGTCAGCAAAGTCCTGCGCCGACATGTTGAGGCGCAGCGTCAGGATGACGAGCAGCGACAGGAACAGGCCGACGGTGGCGGTGGTCTGGATCCACGCGGTGTAGTAGCCGCGACGGTTCTGCGGGGAGTGTTCGGCGACGTAGGTCGCCGCGCCGCCGTATTCACCGCCGAGCGCGAGCCCCTGCATGAGGCGGCAGGCGATGAAGCCGATCGGCGCCGCGATGCCGATGGAGGCGTAGCCCGGCATGATGCCGACCACGAAGGTCGCGATGCCCATCACCATCATGGTGACGAGGAACGTGTACTTGCGGCCGATGAGGTCGCCGAGACGCCCGAAGAACAGCGCGCCGAAGGGACGGACCGCGAAGCCGGCGGCGAAGCCGAGCAGCACGAAAATGAAGGCGGCGGTCGGGTTCACGCCTGAGAAGAAGGCTGCCGAGATGTTCGCGGCCAGCGAGCCGGCAAGATAGAAGTCGTACCATTCAAAGACGGTGCCGAGAGAGGAGGCCAGAATGACCTTCCGCTCTTCCGCCGTCATGGGCCGGGCGGCCTCATGTGGTGCGGTCGCAGTTGCGATGCTCATTTGTAACCCTCGGGTTTCCTGGTGATGTCAAGCCCCCCCGGTTAGACCCGAGGGTGCGTAGGCGAATTGCGTCCCGTCTCGTTAAACGGGATTGCCCCTCTTCAGGCGGCTGCACAATGCTATGTTCTGCGACGCGGGCGCAGGGAACGTATTAAAAGGTATTAGACTTCAATCAGGCCGCTTTAACCATTCGGTTCAGGCTGTGGCCATGGGCCCGCATGCTGCGGTGCGATATCAAATTATGCCTCTGACGCAACGGCGTTTTTAAATTAATTGCTTTTCTGAAGCGGTGCTTCTCGCATCTGCGAACAGCGCAGCCGCGCAGGGTTCACATGCATTTGCGCACATGAAACCTTCGTCTAGCATTCGTTTCGTCCGGCCCGAGCCTTCGCCTTTAGAATCAGTCGGCGCGTTCAGCGCAGCTTGAGACGCGCGATGGTCAGCGCAACGGCGCAGGCGTTCGAGACGTTCAGGCTCTTGATTGCGCCGGGCATGTCGATGCGCGCCAGCACGTCGCAATTCTCGCGCGTCAGGCGACGCAGACCCTTGCCTTCGGCGCCGAGCACCAGCGCCAGCGGCCGGGCCAGGACTTCGTCTTCGAGCGAACGGGGGCCCTCGGAATCGAGCCCGACCCGCAGATAGCCGCGCTTGCCCAGCGTATCGAGCGCGCGGGCGAGATTGACCACCGTCACGATCGGCACATGCTCGAGACCACCGGAGGCCGCCTTGGCGAGCACGCCGGAAATGGCGGGCGAATGGCGCTCCGTCGTGACAATGCCATCGAGCTTGAAAGCCGCCGCCGTGCGAAGAATCGCGCCGACATG
>JANXTB010000238.1 GCA_025356415.1 Hyphomicrobiales bacterium
ATCGGACGCTGAGATGCATCCCGCCGCGACACACACGCCAATCCGCACGGCGCTCCAGCGCGTGAGCGCCCTGTCGCTCGCCGTGTTGCTGGCCGGCTGCGCGGCGCTGGATCCCGGCGGCCGCAAGGCCGAACTGCCTGCGGTGCCGACGGCCGCGCCGCGCACCACCGGCGTCGATACGCCGACCGCCTCCGAGCACAAGCGCCTGGTCGCGCTGTTTGGCGGCGAATACCATTCTTCGGCAACCGAGCTTTACCTCAACGGCATTCTCGCGCGCCTCGCCCAGACCGGCGAGACGCCGACCGAAGCCTATCGCGTCACGATCCTCAACACGCCGCTGGTCAACGCCTTCGCGCTGCCCTCGGGCAATCTCTACGTCACGCGCGGATTGCTGGCGCTCGCCAATGATTCGTCCGAGATAGCCGCAGTCATGGCGCATGAAATCTCGCACGTGACTGCGCGCCACGCGAGCCAGCGCGCCGAGCTGGAGCGCAACGCGGCCGTCATCTCGAAGGCCGCCGCGCTGATCCAGAGCCGCCAGAAGGGCGACGAGGTGCAAGCGTCGGGCCGCATGTCGCTCGCGAGCTTCTCGCGCCAGCAGGAGCTGGAGGCGGACCAGATCGGCGTGAAGACCATCGCGCGCGCAGGCTACGATCCCTACGGCGCCGCGCGTTTCCTCACGTCGCTGGGCCGCGCGTCCACCTTGCGCGCCTCGCTGTTTGGCCAGAAAGCGGGCGACGATCAGCCTGACATTCTGGCGACCCATCCCTCGACGCCCGAGCGCGTGAAACAGGCGACCGCCGCAGCGCGCCAGCTCGGAGCGCCTGGCATTGGTCTCAGCGCGCGCGACGAATATTTCAACGCCATCGACGGCGTGGATTTTGGCGACGATCCGAGTGAAGGCTTCGTGCGCGGACGCCGTTTCACGCATCCCAAACTCGGCTTCACCTTCACGGCGCCGGACGGTTTCGTGCTGGAGAATTCCGCACAGGCCCTGCTCGGCATTGCAGCGGGCGGTTCGCAGGCCTTGCGTCTCGACAGCGTCAGCGTGTCGTCTGCGACGCCGCTTGAAACCTATATCGCGTCCGGCTGGATGGAGGGGCTCGATCCGAATTCGATTCGCGCCACAAGCTTGAACGGAATTCCTGCGGCGGTGGCGAGCGCGCGCGGCGGCGAATGGAGTTTTCGTGTCGCCGTCATGAGGTTTGGCGACAGCGTTTACAGGCTGATCTTCGCCACCCGCAATCTCACCTCGGCGATCGACGCGCGCTTCATGAACTCCATCGAGAGTTTCAGATCGCTGGCCGCTGACGATGCGCAGCGCACGCGCCCGTTGCGGCTGAAGATCGTGACCGCGAGCGCGGGCGATACGCCAACGATGCTCGCGCGCCGCATGGCGGTGCCAGAACAGCAGCTCGAACAATTCCTGCTTCTGAACGGCCTTGAGCCAGGCGCCGCGCTGCGGCCTGAAGAGCGCTACAAGGTCGTCGTCGAATAAATAAGCTCGGCTCTTCTGTCCGTCAGCTTTGCAGCATCAGCGATTATCAGCGCGCTGCCCTCAATTCGCATACGCCGCCGCAGCGGAACTCGCTGCTGCAATCAGCAGTTCCAGACTCGTGCGGCGCGAGAGCGGACGCCGCATTGGCGAAGCAAACAAGTCGCTGGTCCACGGCGCATCCTCTCTGCGGCAAATGTGTTGAACGCGACCCGAAGGCAGGCGCCTCTAGCATAAGCTTTCAGGGGCCATGACCGGCATTGATCCGGTCGCAAGGCTCTTTCGTAAGTTTCATGCGGAGGTCAGCAGGAGACGGAAATGGCGCAACTGGAAGGTGTCAGGCGACAATTCGTCAAGGCCGCGATGGCGGCGCCTTTCCTCGAACGTGAGGAAGAGCGCGCGCTGGCTGTGCGCTGGAAAGACATGCGCGACGAGCAGGCGCTGCATCATCTCGCGCATGCGCACATGCGCCTTGTCATCGCGCTCGCGTCTCGCTTCCGCCATTACGGCCTGCCGGCGGCAGATCTCATTCAGGAAGGACACGTCGGGCTTCTTGAAGCCGCCGCGCGGTTCGATCCCGAACGCGAAGTGCGCTTCTCGACTTACGCCACGTGGTGGATCCGTGCGTCGATGCAGGATTACATCCTGCGCAATTGGTCCATCGTGCGCGGCGGCACAAGCTCTGCGCAGAAAGCACTGTTCTTCAACTTGCGCCGTCTGCGCGCAAAACTTTCACGCGACACGCGTCCCGGCGACAGCTCACGCATGTTCGCAACGATCGCGCAGGCGATTGGCGTGTCACAGGCGGACGTCGAACTGATGGACAGGCGGCTTTCGGGTCCTGACGTTTCGCTGAATGCGCCCGTCGCCCAGAATGACAATTCATCGATGACCGAGCAGGTCGAATTTCTCGTCGACGGCAATCCATTGCCCGACGAGGCGGTGGGCGACAGCATCGATACGGGTCGTCGCGTCAGCTGGTTGCGCGAGGCGCTGACCGTCTTGTCGGAACGCGAATTGCGCATCGTGCGCGAGCGTCGGCTTGCTGAGGAAGGCGCAACGCTTGAAGCTTTGGGCGTTCGCCTCGGCATTTCGAAAGAACGCGTACGCCAGATCGAGAACCGCGCGATCGAGAAGCTGCGTCGCGCCTTGCTCGAGCGTCATCCCAGCGACGCCGCAGGCGCGATGATCTGAAACGGCCTCGGACAAGAATCAAAAAAGCCCGGCAATCGCCGGGCTTTTTCTTATTTGCGCGCGAGAGCGATCATGCCGCTTCTTCGACGCCGCCCTCTTCGGCTTCTTCTTCCACTTCTTCCGTCGCATCGGCTTCGGCATCGGCATCGGCCTTGCCGCCACGGCGGGGGCCCTTCTGCAGCTGCGTATCGATCAGCTTCAGCGATTCCGGATCGGTGAGCTTGTTCACCGCGGCGAGTTCGCGCGCCATGCGATCGAGCGCGGCTTCATAAAGCTGACGCTCGGAATAAGACTGCTCGGGCTGCGCGTCGGAACGATAAAGATCGCGCACAACTTCGGCGATCGACTGCAAGTCGCCGGAATTGATCTTCGCTTCATATTCCTGCGCACGACGCGACCACATCGTGCGCTTGACGCGCGCGCGGCCGGTCAGCGTGTCGAGCGCCCGCTGCACCGTCTCGGGGTCGGCAAGCTTGCGGATCGCGCCGGCGACGACCTTGGGCATCGGCACCTTCAACGTCATCTTGTCTTTCATGAAGTTGATGACGAAGAGTTCGAGCTTGAAGCCGGCGACTTCCTGTTCTTCCATCGCGATGATCTGACCCACGCCGTGAGCCGGATAGACGATAAACTCCTGCACCTTGAAGCCGGTGCGATGTGCGCCGGGCTTCGGAGCCGCGGGCTTTTCCGCAGCCTTCGGGGCGCCCGTGGCCGGGGCCGCCGCAGTCGGTTTACCTGCATTTGTGGTCTGCTGTGCCTTCACCGCATCTTCCTTCGTTGCCAAGTTTTTCTGGGTCGGAAGCGCCGAGGAACCCATGGCCAGGCGCCCGGGCGCCAGACGGACCAGAGGTTGCACGGGCGCCGGCGCCGCTTTGGCCTTCGTCCCAACCTTGCGGGCCGTCGTGGCCGCCTTCTTCACTCCAACGCCAGCGGCAGTCTTCTGCTCCGGCGTGGCTGCAATCTTTTCTGCTTTGTCGCTCGAAGCCTTCGAGGCCGATTTCGCGGCGGACTTGGCGGCGACCTTGACGGGCTTCGCATCGACCGGCTTTTCGGCGGCCGCAACCGCTTTCGCGGCCGGCTTAGCGGCAACGGCCTTCACGGGAGCCGGAGCTTTCACTTCGGGCTTCTCATCCGTCTTGGCGCTGACCTTGCTGGGCGTGGAAGCCGCGGATTTCGCGGCTGCGCGCAGCTTGGGGGCTTCAGTCTTCACCGGCGCCTTGGCCGATGTCTTCGCAGGCGGTGCTGAATTCTTCAAAGCGGGCTTGGCCTTTTCAACGAGCTTCGGCTTCACAGCCTTTGCGGGCGCCTTTGCGGCGGCGGCCTTGACGGTCGCCTTCGCGGAGGGCTTTGCAGAAACCTTGGAAGCAGAAACCTTCGGGGCTGGCTTGGCGACAGCCTTGGGAGCCGTCTTCGCAGCTGGCTTGACGACCGGTTTGGCAACCGACTTGGCGACGGTCTTGGAGGCCGGTTTAGCGACGGATTTGGCCGATACCGCAGTTTTGCCCTTTGCGGGGGCAGCGCTTTTGGACGCCGGTTTCGCCTGAGCCTTGCCTTTGGGCGCAGCGGCGGATTTGGCGTTCTTTTGCTTTGCGGTGACCGACTTCTTCGACGACGCCATGACTGGGCACTCCTATATTGTCCCGGGTTGGAGCCGGAACGAGGGCGGAAGCGATACGCAGCTTCCGTTCGGAGCGGAGCGCAGCCAACCTTCGACGCATCGCCCCTGAGGGCGGGCCGGAGACCTGGAAGCGCGACTCCTCAGTCGTTTTCGAGAACCTGTCCTGGTGTCAAACTCCGGGCCAAAGGCAAAACCAACCGGCCGCCACGAAGCTCTTTTACTAAGCAACCCAAGAGAAGCTGGGCCACAACAGACATGTTTACGTAATGCTCGACTGTTAATCAGTCACATATCATGAAAATCGATCGAAATCAAAGAATTCCGCTCCGGCGGGGCTTGCGCCGCCAGAGAAAGGTTAACTTGTTGATCCCTCAAAAGCGCGATTCGCGACCCTGTGTCGCTGTCAGTCGCCTTCGCCCGGATTGGCGGAGAAATACGCCTCGAACTTGCCGGGCTGCCCGTCAAATTCCTTGGCGTCGGCAGGCGCATCACGCTTGATCGTGATGTTGGGCCACACCTTGGCCATATCGGCGTTCAGGCTCAGCCACTTGTCGAGACCCGGCTCGGTGTCCGGCTTGATCGCTTTGGCCGGGCATTCGGGTTCGCACACGCCGCAATCGATGCATTCGTCGGGATGGATGACGAGCATGTTCTCGCCCTCGTAGAAGCAGTCCACCGGACACACTTCAACGCAGTCCATGTATTTGCACTTGATGCAGTTTTCGCCGACGACGTAGGTCATGCCGTTCTCCTGGGGCGCGTGCGGCGGGAGCCCGCGCCCAAATACTTGTTTGCGCTTGCTAGCGCCTTCGGCGCGGGTGCGCAAGAACGAGCCTGCATCAACGTGCTCATTCCCTGCCCAGCCATGCGGCGAGGCTTCGCCGCTCGCGCTTGGTGGGGCGCCCCGCCCCCCGCACGCGGCGCGGAAACAGGCCGTCTCCCGGCACGCGAGGCGGCGGCGGGGGAGACAGATCCTCGTAGAGCAGGCGGGCCTCCTCATAAGGACCACGCCGCGACCCGCCCGAGACGATCCTGAACACTTTCACGGCCCGCTCAAGCGAGATGGTCAGCACGTCTCCCGGCGCCACCGCCTTGGCGGGGGCGTCGACGCGGGCGCCATTGATGCGCACGTGGCCTTCAGCGACAAATTTGGCCGCGAGCGTCCTGGTTTTCAGGACGCGCGCGAACCACAGCCATTTGTCGAGGCGCTGACGGCTGACCGGGGCGTTGGCCCCGGCCTCGTCTTCGTGATCTCGACCCGGCTTCGCCAATCGTCAGTCCTTCTTGCCTTTGCCTTCGAGCTCCGCCTTGAGCGCGAGCAGCTTGGCGAACGGCGAATTCGGATCGGGCTGACGCTCACGCGGGGCGGGACGCTCGGTCGACGCGAAGGTGCGATCCCCGCCGCCGCTGCGACGCTGGTCGCGGTCACGGTCACGGTCGGGACGACGGTCGCCGCCCTTGCGTTCGTTGCGATCGCCGCCCTGCGAACGCGGACCGCGCTCGGGGCGAGGTCCGCTCCGGCCCGGCTCGCCGCCTTCGCGGCGCGGGTTCGGGCCGCGGTTGTTTCGACGATCGTCGCGACGCGGCGGCGCGCCGCCCTCGGCGGGGGCCTCCGGGGCGGCTTCACCGGCTTGCGCGGCCTGCGGCTGCGGCTGTGCGCCGCGGTGCGGACGGCGCTGCTGGTTGCGCTCGGGACGGCGGCCATGCTGGTGCTGGCGATGCGGACGCCAGACCTCGATGAGATCCGGCTCGGCAGGTGCAGCCGCCTCGACCGGCTCGGCCCCTTCCGCGGCCGGAGCTTCTACCACAGCTGCCTCGGCAACGGGGGCTTCGTCAGCGGCGGGCGTATCGTCGACAGGCGCAGCGTTCTCGACAGGCGCGGCTTCCGCGGCGGCTTCACCGATAATCGGCTCAGCCTCCTGCGGGGCGGCTGCCTCGGAGACGGCTTCCGCCGGAGCTTCGGCAACAACCTCTTCAGAAGCTTCGGAAACGGCTTCCGGCTTCTCGGCGGCTTCGACAGGCTTCAGCGGTTCGCGGGAGGCTGCGACGAGCAGCGGCACGGTGATCGCCGGACCCGGACGCTTGTCGCTCATATAGCCGAGCGAGCGCAGGATGGAGGCGAAAGCCTCACCCGAGCAGCCGGCCAGCGAGGTCATCGCGACTGTCACGACGAAGCCGTCGCCATCGGCGGAGCCTGCGGGCGCATCGCCCGGCGTCACGCCGGGGCGATAGGCGATCGCCGGACGGATGAGATCGGCCAGACGCTCCAGAATATCCACGCGGACGCAGCGCTCTCCGCAGACGCGGAAACCGGCGGCGCGGTAGAAGCCCTTCGGCACCGCCTTGTCGGCGGCGAACGAGGTGCGGCCCGAGGACGCCAGATGCGGCACTTCCTCGATGCCCGCGACGCCTTCAATGCCGCCGTGCTTCAAGGCCCAAAGCTGCGCGGCCAGAGCGCGCGGCGCGGGCTTCAGCAGGGCGGGCAGGTAGATGTGATAGGCGCCGAAGCGGACACCGACCTTGCGGAGCGACGCGCGGCCTTCCTGATCGAGGTTCTTCACCTCGTCGGCGACCTTCGAGCGCTCGAGCACGCCAAGCGACTCGGCGACCTGGAACGCAATGCCGCGTCCCATGCCTTCCAGCCCCTCGCCGGCCTCCAAATCGCGCAGCGGCCCCAGCAGCTTTTTGACATGGCCGGTCAGCCAAAGGTCGAGCCGCGTCTGGACGACCTCGAGGGCCGAACCTGTCAGCTGCTCGTCCGCCAGCACGCGCACGCGTGGACTGAGCACATGGTCGCCAGCGGCGATCTTGCCGACCGCCTCGCCCAGCCAGCGGATCACGCCGTCGTTGGCGAGGACGAAAGCCTCGTCCACGGCTTCGTGGATCCGCTGCGCCCTTCCCTCGATTTCACTCGCCAGCGCTTTCTGCGCGGCGGCGTTCAAGGTTCTGGCGGCTTCGCCAGCTGCCTGGGGGTCCGGTGTGAAGCGGAATCCATGGAGTTGTCCGATGTGCTGTCCCTCAACCAGTACATCACCGGCTGCGGTAATTTCCGCTTCAAGCATCGTGTTCTCTCTCAAGCGGCGCATCAGAACGCTCGTTCTCCGGTCCACGAACCGTTGGGCGAGGCGCTCATGTAAGGCGTCCGAAAGACTGTCCTCTACCTGACGCGTGACGCCCTGCCAATGCTCTGGGTCGCGCAACCAGTCAGGTCGGTTCGAAATGTAGTTGAATGTTCGCACCTGTGCGATCCGCGCCGACAACGCGTCGATGTCGCCATCGGTCCGATTAAAAGCCTCCAGATGGCGAGAAAACCAGTCATCGGGGATGCGGCCGGCGCGAATGACGAATTTGTAAAGCGTCTGGACGAGCTCGGAGTGCGCGCTCGGCGAGAGCTTACGGTAGTCCGGCACCTGGCAAACTTCCCAGAGGCGCTGGATATCGGCCTTGGTCTTCGTCTGGCGGCGCACATCCTCGTCGCGCGCCAGAATGTCGAGCACGATCACGTCCTCGGCGAGCGGCGCGCGGCTCAGCCCATTTTCGTCGGGCAGTTTTTCCAGCGAGTGCTGCAGGGAGTCGATGGTGGAGAAATCGAGATAGGAGTTGCGCCATTGCAGGACCAGCAGCGGATCGAACCGGTGCTGCTCCAGCATTTGCACGGTTTCTTCATCAAACGGCGAGCAGCGCCCCGTGGTGCCAAACGTGCCGTCGCGCACGTGGCGTCCGGCGCGACCGGCGATCTGCGCCATTTCGGAGGGCGACAGGCGGCGATATTGCCAGCCGTCGAATTTGCGGTCGCCCGCGAAGGCGACATGATCGACATCGAGATTGAGGCCCATGCCGATCGCGTCTGTCGCGATGATGAAATCGACCTCGCCTGACTGATAGAGCTCGACCTGCGAATTGCGCGTGCGCGGCGACAGTGCGCCGAGCACCACAGCGGCGCCGCCGCGCGTGCGCCGCATGACTTCCGCGATGGCGTAAACTTCTTCCGCCGAGAAGGCCACGATGGCGCTGCGGCGCGGCAGCCGCGACAGTTTGCGCTCGCCCGCGAAGGTAAGCTGCGACAGGCGCGGACGGGTGATGATCTGCACGCCCGGCAACAAGCGCTCGATCAGCGGACGCGCAGTTTCCGCGCCCAGCAGAAGGGTTTCTTCACGCCCGCGACGATTCAGCAGACGGTCGGTGAAGACATGTCCGCGATCGAGATCGGCGCCGAGTTGCACTTCATCGATGGCGACGAAAGCGACATCGAGATCGCGCGGCATGGCCTCGACGGTGGACACCCAATAGCGCGGATGGCGCGGCTTGATCTTTTCTTCGCCGGTGATGAGCGCGACAGCATCGGCGCCGACCTTCTCGACCACCCGATTGTAGACTTCGCGCGCCAGCAGGCGCAGCGGCAGGCCGATGATGCCCGACGAATGATAGAGCATCCGCTCGATGGCGAGATGCGTCTTGCCGGTGTTGGTG
>JANXTB010000419.1 GCA_025356415.1 Hyphomicrobiales bacterium
GCGGCCGATCCGTTCGGGGGCAAGACGATCAGCATTGTGGTGGGCTACTCGGCCGGCGGGGGATATGATGTCTATTCTCGTCTTCTCGCACGCCATATCCCCAAATTTATTGCCGGCCATCCGAATGTCGTCGTGCAGAACATGCCCGGCGCAGGCAGTGCAAAAGCCGCTGCTTTTATCTATTCTGCCGCTCCGAAAGACGGTACGGGAATAGGCTCCGTTGCGCCGGGTGTAATTGTTGCGCCGCTGCTGGACCCAAAGAGCGATCCGCAGTACGACCCCACGAAGTTCGTCTATATTGGAACGGCGGACAGCGGAACCCGCGTCTGTGTAACCTTGAAGCGGTCGAAGATCTCGACCTTTGAGGATGCGCAGCGGCAGAAGACTACCATCGGCGCGGTGGCTCCAGGCGCTTCGACATTCGATTATCCGCTACTTCACAAAAGAACGTCTGGCGCGAATTTCGAGATAGTGTCCGGCTATCCGGGGAGCGCGGAGATCATGCTTGCCATGGAGCGCGGGGAGGTCGACGGGATTTGTGGCATGGAATGGTCGAGCCTCAAGGCCCAGCGCCCCGAATGGGTGCGCGACAACAGCATGAATGTAATTGTTCAGGTAGGTCTCAAACCCAATCCCGAGCTCACAAAACAAGGCGTCCCGGAGATCTGGGCGTTTACCGAAGGGGATGAGAACCGAAAGATCGTTGAACTCATAGTTGCTCAGCAAGTCTTCGGCCGTCCCTTTATCCTGCCCCCCGGGACGACAGAGGCCCAAGTCCTAACACTACGCGAGGCGTTCGACCTAACAATGAAAGACCCGCAGTTTCTCGCGGAGGGCGCTAAACTGGGCATTTCCATAGAGCCTGCGAACGGCGAGACTGTGGCGGCGGCGGTCGCAAGGATCTATGCGTCCCCGCCGGCAATTGTTGTCAAAGCCCGCCGTGCAATCGCGCCGTAGGATGTCCATAGGAAGCGCCGACTCTGACAAGATCATCTTTCTGAAGTTGGGCCTTGATAGACGTAGGGATCTTCGCAACGTTGGCGCTTGGATCGCAGCCGTCGATGGCTTCCCCGTCCGCAGGCGAGCGTCGTATCTATCGCTCAGCATTGTTCCCAGTTACGCAAGTGTCCTTCTCTGTTTCAGCGATCTTTTTCCCTGTTTGGTTCAAAGGGAATTTTCTGGGCACGAAGCGTGCTTAATCAGTAGCTGACACGGGCATTTAGAAGTCGTTCCAGAACGACCGGTCGACGAACGCTCGTCCCAGGCGCCGACCAATTCTCGCTGAGGCCTATAAGATACTGCGTAATCATTGCGCTGCTATTGGAGTTGCACCAAACCGGCGCAGTATCTCGCAGCCTTGCGCGGACCGAACAAAGTTAAGGAAGCGCCGAACTTCACGAGTGGGGCTTGGAGAAGCAATTCCATAAAAAGCGCCTAATTGATCGCGGCGCAACCCGTTCGGCGGGGTTGCGGCCGATCACCCAGGCGGGCAGGGCCGCGGTCGCGCAGATGTATTTCAGGTTGCGCGGCGGGATGGTGATGATCAGTCGCTTGATCTTGCCGATCGCCACCTGCGCCAGCTTGTGAGCCAGCGCGTCGATATGCCAGTTCATCCGGAACGCGACGCCCAGACGAACAAGTCCGAAGGCGTATTCGACAAAGCAGAGGAAGTCTGTCGCTAGGGCCGCGTGAAGAACACGCTCGGGCGATGCCAAATCGTCGTCCGGATCCGCTGAGCTCATCGCGCGTCCTCCGGAGAGCCGACCGCCGGTCCGTCTTCGGCTTTCGCGTCCGCCTCGTCCAACAGCTCGTAAGACGCGTGTGGGTGCGGCCGTGGCGGCTGAGTTCGATGTTGTTCAAATGAGGCGACGATCCGACCCGAAAGGCGCCGATCAATTCGTGCTGGCTGCGATAGAAGCTGCCCTGGCCGCCGCTCTGCTTGACCAACGAGGGCGCGAGCGCCCCGAAGGGGTTGAGAGGTGGGATCGTCGACAAGTTCAGATGACAGGGTGGCAAACCCGTCGGGTCTACAATCTGCTCACGGCAGGCCCTCGGCGCTGCCTTCTACTCCCTTGCCGTCGGCCTCAGGAGCTTCTGAAAACACGGAGCTTCGCCCCGCATTCCGTCCGTCTGGCATCGCCAGCAGGCTTGTTGTCCGAGGAAGTTGCAGCGTCGCTAGCGAGGTAAGCGAGCCGCCTCCTCCGAAATGCTGTTCCGCCGAGGCGGCTCCCGCGCCCTCAATATGTAAACTTCAGTTGTCACGCGCTTGTGTAAGGAGTACGTTACACTCCTATCCTGCTCAGGGAGGCAGACCGTGACCGCTCAAGGTTCCTTGCTCGACCGTATCCAGCGGCCCTCCGATCTGCGCAAGCTCCCGCAATCGAAGCTGAAACGCGTTGCCGACGAGGTGCGCGAAGCGATGATCGAATCTGTCGCCACGACCGGAGGCCATCTTGGCGCGGGGCTCGGGGTCGTCGAACTGACGGTCGCGCTGCATTATGTTTTCGATACGCCGAAAGACACGCTGATCTGGGATGTCGGCCATCAGGCCTATCCGCACAAGATCCTGACCGGACGGCGCGCACGCATGGGCACGATCCGCCAGGGCGGCGGACTGTCCGGCTTCACCCGGCGCGCCGAGAGCGACCATGATCCCTTCGGGGCCGGCCATTCCTCCACCTCGATTTCCGCGGGCCTTGGCTTTGCGGCGGGGCGCGACCTGCTTGGCGGCGACGAGCGCGTGGTGGCGGTGATCGGCGACGGCGCCATGTCGGCGGGGCTCGCCTACGAAGCCTTGAACAATGCGGGCGCCTTGAACAGCAAGCTGCTCGTGGTGCTGAATGACAACGACATGTCGATTGCGCCGCCTGTGGGCGCGGTTTCAAAGCACCTCGCGCGCCTCGTCTCCGGGCGCCGATACATGTCGCTGCGCGATGCTGGCCGGCGGCTGACCAGTCATCTGCCGGAAAAACTCGACCGCACGATCACGCGCGCCATCAAACATACGCGCACGTTCCTGACCGGAGGCACGATTTTCGAGGAATTGGGCTTTTTCTATATCGGGCCGGTGGACGGGCATGACCTGAAAGCGCTTGTTCCCATTCTCGCCAATATCCGCGACGCCGGAAAAGGCCCGATTCTTCTGCATGTCGTGACACAGAAGGGCAAAGGCTACGCGCCCGCGGAAGCCTCCGCCGACAAATACCATGGTGTGGTGAAATTTGACTTGTCGACCGGCGTTCAGGCGAAACCAGCGCCGAAGGGTCCGGCTTACACGAAGGTCTTCGCCGACGCCTTGACGCGCGAGGCGACGCGCGATCCCCGCGTCGTGGCGATCACCGCGGCGATGCCGGGCGGCACCGGCCTCGACACTTTCGCCAAGGCGCATCCAACACGCTTCTTCGATGTCGGCATAGCCGAGCAGCATGCGGTGACCTTTGCGGCGGGCCTTGCCGCGCGGGGCATGAAGCCCTTCTGCGCTATTTACTCCACCTTCCTGCAGCGCGCCTTCGACCAGATCGTGCACGACGTCGCCCTGCAGAACCTGAATGTGCGCTTCGCGATCGACCGCGCTGGTCTTGTCGGCGCCGACGGGCCGACGCATGCCGGCTCCTTCGATCTCGCCTATCTGTGCTGCCTCCCGAACATGGTCGTGATGGCGCCCAGCGACGAGACCGAGCTTGTCGATGCAGTCGCGACCGCCGTCGCGCATGACGACGGGCCGATCGCATTCCGCTATCCGCGTGGTGAGGGCGACGGCGCGCCTTTGCCTGAAAAAGGTTGCGTCTGGGACATCGGCCGCGGCCGCATGATCCAGCGCGGAACGGATGTAGCGCTGCTGTCTCTTGGCACGCGTCTGCCAGAGGCCAAGCGCGCCGCGCAAGAACTCGAAAAGCTTGGCGTCTCGGTGAGCGTTGCGGATGCGCGTTTCGCCAAGCCGATCGATGCCGATCTCATTCGCGATCTTGCGCGTATGCACGCCATGCTCGTCACGATCGAAGAGGGATCGACAGGAGGCTTCGGTTCGGCTGTGATGCAGCTGCTGTCGGATGAAGGCCTGCTCGACGGTTCGCTGAAAATACGCACCATGCGTCTGCCCGACGTTTTCATCGAACACGACAGCGTGCCGGACATGATCCGCCTCGCCGGGCTCGATGCGGAAGCGATCGTTCGCACGGTGCTGAATGCGTTTGAGCCCGTAAGCCCGCGCGCTGCACGCAAGACGCGCGCGAAGAATGAAGTGAGCCATGACCAAAAGACTCGTCTGGGAACGTGACGGGCGTGATTGGCCGAACCGCGAGGCGAGTCGGTTCGTCGAAGTGGGCGGACTCACGTGGCACGTGCAGGTCATGGGCGAAGGTCCAACCCTGCTGCTTCTGCATGGCGCCGGCGCCTCCACGCATTCCTGGCGCGATCT
This sequence comes from Hyphomicrobiales bacterium, assembly GCA_025356415.1. Classification (GTDB taxonomy): domain Bacteria; phylum Pseudomonadota; class Alphaproteobacteria; order Rhizobiales; family Beijerinckiaceae; genus Terripilifer. The sequence continues at coordinate 4,418 of JANXTB010000419.1, forward strand.
GATGCCCGCGCTCGCGCAGGAGTTTCGTGTGATCGCACCCGATCTCCCCGGGCAGGGCTTCACCTCGGCGCCCACCGGCGACGGCTATACGCTGCACGGCATGGCGCGGGCGATTGCTTCGCTGCTGTCGGTTTTGAAAGCGGCGCCGCAGATCATCGTCGGACATTCCGCCGGCGGGGCGATCGCCGTGCGCATGTCGCTCGACGGCCTTGCTGCGCCGCGCGCGATCATCGGGATCAACGCTGCGCTATTGCCGTTCCACAGCGTCGGCGTTCTTTTCTCCGGCCTCGCCAAGCTGCTTGCCGTGAACCCGTTGTTTCCGCGCTTTTTCGCGCATCAGGCGCGCTCGCCGGAGGTCGTCCAGCGGTTGCTCGACGATACGGGATCGCGACTCGATGCTCGCGGCGCCGCACTCTACCAGCGGCTTGCCGAAAACTCCGGCCACGTGGCCGGCACCTTGCGCATGATGGCGAACTGGGATCTCGCGGGACTGCGACGAGATCTCCCGAAATTGCGCACGCCGCTTTTCCTGCTGACCGGCATGAAGGACGGCACTGTCGATCCCGAGCGCGCGCATGATGTGCGCAAGCTTGTGCCCGGGGCGGAGATGATGCCCTTTCCGGGTCTCGGCCACCTCGCGCACGAAGAGCAGCCCGCCTTGTTCGCGCGTCGCATCCACGACATCGCGCACAGATTTGAACCCGGGGACGCCTGACATGTTCGACTCGCCCCACCGTCACGCGCCGCACGCGGTTGTCATTGGAGCCGGCTTCGGCGGCCTCGCCGCAGCGATCCGGCTGGGCGCCAAGGGATGGCGTGTGACGATCGTCGACAAGCTCGATGGTCCGGGCGGCCGCGCCTATGTGTTCAAGCAGGACGGCTTCACCTTCGACGCCGGCCCCACGATCATCACCGCGCCCTATCTTCTGGAAGAGCTTTGGACCATCGCTGGCGCAAGGCTCGCCGACGACGTCGACTTGCGGCCCATCGATCCGTTTTATCTCATCCGTTTCGACGACGGAGACACCATCCGCTGTGTCGCGGACCTGCGGGAGATGCGCGAGGAAGTCGCGCGAATCGACCCGAAGGACGCTGAAAATTTTGACCGTTTTATCGAGGCAAGCGCCGGCATTTATGAAGTCGCTTTCAAGGATCTCGCGGCCGTTCCGTTCCACCAGGTTTCGTCGCTTCTGTCGGCGGCGCCCGATCTCGTCCGGCTGCGCGGCTATCGCTCGGTCTACAGCGAGGTTTGCCGCTTTTTCACCAATGAAAAACTGCGCGTGGCCTTCAGCTTTCATCCGCTGCTGATTGGTGGAAATCCGCTGACGACGACGGCTTATTATTGCCTCATCTCGCATCTTGAGCGCACGCACCTCGTGCATTTCGCCATGGGCGGCACCGGCGCTATCGTGAAGGGCATGGTGCGCCTGATCGAGCGGCAGGGCGGCATCATGCGCTATGAATCGGATGTTGCGGAAATACTCGTCAAGGACGGGCAGGCCGCCGGCGTGCGCCTCGCCTCTGGTGAAACGATCGAGGCGGACGTGGTCGTGTCCAATGCCGATCCGGCGTGGACCTACGGTCGGCTGCTCAAGACGCACACGCGCAAGCGCTGGACCGACCGCAAGCTCGCGCGCGCCGATTTTTCCATGAGCCTTTTCGTCTGGTATTTCGGAACCAACCGCCGTTTCGACGACGTCTATCATCACACGATGGTGCTTGGTCCGCGCTATGAGGAATTGCTCAAGGACATTTTCAATCGAAAGATTCTCGCCGAGGATTTCAGCCTGTATCTGCATCGTCCGACCATGACCGACCCGTCGTTGGCGCCCGATGGATGCGACACCTTCTATGTGTTGTCGCCAGTGCCCCACCTCGACAGCGGGACGGACTGGACGCAGATGGCCGAGCCCTATCGCGCGGCGATCATGAAGCGGCTGGAGGATACGCTGATGCCGGGCCTCTCCGAGAGCATCGTGACGTCACGCATGATGACGCCGCTGGACTTCCGGGATCGTCTGTCATCCGTAAAGGGCGCGGCGTTTTCGCTGGAGCCGAAATTGTTTCAGAGCGCATGGTTCCGGCCTCATAACAAAAGCGAGGAAGTCGGCAATCTTTATCTGGTCGGGGCGGGAACACATCCTGGTGCCGGGATCCCCGGCGTGATCTCGTCGGCGAAAATCGTCGGCGATCTTGTGCCTGCCGCTCAGGACTTTCTTGCGGGCACGGCGCGGTGAGCGCGACGCACGCGGCTGTCGAGCCGCACCCAATGATAGAGAATGATGCTGACGCCAATGGTCAGCGGAATCGCCCACATCATCGGGTCAAGCGCAAGTTCGGGAAAAATGCGCACCGAGCCGAACGCCATAAACGCCGTGTAGACGGAAATCCCTGCGCCCACGAGGGCTTTCAGATGTTCCTTCTGCCAGTCCACCGCCGAAACGCGCGGCTTGAACATGTACCAGAGGTTGGTGGCGACCGTTGCAAGGCCGACGAAGGAGATGGCGATCATCAGGCCCTGTCCGATCAGCCAGCCCTGCACGGCGCAATTCACCGCGGCGATGACGAGCAGTGGTTGAAGAGAGAGGTTGCGCCATTCGCGCAGCGCGTGGCGATCCTTCGGGAATTTTGCGCACATCCATCCATACCAGACGAGATTGAGCGTCAGTATGCCGAGAAAGAGCATCATCCAGCCGAAGATTCCGCGGATGAAAGATGCGTCGAAGCGGCCCACAAGCTGTGGATGCAATTCGAACGGCGCCGTCAGTGTGAGCAAGCTCATCAGAACCGCGCAGGCGCCCGTGACCAGCAGCGCCTTGGTGAAAATGCGACCCGCACGCCGGTGAAGGTCTTCACCCTTCCGGCCGATCAACGGAACCCAAAGGGTCACCGCGCCAAGCGCGCCGCCGATGATGTGGATGATGATCAGCGCTTCGAACAAGGTGCGCGTCACGGCTTTTCCCCGAGCTTGATCTTCGCATTTTACGGTGCGAGTTCCGCGCCTGTAAAGCGGACTTAGGGGCACTCGTGTACAGCCCGCCGCGTCCCACGCCCCAACCCGCCGTCTTCTCGCTGATGCGCGCGGCTTTGCGTGGCGATGGCAATTTGCTCGACCTGCTGCCGGGCTCGGCTTATTCCATGGACATCGGCCCGCTTGGTTGGTCGCGGCGCTCGACCATCATCGTCAATCGCCCCGATCTCGTGCGCCACGTGCTCATCGATGCGGAGGCTCGCTTTCCCAAATCCGACCTGATGGTGCAGGCGCTCGCGCCCTTGATCGGGGATTCGATTTTCGTTTCATCGGGCGACGCCTGGCGCCGCCAGCGCGAGATGGTTGATCCCGCGCTCAGCATGATGCGCATCGGCCGCGCGTTTCCGGCTATGGCGGCTGGCGTCGCAGATTGCGCGTCCGCGCTTTCCGCTCGCTGCGATGGCGAAGCGTTCAGCCTCGATCTTCTCATGTCGCACCTGACGGCGGACATTATCTGCCGGACAGTCTTTTCAACGCGGCTCGACGAGGGCGCCGCACATGAAGTGTTCGACGCCTTCACGATCTTCGAGCGCAGCGTGGCGCAGGTCGAGATCCGCCGTCTTGTGATGGACAAGGCTTGGACCGAGGTCCCGCAAAAGCCCGACGTTCTCGCCGCCTGCGCGACGATCCGCAGTCATATCGGCGCGCTGCTCGGCAGCAGCCAAAGCGATGCGGACGATATCGCCGGCGCGCTCGCTCAGGCGCATGACAGCGATGGGCGCGGCTTCACGCGCGAAGAGCTGATCGACCAGTTGGGCGTGCTGTTTCTGGCAGGCCATGAAACCAGTGCGAGCGCGCTGACGTGGGTGTTTTTTATCCTGGCCTCGCAGCCGGGCGCCGTCGCGCGCATTCGCGCCGAGGTGTTCGAGCAATGCGGAAGGGATGAGATTTCCTTCGAGCACACGAAGAAGCTCGCCTACACGCGCAATGTTTTTCGCGAGGCCGTGCGCCTTTATCCGCCGATTACTTTTCTGCCGCGCGTCGCGCTCGAGGATTGCGACATTGGCGGGCGCAAGGTCCGCCGTGGCGCGTTGGTGATCGTGGCTCCGTGGGTCTTGCATCGTCACACGAAATTCTGGCGGCGCCCCGACGTGTTCGACCCGGATCGCTTTCTGCCGGAGCGCGAAGCCGAGATCACGCCGGGCGCCTATATTCCATTCGGGATCGGCCCTCGCATCTGCGCGGGCGCCGCGTTCGCCAGCATTGAGGCGGTTCTGATCATTGCGCGCCTGATCCGCGATTTCGATTTTCATCTTGATGCGGCAAGCAACGTGCGCCCCGCCGCGCGCCTGACGACGCGGCCCGTGAAGCAGGTGCAGTGCCGCGTCACACGCAGGAGCGCGCCATGAAGACGGTGTTGCTCACACTTGGCCGGTTGCCCAAGGCGCTCGACATCGCCCGTAGTTTCGCAGCGCTGGGCTGGCGCGTGATCGTGGCTGATCCGTTCAAGACGCATCTGCTCGCCGCCTCGCGATCTGTTTCGAAAAGCGTGCGCGTCCCCGCGTCGGCGGTTGACGCCGAGG
>JANXTB010000253.1 GCA_025356415.1 Hyphomicrobiales bacterium
CTTCGACCGGCGCGGCAGGTTCAGCTGCAACAGCATCGGGGGCTGCAACAGCCTCGCCTTCAACCGGCGTCGAAGCTTCGTCGCCACGCGGGGCATCCTCGCGGCGGCCCTCGGTGCCGTCGCGGCGGCGATTGCGGCCGCCACGGCGCGAGCGGCGACGACGACGCAAGCCTTCGCCTTCACCCGGCTGCCCGGCTTCCGGCTCAAAGTTCTCGGCCTCGTTGGTGTCGACTTCGCCGTCCGACAACATGCCCGCGGGCGCGTTGCGGATGTCGCCGCCGATTTCTGCCATGATCAGCAGGCCGTCATCGGACGGCTGCGGCGCATTCGGATCGGTGATCGTGGACTCGCCACGACCGCGACGCCGGCGACGCCGACGACGGCGGCCGCTTTCGCGATCTTCCTCAGTCTCGGCGCGGCCTTCCGGACGGCTCTCGGCGCGGGCTTCGCCCCGTCCTTCGTGGCGGCGCGAGTGGCGCGGTTCGGCGGCCTCGCGCGCGACCGGCGCGGCTTCTTCTTCCTCGTCCTCTTCCTCCTCGACGATCTCGTCCTCGATCTCCTCATCGGCGATCGGAATGGAATCGACGCGGACCATGTCCTTGCGTTCGAACACCGGGGGCGGCGAGGCAAGCTCACCGCGCTCCAGTGCGTGGTAGGTCGTGCCGGTCAGCGTATCGTCGGCTTCCACCGTGATCTGCACGCCGAAACGCTCTTCCAGCGCGCGCAGATGCGAGCGCTTCTGGTTGAGGATGTAGAGGGCCACCTGCGTGCGCGTGCGCACGGTGATGTTGTGCATCGCGTTCTTGATGAGCGCGTCTTCGAGCACGCGCATGACATGCAGCGCGATGGAGGCGGTGCCGCGCACCATGCCGGCGCCCGCGCAATGCGGGCAGACGACGGTCGAGCCTTCGAGCACGCCGGTGCGGATGCGCTGGCGCGACATTTCGAGCAGGCCGAAATGCGAGATGCGGCCGATCTGGATGCGCGCGCGATCGTTCTTCAGCGCATCCTTGACGCGACGCTCGACCGCGCGGTTGTTGCGGCCTTCTTCCATGTCGATGAAGTCGACCACGATGAGGCCGGCGAGATCGCGCAGGCGCAGCTGGCGGGCGACTTCGTCAGCCGCCTCCAGGTTGGTGCGCACGGCGGTGTCTTCGATATTGTGTTCGCGGGTCGAGCGGCCCGAGTTCACGTCGATGGCGACCAGCGCTTCGGTCTGTTGATGACGATGTAGCCGCCGCTTTTCAGCGTCACGACATTCGAGAACATCGCGTCGAGCTGCGCTTCGGCGCCGGCCTTGGCGAAGATCGGCTGCGGTTCGCGATAGGCCTGCACGTTCTTCGCATGGCTCGGCATGAGCATGCGCATGAAGTCCTTCGCCTCGCGATAGCCGTCCTCGCCGGAGACGATCACCTCGTCGATATCCTTGTTGTACAGGTCGCGAATGGCGCGCTTGATCAGCGAGCCTTCCTCGTAGACGAGGCAGGGCGCCGATGATTTCAGCGTCAGTTCGCGGACCGTCTCCCACATGCGCAGGAGATATTCGAAATCGCGCCTGATCTCGGGCTTGGTGCGGGCGGCGCCGGCGGTGCGCAGGATGACGCCCATGCCTTCCGGCACTTCGAGTTCGCCAGCAATGCCCTTGAGGCGCTTGCGGTCTGCGGCGTCGGTGATCTTGCGGGAAATGCCGCCGCCGCGCGCCGTGTTGGGCATCAGCACGGAGTAACGCCCGGCGAGCGACAGATACGTCGTGAGCGCCGCGCCCTTGTTGCCGCGCTCTTCCTTGACGACCTGCACCAGCAGCACCTGGCGGCGCTTGATGACTTCCTGAATCTTGTACTGGCGGCGCAGGCGCTGATAGCGGTTGGGCAATTCTTCCATGGCGTCGCCGCCAATGTGCTCGACGTGCTCTTCCTCGTCCTCTTCGCCGTGCTCGTGGTCTTCGTCGTCTTCCTTGGGCTCGCGCGCCTGAGTCTCTTCGCCCTGATCGGACGCAGCGTCGTCGTCACCCTCGATGGTCACGTCGGGATCGACCGCGAGCACTTCGTGATGATGCTCGGAAGCAGGCTCGGCCATCGTCAGCTGGATGTCGTCGACCGAAATTTCGGGCGCCTGAACGGGAGCGGCGGCGTCGCCCTCTGTGCGCGAGAGAACCTCACCTTCGATGATCTCGCCCTGCGGGACGTCGTCTTCGAAGCCCGGCGCGGCTTCCGAAACGCTGGCGTCGGGACGCGCGCGCTTTTCATTGCGGCCGCCGCGGCGGCGCGAACGGCGCTTCTTGTCGTCGTCATCATCCTCGTCGCGATGCTGACGCGCTTCTTCTTCCAAAAGCGCGAGGCGGTCGGCGACCGGGATCTGGTAATAGTCCGGGTGAATTTCCGAAAAGGCGAGGAAGCCGTGGCGGTTGCCGCCATATTCCACGAAAGCGGCCTGCAGCGAGGGTTCGACCCTCGTCACTTTCGCCAGGTAGATGTTGCCGCGCAATTGCTTGCGGTTGGCGGCCTCGAAGTCGAATTCCTCTACGCGATTACCACGTAGCACCACCACCCGGGTTTCTTCCGGATGGCTGGCGTCGATCAGCATTTTGTTGGCCATGTGAGACTCTTGTTCTCACGTCGGGCCGGATCGGGTGACGTCGGTTGCGAGCGCGCGGGAGCGCGGGGGCGGTCGACGTTCCCGGCCGAGGCGGGGACGTGACATATGTTTGGGATGGGATTGCGAACGCAGTCGCGCGGCCGGTCTTGCCCGGGCGTGAGTGCGCATCGCGAATGAGGTGGAGGCGGGCGCAAAAGGCCCGAAGGAAAGCCAGTGACGCGAATACGCGGATGGACATCAGGTCGCTGGGCACGGAGGCGCGGCGAGAAGGCCCGTGATTGCTCTCGGACTGTTCTGCTCGACGATTAACCGCCGTCTTGTGATCCCCTGCGGGACGGACCATCAGCTTCGATACCTAAACTTCGGCCGCCAGTGGCGGCCGCACATCCGTTTCCCGGGTCTTGGGGGTTCTGGGCTAAACACGCGGATCCTGACGCGAAACCCTCAGAGATGAGGAAGGCGAGGACGGTGTCGCTGAACGACCGTGCAGGGCGACGCGCTGAGCGGAGCCCGTCCCGGAAAAAGGACATTTCGTTCATAGCGGCTCAAGCCGGGGTTTGGCAAGTTTCGCGTCGGCTGGGACCGATTGCGCGCTCAGGACGATAGTCGCGGCTTGTTGCAAATTGATCGCCGCCCCCGCGGCGATTGCCGCTATAGATGGTGCATTGCCCGCCTGATTCACCGGATGACAATGCCGCTTCCGCTCACTTCATCCCATTTTCCCGGTCTCCGCGTCGCTCGCGCGGCGTTGTTTTGGCTGGGATTTGTCCTTGTGATGACCGCAGGCCCTGCCTTCGCCAATGGAGCGGCTCCGGTGGCGAGCGCGGTTCGGGTCGAGGAGACCGGGCAGGGGGCCCGTCTCCTGTTCGCATTGAGCAGCCCGGCCCAGGCTGCCGCCTATGTCATGGCGGGGCCCGACCGGGTGATCATCGATATTCCGGAACTGAACTTCCAGCTGCCGCCGCACACGGGCCAGGCGGAGGCGCCGGTCCGTGGCAAGAAGTCCAGCAAGATCATATCCTCGTTCCGCTTCGGCCTGTTCGCGCCGGGAAAATCGCGAATCGTGGTCGATCTCGGCCGTCCTGCGCTCGTGACGAAGGTGGCGAGCGTCTCAAAGGCGGACGGCGCGGTCGAGCTCCAGATCGAGTTGCGCGAAGCCGATCCAGCTGCGTTCACGCTGGCCGCCCGGGCCGCAGCCAACGAGGCGGTCGCGCGGGACCTGATGGGTGACTCGCCGGTCAAGCCGACGCCTCGCCCCACCGACTCGCGCCGGCCGATGGTCGTCATCGATCCGGGTCATGGCGGGATCGACGCCGGCGCGCAGGGCAAGAAGAACACGATCGAGAAGGATGTGGTCTTCGATTTCAGCCGCGAGCTGAAGGCGCATCTGGAAGCAACGGGGCGTTACCGCGTGACGATGACCCGCACCAGCGACATATTCGTGCCGCTCGCCAGGCGGGTGAAAATCGCCCGCGAGGCCGGGGCCGACCTGTTCATCTCGATCCATGCCGACACGATTTCCGACACGTCGGGCGTCTCGGGCGCGACGGTCTACACCGTGTCCGACAAGGCGTCCGACAAGGAAGCCGCCAAGCTCGCCGAGAAGGAAAACCTGGCCGACGCGGCGGCGGGGCTGGATGGCGTCGACGATTCGAGCGACGTCTCCGACATCCTGTTCGATCTCACACGCCGCGAGACGCGCACCTATTCCCACGCTTTCGCCCGTACGCTGGTGAATTATTGGCACGAGGCCGGGCGCCTGAACAAGAATCCGCATCGCTCCGCGGGCTTTCTCGTGCTGAAGGCGCCCGATGTGCCCTCGGTCCTGCTCGAGCTTGGATACCTTTCCAATGAAAAGGATTCAGCCTCCTTGGCGACATCCGAATGGCGCGCGAAGGCTGCGAGCGCAATGGTCCGAGCCGTCGATTCCTTCTTTCAGCCGAGACTTGGCAGCGGAGTCGAGGCCGGGCGTCCGGCTCCGCCTGCAAACTAGCCTGTGACGGATTGGCGTTGCGCCATTGCCCGATGGCGCGCGCCCCATTAAGACCACAAAACTCAACCAGATGAGAGCTGCTGCGAGCGAGTTGTTCACCTGCGCGGAGCGCGCATTCGACCCGTGCCGGGCGCTGTAAGACCAGCTATACTTGCCGGAAATCAAGAGGCCAGGACTCACCTATGCGGCTGATCGCTCGATTCTTCGGATTCGTCTTCGCAACCGGCGCGATTCTCTTCGTGCTCGGCGCGGTGGCTGTCGCGGGTCTCGTCTGGCATTTCTCGAAAGACCTGCCGGACTATACGCAGCTGCAGAATTACGAGCCGCCGGTGATGACGCGCGTGCATGCAGGCGACGGATCGCTGATGGCCGAATATGCGCGCGAACGCCGCCTCTATCTGCCGTCCGCCGCGATCCCGCAATTGGTGAAGAACGCTTTCATCTCGGCGGAAGACAAGAACTTCTACACGCATAACGGCATCGATCCCGAAGGCATCGCGCGCGCGGTCGTCGTCCTGGTGCAAGGCTCGAAGCGCGTGCAGGGCGCCTCCACCATCACGCAGCAGGTGGCGAAGAACTTCCTGCTCGGCAACGAGCGCTCGTTCGAGCGCAAGATTCGCGAAGCGCTGCTCTCGTTCCGCATCGAGTCGGCCTATTCCAAGGACCGGATTCTCGAGCTCTACCTAAATGAAATCTATCTCGGCCTCGGCAATTACGGGATCGCCGCCGCCGCGCTGAATTATTACGGCAAGGCCGTGCAGGAGCTGACGGTCTCGGAGGCCGCTTATCTTGCCGCGCTGCCCAAGGGCCCCAACAATTATCATCCGTTCCGCTTTCGCGACGCAGCCATCTCGCGCCGCAATTACGTGATCGATCGCATGGTGGCCGACGGTCACATCACCTCGGCTGTCGGCGAAAAGGCGAAGACCGAACCGCTGGGCGTCAACCCGCGCGTGCTCTCGCCCAATTCCTACGCGGCCGGCTATTTTGCGGAAGAAGTGCGTCGCGAACTGCTCGAGCGTTATGGCGAAAAGAAGCTCTACGAGGGCGGCCTTTCCGTTCGCGCCACGCTCGATCCCAAGATGCAGCTCTGGGCCCGCAAGGCGCTCGTCGATGGCCTCGTGCGCTATGACGAGGCGCGCGGTTTCCGCGGCGCCATGCGCTCGATCGACGTGACGCAGGATTGGGGCCCGGCGCTGGCCGATGTTCCGGTGCTCGGCGACGTGTCGCCGTGGCGGCTCGCCGTCGTGCTCGACGTCACCGACGGCCAGGCGCGCATCGGCCTGCAGCCGCTGAAGGATCGCGGCGGCGAGGTCAATCGCGAGCGCGTCACCGGCACGATCACCCCCGACGGCGTGAAATGGACGCGCAAACCCTTGCGTCAGGCGCTGCAGGCGGGCGACGTCATCTACGTCGAACCCGTGGATCCGAAGTCCAGCCAGTACCGGCTGCGCCAGATCCCTGACATTTCCGGCGCCATCGTGGCGATGGACCCGCACACGGGCCGCGTCTTCGCCATGGTGGGCGGTTTCTCCTTCGACCAGTCCGAGTTCAACCGCGCGACGCAGGCCCTGCGCCAGCCGGGTTCGTCCTTCAAGCCGATCGTCTACGCGACCGCGCTCGACAATGGCTACACGCCCTCGTCGATCGTCATGGACGCGCCGATCGAAATCGACATGGGGCCGGGCGTCGGCATCTGGCGACCTGAAAATTACGACGGCAAGTCGGGCGGCCCGCACACGCTGCGCTACGGCGTCGAGCATTCCAAGAACCTGATGACCGTGCGTCTGGCGCGCGACGTGGGGCTGCCGCTCATCGCCGAATACGCCAAGCGCTTCGGCGTCTACGACAACATGATGCCCGTTCCCTCAATGGCGCTCGGCGCCGGCGAGACGACGGTGATGCGCATGGTGACAGCCTATTCGATGCTGGCCAACGGCGGCCGGCGCATCCAGCCGACGCTGATCGACCGCATCCAGGATCGCTTCGGCAAGACGCTCTATCGCCACGACCAGCGCGTCTGCCAGGGTTGCGATGCGCCGAAATGGTCTGACCAGAACGAGCCCAAGCTCATCGACAACCGCGAGCAGGTGCTCGATCCGCTCACCGCCTACCAGATCACCTCGATCATGGAAGGCGTTGTCCAGCGCGGCACCGCGCAGGTCGTGAAGGCGGTCGGCAAGCATGTCGCGGGCAAGACGGGCACCACCAACGAGGCCAAGGACGTGTGGTTCGTCGGCTTCTCGGCGGATCTCACGGTCGGCGTCTACATGGGTTACGACCGTCCGCGCTCGCTCGGCAATTCGGCCACCGCCGGCCAATACGCTGCGCCGATCTTCCGCGACTTCATGCAGGTCGCGCTGAAGGACAAGCCCGATGTGCCGTTCCGCGTGCCGCCCGGCATCAAGCTGATCACGGTGGACAGCAAGTCCGGCGTGCGCTCGTCAGGGCAGGGCACGATTCTGGAAGCCTTCAAGCCGGGCACCTCACCGCCGGACAGTTACGCGTTGGCGGGCAGCGATCAGGGCTTTGGCGGCGAACAGGCCGTGGGCGCTGGAACCGGCGGGTTGTATTAGCCCGCTTCCTTCTCTAGTTTCCCGCCACGATTCCAGCGGCGCTCGCCGCTGGTCCTTCATTGAAAGTGAAACCCCGACCCAGCGGCGTTCGCCGCCGGGTCTTGTGGAAAGTGAAACCCAATGCGCGCCGAAGCCGAAGCGCTCGTCGAACAGATCAAGCAGTCCGTGGGACTGCTGAGGAGGCATCTTTGACGTCGATGCCGCAACGCGCCGCCTCGCGGAACTGAACGCGCGGGTCGAAGACCCGGACCTCTGGAACGATGCCGACGCCGCGCAGAAAATCATGCGCGAGCGCACCGACCTTGAAGAAAGGCTCGGCTCGCTGTCGCGTTTCGAACGCGACCTCGAGGACACAGTCACGCTCGTCGAACTCGGCGAAATGGAAGCCGACGTCGAAACCGAGCAGGAAGGCATCGCCGGCCTGAAGGCGCTGAAGCAGGAGGCCGAGCGCCGCCATGTCGAGGCGCTGCTGTCGGGCGAAGTCGACGCCAACGACACCTATGTCGAAGTGCATTCGGGCGCCGGCGGCACCGAGAGCTGCGACTGGGCGCGTATGCTGCTTCGCATGTACATGCGCTGGGCCGAACGCCAGAAGTTCAAGGTTGAGGTGATCGAAGAGACCAGCGGCGACGAAGCCGGGATCAAGTCCGCGACCATTCTCATCAAGGGCCACAATGCGCATGGCTGGATGAAGACGGAATCGGGCGTGCATCGTCTCGTGCGCATCTCGCCGTTCGACTCCAACGCGCGCCGCCACACGAGCTTCGCGTCGGTATGGGTCTATCCCGTGATCGACGACAAGATCGACATTGCGGTGAACGAAAGCGACTGCCGCATCGACACTTACCGCTCGTCGGGCGCCGGCGGCCAGCACGTCAACACGACCGACTCGGCGGTGCGCATCACGCATATTCCCACCGGCATTGTCGTCGCCTGCCAGGGCGAGCGTTCGCAGCACAAGAACCGCGCCACCGCGTGGA
>JANXTB010000426.1 GCA_025356415.1 Hyphomicrobiales bacterium
CGACGGTGCGCGACTGACCGGTGGAGTCTTTGAAAGTAATCTGGACCATAGGTGCGTCGTCCCCGCGAGAAGCGCGGCCGGACCGCGCGCAGGGCTCTGAGTTAATCCATCGGCTGGATTTTGGCGAGAGCGACTAACGCCCGAGCAGGTCCGAGATGGCGGTGCGGGCGATGACGATCTCCTCGTCGAGGATGTCGAGAGCAATCGACGCGTCGCGCTCCGGGACCCCGCCAACCAGTGTCGCAGCGTAAGCGTCACAGGCGGCCGCCACCCCGAAGGCGCCGGCGGTCCGGGCGGTCGCGCCCAGCATCTTCACCATGGCGCGGGCCTTGTCGTCCCCCGCCAAAGCCCGCAGGCGAGGCCCGGCGAGGCCGGCCTGATGGTCGAAATGGCCCAGCAGCTCCATCTCCCGCCCTTTATCCCCAAGAGATTGGCGAGCCAGATGAACAAGATCCAGAGGCGTTCCGAGCGGCGTAGCCCGCGGTCGCGCGAGCGCCGGAAAAGCCTCGGCCAAGGCCGATAAAGATGACTGACTGCGAAGCGGGACGAGCATCGACATGGTGAGACCTTCCGCAGGGTGAATGGAAATTTCGCAGCACGCGGCTGGTGATGCCGGCGGAAACGCCCGCCATTGATTCACCAATGTCCGAGCAGATGGTGAATGGAGCGTTAACGACGTTTCCGGATTGGCAGCGGCCAAGGTTTCCTGTCAGCGCAAGTTTCGATACATTGACGATTGGTTAATGCCGGGCTTGCGCGCATCGAGGCCAGTTGGCGCGCGGGCACAGGCATGGCTTCCGCTTTGGCGGGGGTGCGGCAGCGTTTCAAGAGGCAAGTACATGGCGACACAACCCAAGGTTCAGGATCCGACCGCTGCGGCGCTGTCGGCGATCGAAGAAGCGCTGAACCTCGCGCAAATTGTCGAACCCACTCCGGCAAAACCCGAACCAGCCAAATCAGCAGCCGCGACCGCGCGCGCCGAAGTCGAAGCCCGCAATGAAATCAGGGCCGAAGCCAAGGCCGCCGAAGCCCGGGCCGTGGAAGCCAAGACCGCCGAAGCGAAGGCCGCAGCCGCCGCGCCCGCAGCCGCCAATGACGACCGCCGCTCTGTCGGCCAGATTCTGCAGGCCTTGCAGGCGCGTTCAAACCCTGCCCCCATGGCGTTCGCCGCCATCGCGTCGGCTGTCTGGATCGGCCTCGTCGGCTATTACGCGTCCACGCTCGGCGCCCTCGTCCCGCAGCAGATGGTCGTGCTGGGCATGACCGCGCTCGGTCCTGTTATTTTCTTTTTCATCAGCGCGCTCATCATGCGCCGCACGCAGGAAATGCGCCTCACCGCGCAGGCGCTGACCGAAGTCGCCATGCGACTTGCCGAACCCGAGACGATCGCGACCGAACAGGTCGTGACGCTGTCGCAGGCGATCCGCCGCGAAGTGTCCTCCATGGGCGATGGCATCGAGCGCGCGCTGGCCCGCGCCAGCGAACTCGAAACCGTCGTGCGCGCCGAAGTGTCGACGCTGGAACGCTCCTACACGGAAAACGAGCGCCGCATCCGCTCGCTCATCGACGAACTCTCCTCCGAGCGCGAAGCCATCGTGATCAATGCGGACCGCGTCCGCCAGGCGATTTCCGGCGCGCATGAAGCTCTGTCGCGCGATCTCGAAGACGCCTCGACGCAGATCGCCGAACGCGTCGGCGAAGCGGGCGCGCGCGTCAGCGACTTGCTGAACGCCAAGGGCGACGACATTTCCACGACGCTCACGCGAACCGGCGACGATCTCGTCGGCCGCATCAGCGAGCATGGCGGCGACATTGTCGCGCGTCTCGCCGGCACCGGCGAGGAAGTCACCGAACGCCTGACGATCGCCACCGAAGCCATCACCGGCCAGCTCGGCACGCGCATCGACGAAATCGACTCGCGCCTCAAGTCGACCGGCGACGCGCTGGTGTCCGAACTCACGGCGCGCGGCGAAAACGTCACCAGCCGTATCGATGAAACCGGCCTGCGCATCGCCGACACGATCTCGTCGCGCGGTCTCGATTTCGCCGAGCGTCTCGCGCTCACCGGCGACAAGATCGAACAGGCGATCACCGTTCAGGGCGGCAGCCTCGAAGATCGCTTCAACGCCACCGGCGAGCGCATCGCGAACATCATCTCCGAGCGCGCGAACACGGCGTACGACCTGTTCCACACGTCGGGCCACGAACTCGCCTCGCAGCTTGAAACGCATCACGTCCAGCTCACCGATCATCTCGAGCGCGGCGTCGCCGACCTCACCAACCGCTTCGCCGCTTCCGCTGAAGACGCGATCTCGGCGATCAGCGTGCATTCGGATCGCGTTTCCGAGCATCTCTCCGATCGCCTGCTGGCGTTCGAAAGCACTGTCGTTTCGCAGGGCGGCCGCGTGACGGACGCTCTGGCCGAGCGTCTTGCCCAGTTTGAAACGGCGGTCGTGGGCAATGGCGACCGCATCAGCGGCGAGATGGCCGAACGCCTCATGACGTTCGAGACGACCATCATCAACCACAGCGAAGTGCTGGCCGGCCAGATCGCCGAACATGCCGACCGCTTCACCGGCGAAGTCGCCAACCGTCTGCACGAGGCGGAATCCGCAATCACCGTGCACGGCGGCGCGCTCGCCGATCGGCTTGCCGAACAGACCGACCGCTTCACCAACGACATCACGACGCGCTTCACCCACGTCGAGGACGTGTTCGTCAACCAGGGCGGCGCGCTAGCCGATCGCATCGGTCAGCAGGCCGAACATTTCACGCAAGACATCGTCGAGCGCTTCGGCTCGGTTGAAAATGTCTTCACCGTGCACGGCTCCGCGCTCACGGAGCGTCTCGAGGCGCATGCCGATTACACGGCGAGCCTGCTCGAACAGCGCACCAACGAATTCGAAGAGCGCGCGACCAACAAGTCGCAGGCCATCTCCGAGTCGCTCGACAGCCTGATTAACAAGATCGACAACGGTCTCGACACCCGCTCCAAGGCGCTCAACGAAACGCTCGCCCAGCGCGCGCTCGAAGTCGCGCAGGTTCTGGGCGAAGGCGGCCGCCAGGTCACCCGCGCGCTTGACGAGAAGGCGGCGGAAATCGACGCCATCCTGCTAAATCGCTCCACCGCCCTCACCCACACGCTGTCGGAGAAGGCGAGCGAGATCAACGAGACGCTCGGCGGTCGCGCAAGCGACATCGCAGCCACGCTCGACGACCGCATCTCTAGCTTCGAAGAACGCGTCGTTGGCCGCCTCAACACGGTGTCGGACGAGATCGAACGTCGCGGCCGCTCGGTGGCCGAGTCTCTTGGCGTCACGGCGAGCGACATTTCGACAGACATCGACACCCGCATGCACCAGCTCGCCGAGCGGATGCGCGAACGTGGCGATGCGCTGAGCGAGATCATCAGCACCCGCACCGGCGAACTGCAGTCGCTTGTCGAATTGCAGGGCCCGATGCTCGTCGACATGATCGCGGCGCGCGGTAGCGAAGTGACGACGGAAATCGCGAACGTTGGCGAAGTCGTCGCCAATGCGATCGAGAACCGCGGCTCGGCGATCGTGCAGCATCTCGGCCAGAAGCAGGAAGAGCTTTCGGCCGCGATCGACAAGTCGTCGCTCGGCCTGCGCACACAGATCGAAGGCGCCGCGCGCGACTCGATCGAGAGCCTCACCAACACCAAGCAGGCGCTGCAGGGCGAGATCATCGCCACGCTCAACCAGCTGCGCGAAACCAGCACGTTCCTGCAGGACATCGTCTCGCATGCGGGTGAAAACCTCGCCGGCGCCGAGACCGCCCTGTCGTCGCGCGTGCAGGACTTCGGCCACGCTCTCGACACCGTCAATGCGCAGGTCCACGCGATCACCGATACGGCGATTGCGACACTGGAAAGCGCCGACGCCATTGCCGGGCGCCTCGAAAACTCGAACCAGTATCTGTCCGGCGTCGCGACGCAGATCAGCCAGACGCAGAACGAAGTCGACAGCATCCTGGCGGCGCGTCGCCAGTCTCTCGAATCGACGATCGAAGCCATGACGGCCAAGACCGGCGATTTCGAAGGCCTGATGCACAACTTCTCGGGCGCTATCGACGACGCTTTCCGCCGCGCGGAACTGCGTGCGCGCGACATCGGCGCCTACATCGCCGAAACGACGCAATCCGTCGCCGGCGTGATCTCGGATCAATACGACGAAGTGCGCCAGTCCTCGTCGCGCCAGCAGGAAAAGATGGCCGCGGAACTCCGCTCCGTCTTCTCCGAGGCGAACCAGGAAGTCGCGCGGGTCTTCACGTCGGCGCTCGAGCACATGCGCAGCTCCGCATCGGAGATCCAGGGCATCTCGACCGACATCAACCGCGAGCTCGAGACAACCCGTCAGGAGCTGCGTCGCGGCGCCGTGGAACTGCCGCGCGAAACCGCCGAACAGGCCGCAGCCATGCGCCGTGTCGTCGCCGAGCAGATCAAGGCGCTGAACGAGCTGACCGACCTGATCGCCCGCTCGGGCCGCGCCTACGACGTCGCCGAACCCGCCGGTCGCCGCCCCGAGGCGTCGCCGCGTCTGGGTGAGCCGCAGCGCGCGCCGGAACCGTCGCGCCCGGTCGAGACCGTCCGCATGGCCGCTCCCTTCCGTCAGGAAGCGCAGCGTGTGGAAGAAACGGTTCGCCGTCCGGTCCCCGCCCCCCGCAAGCCGGCTTCGGCCGCTGAAAAGGGCGCGGGTTGGTTGTCGGACCTGCTCGCCCGCGCGTCGCGCGATGAGGCCGAGGATACGGCCTCTCTCGCCACGCAGCAGCCGGCCAACGCGCTCGATGCGATCACGCTCGACATCGCGCGCATGATCGATCACGAGGCGTCCGTCGATCTGTGGGATCGCTACAACCGTGGCGAGGCCAACGTCTTCTCGCGTCGCCTATACACGCCGCAGGGGCAGCAGGCCTTCGAGGAAATCCGCCGCCGCTACCGCGCCGAGCCGGAATTCCGCGACTCGGTGGATCGCTACACGTCGGAATTCGAGCGCCTGCTGACGGAAGTCAGCCGCGACGATCGCGACGGCGTGCTGGCCCGCACCTATCTCACCTCCGAGACAGGCAAGGTCTACACAATGCTCGCCCACGCCGCCGGCCACTTCGAGTAAGCGGCTCGGGAGATCAGAATTAAAGAAGGCGCGGAGCAATCCGCGCCTTTTTTGTTGGCGCCCGCACCGTCATTGCGAGGAGCGCAGCGACGCGGCAATCCATCTAGCGGCAGCCGCCCGAAGATGGATTGCCGCGTCGCCTTCGGCTCCTCGCAATGACGAACAATGAGAAGATTGCGCGAGCCCGGCACACTCAAACCCGCTTGCCCATCGCGCGCCCCTCCCCCATGGTGCGCGCGCACACGCGGAAAGAGCTACACCTCCCTCATGTTGACCGGCATCGCCTTCAAAATAGCGTCTACGCTGTTCTTCTCGGCCATGCTGGCGCTCGTGAAATATTACAGCGCCTATCCGGTCTCCGAGCTGGTGTTCTTCCGCTCATCCTTCGCGCTGATCCCGCTCGTCTTCTGGCTGCTGTCGCGTGGCGATTTTCCGCGCGCACTGCATACGAAAAATCTTGGCGGTCATCTCGTGCGGTCTATCGCGGGCGTCGGCAGCATGTCGCTGATGTTTGCGGCTTACGGCTTCCTGCCGCTCGCTGACGTCACCGCCATCGGCTATGCCGGCCCGCTGCTGATCGTCGTTTTCTCCGCCCTGCTGCTCCACGAAAAAGTCACTCTGTCGCGCTGGTCGGCGGTGATGATCGGCTTTGCGGGCGTCATCGTCATGCTCTGGGAGCATCTGGGCCGCCACGCCGATGCGCGGGCATCGGTTGGTGCGCTGTGCGCCTTCTTCGCCGCCGTCCTCGTCTCGATCGCCATGATCCAGACGCGCCGCCTCACCAAGACAGAGGACACCGGCGCCATCGTCTTTTATTTCCAGACCTCGACCACGCTGGCCAGCATGCTGGTGATGTTCGCCGCCGAAGTCTGGCCGGATGCCGCGCCCTTTGCGAGCGCTATGCAATCGCAAGCCTGGGTTACGCCGAGCCTCGAAGAATGGTGGCCGCTGATCGCGCTTGGCCTGCTGGGCGGAATTGGCCAGATCTTCATGACGCAAAGCTATCGATACGCCGACGCCTCGATCATTGCCTGCTTCGATTACACCTCGATGATCTGGGCGCTGATCATCGGTCTTCTGTTCTTCGCCGAAGCGCCGCGCGACGTCGCGCTGGTGGGAGCGGGAATCATCGCCTTTGGCGGACTGCTGGCCATTTACACGGAACGCGCCGCCCGCAAGCGGTGAAATTTACGTTCGTTATTCCAAACGAAATCGGCTATTATCCGGAACGGGTCGAGGGATATCGGAGCCGGACGTATGGGTGTCGAGGGTCGCGACAAGGTCAAGGCGCTGGAAGCGGGCGCGGTGGCGCTCTCGGGCCAGCTTGGCAAGACCGTGCAACGCCTGCGCAAGGCGTACAACCTCTCCCTCTCCGAGCTTTCCGAGCAATCGGGCGTCGCCAAATCGATCATCAGCCAGATCGAGCGCAATGAAACCAATCCAACGCTCGCCACCATCTGGCGCCTCGCGCAGGCGCTCGATGTGTCCATCGAACGCGTGCTGCAAGCCGCCGAGGATGAGCCCTTTCTTGAGAAATCCACCAAGGGCGAAACGCCGATTCTGCTGTCGGACGACGGCAAGTGCAGGCTTGGCATCATCGGCTGGATCAAGACGGTCGAATGGCTGCAATGGTATGATTTCCAGGCCGAGCCCGGCGGCGTTCTCGAATCCGATCCGCACCAGCGCGGGTCCGTCGAATGCCTGTCGGTGATTTCCGGCGAGCTCGAGGTGGAAGTTTCTGGCGTCATTGAACACGCCAAGGCCGGCGACACGTTGCGCTATCGCTGCGACCGGCCTCACATCATCCGCAACACCTCAAAAAAGCCTGCTCACGCAACCATGGTGTGCATTCTCAAAGCCGCCGTTATGGAGTGAGGACTTGCCCCAGCCGATGCTGGAATATCGGATCGAGGAGGAAGGGCCGGTCTACACCGAGCTCTGGCTGCTCGACGACCGGCCGCATCGGGAAGACGGGCCAGCCTGCATCATGCGGCGCACCGCCGATGGCGCGGTCGGCTTCGAACTCTGGTATCGCCAGGGGCGCCTGCACCGCAACGATGGCCCCGCCGCCTTGCATTATGACTTTGAAAGCGGCCGCGTGACTGAGGCGCATTACTTTCAGGACGGCGCCCCGGCCCGGCAGGACGACGGTCCGGAAAGCCTCGAATTCGACGCGCAAACCGGGCGTCTTCGAAACGCCGCATGGATTGCCGACAATGAGGCGCAGAGCCTGACGCTCACCCGCTGGCTCTGGCTGACGCGCGCCCGCGCGGGCGATGCCCCCCTTGATTAGACTCCGCAGGCTGCCGCCATTATGACGAATCCAGTCGAATCTCTCGGAGCTTCGCGGCGCATGGGGTCTGAATTGACGTCTGAACCTGCCTTCTCGAGCGAGCCGCAAGGCGATGGCCTGCGGCTGACTCTGACGGGCGCCTGGACGATCGAGGGCTCCGCCGAACTCGAACGCGCCGGCCAGAGCCTCGTCACCGATGGCACGGGCATGCGCGAAATCACGCTCGATCTCGATTCTGTGGAACGGCTCGACACCGCCGGCGCGTGGGTGATCGACCGAAGCCGCGATGCGCTGGCCCGCAGCGGCGCGCAGATGACCTATGAAACAGCAAGGCCCGAATACCGGCTGTTGCTGGAGGAATCGAAATACACGGAGTGCCCGCCGCCCAAACCGCACGGCGGCAACGCCATGGTGAACCTGCTCGCCGACATTGGCGAGACGCTCGTTGATGTGGGGCGCAACATGGTCACCGGCGTCGCCTTTCTCGGCGAGGTGGTGAATTCCATGGTCAAGGCGCTGCTCAATCCGGCGCGCTTTCGCGGAACTTCGATTGTTTTCCACATCGAATCCTTCGCCTTCCGCAGTTTGCCGATCATTGTGCTGATCAACTTCCTCGTCGGCTGCATCGTCGCGCAGCAGTCTATCTTTCAGCTGCAGAAATTCGGCGCCGCGACATTCGCTGTCGATCTCATCGGCATTCTCACGCTGCGTGAACTTGCCGTGCTGCTGACCTCGATCATGATCGCGGGCCGTTCGGGCTCGGCGATCACGGCCGAACTCGGCTCGATGAAAATGCGCGAAGAAATCGACGCACTCCGCGTGATGGGCCTCGATCCCGTCGACGTGCTGATCATGCCGCGCATTCTCGCGCTTCTCATCAGCCTGCCGTTGCTGACGTTTCTTGCCGACATGGCGGCGATATTCGGCGGCCTCATCGTCGGCTGGATGTATGGCGACATCAGCCCAGAGGTGTTTCTCGGAAGGCTGCAATCGGCGATCGCGCTGAACACGTTTCTCGTCGGCCTCATCAAGGCGCCTTTCATGGCGCTTGTGATCGGCATGATCGCCGCGATGGAAGGCCTTGCGACGCAGGGCTCGGCGGAATCGCTCGGCAAGCAGGTGACGGCGTCGGTGGTTAAATCCATCTTCATGGTGATCGTCGTCGACGGACTGTTCGCAATGTTCTTCGCCTCGATCAAATATTGAGGATGGAAATGAAATTATACGGCGCTGGTGGAGCATTCGCATGACGGGCGCAACGCAGACCGATGTTCCCGCCATCAGCGTGCGCGGAATCACTGTTGGCTTCGGCGACAAGATCATCCTCGAGAATCTCGATCTCGACGTCAGGCGTGGCGAGGTTCTCGGCTTTGTCGGCGGCTCGGGCACCGGCAAGTCCGTGCTGACGCGCACCGTGCTCGGGCTGGTGAAACAGCGCGCAGGAACGATCGAAGTTTTTGGTCGCAATCTTGCGGAGCTGTCGCGCGCGGAGCATCGCGCGATGGAGCGGCGCTGGGGCGTGCTATTCCAGCATGGCGCGCTCTTTTCCAGCTTGACGATGCGGCAGAACATCCAGGTCCCGATGCGCGAATATCTCGACCTGTCGCAAGGGCTGATGGACGAACTCGCGATGCTGAAGATCCGTATGGTCGGCTTGAATCCGGACGCGGCGGAAAAATTCCCGTCGGAATTGTCGGGCGGCATGATCAAGCGCGCGGCGCTGGCGCGAGCGCTGGCGCTCGATCCCGAAATCCTGTTCCTCGACGAGCCGACGTCCGGCCTCGATCCGATTGGCGCGGCCGAATTCGATCAACTCATCGCGACCTTGCAGAAGACGCTCGGCTTGACTGTTTTCATGGTGACGCACGATCTCGACAGCCTTTACTCAATCTGCGACCGCGTCGCCGCGCTCGCCGACAAGAAGATTGTCGCTGCCGGAACCGTGGAGGAAATCCTCGCCGTCCAGCATCCGTGGGTGCAGGCCTATTTCCATGGCGAACGCGCGCTGCGTCGCGACGGGGCCACGGCGGCTTGAGAAGCCGTCTCGCTCCCTTGAAAGCGCCATGAAAGGCTGCAAGGGTTCGGGCTTGATCCAGGCTTAGCAGCCCGATTCGAATAGCTTTGCTGTTGCTGAAGGACTTTCACGGACGATGGAAACGCGGGCCAATTACACGTTGATCGGCGCCTTTGCGCTGGCGGTGATCGCCGGCGCGTTTCTGTTCGTCTTCTGGTTCTCGGGCGGCGCCAACAAACAGTCCGGCCGCGATTCCTACCGCATCGTTTTCTCAAGCTCCGTGTCGGGCCTGACGCGCGGCTCGCAGGTTCTGTTCAACGGCCTGAAAGTAGGCGAAGTCACCAACATCGACCTCGCGCCCGACCCGTCCGAAGTCTACGCCATGATCGAGGTCGACGGCCGCACGCCGGTGAAGACCGACACACGCGCGCGCCTCGAATATCAGGGCCTCACCGGCGTCGGCTCGATCGCGCTCACCGGCGGCACCGCCGACGCGGGGCGGCTCACCGCCAATGGCTCGGGTGTTGCGGAAATCCGCGCGGAACGCTCCGATTTCCAGAACATCGTCGAGACATTGCAGGACCTCACCCGCAAGGTCGACAGCGTGCTGAACAAGGCCGACACGATCGTCACCAACAATGCCGAATCGATTTCGCGCACCGTCAAGAACGTCGAAACCTTCACCGATGCGCTGGCCGCCAACGCCGGCGGGGTGAAGGATTTCCTGGCCGGCATGTCTGATCTCGGCGCCACCATCCGCCCGCTTTCACAAAAGCTTGAAGTCCTGACTACCGACTTCAACAAGCTCGTCGCCGCTGTCGATCCCGCCAAGGTTCGCAGCATTGTCGCCAATGCGGAGGAGTTCTCCTCAACGCTTAGCCGCAACAAGCAGAACATCGACTCGCTGCTCACAGACGCTTCCAAGGTGGCGCGCGACCTCGGCGCCCAGACCGCGAAGCTCGACAGCGTGATGACCAGCGCGCAGGAATTCGCGAAAGCGGTCGACGCCAAGAAGGTCACGCACGCGGTCGACTCGCTCGACCAGTTCGCGACAGTGCTCGACAACAATCGCGCCAACACCGACACGATGATGAAGAACGCCGCGGAACTTACCGCCAAGTTGAACGCCTCGGCCGACAAGATCGACGGCGTGCTGGCCTCCGTGCAGGGCTTCCTCGGCGGGCCGGGCTCGGCAGGCATGTTCACTGACATTGGCGATTCCGCGAAGGCGATCCGCAAGCTTGCAGACAACCTCGATCTTCGCACCAAGGAAATCACCGCCGGCATCAAGAACTTCACCGGCCCCGGGCTGAAGAATTACGAAGCGCTGGCGA
>JANXTB010000357.1 GCA_025356415.1 Hyphomicrobiales bacterium
GTTCGAGGCGCTCGGCGGCGATGCCTTCGCGAGCTGACTGGGACGGTAGGTCCTCGAGACGAAGGCGCTCGACTTCTTCCCCGCCGAAGCAATTGGCGAGGTCTTCCGGCCAGCCTTTGCGAAGCGCTTGCGCCTCTGCGACTTTTGCCAACA
Source organism: Hyphomicrobiales bacterium (assembly GCA_025356415.1). Taxonomy (GTDB): domain Bacteria; phylum Pseudomonadota; class Alphaproteobacteria; order Rhizobiales; family Beijerinckiaceae; genus Terripilifer. The sequence goes on from JANXTB010000357.1 coordinate 154, forward strand.
TGTGACGCGGCATCTCGGCCCACTTACCAGCGCGGTCGAGCACTATGCGGTCGGTGGGCTGATCGTTCTCCCAGACTGTCTTGAGTGGCGCGAACTCGTCCCATCGCGCTGCGCCTGAGATGCGATGCCATTGCCCATGCGAAAACTGCCATACGCGGACCGTGCAGCTGACAAGTCCAGCCGGATTGGTCTCGCTCTTGAGGTTGCGTCGCGTAACGAAGGTGGGCTCGCCGTCATCAGGACGGTAATTTCCGGTGCGCGCCGCGATAGATCGAAGGCCCTCGATTGAGCTGATGAGCGCGATGCGCCGCTTCTTGGCATTGTCCTTATGGACAATGAACACATGGACCTGGCGCCGCAATGGGTCCAGTCGTAGCGCTCGCGCCCAGTGAATGAACAGATTGAATTCGTCGTCGGTGGTGTCGATGGCGACAGTGCGTCGGATCAGGGCGAGGTCCTTTGTATTGTACAAAGATGAAGCGACGCCGATGGCCGTTGCTGGATTGGCGAGTGAGTGCGATTGGGGCAGGGACATCTCAAACCCTCCGTGTCAGAGTTATGCCGCCGTTGGATTCGGCGACGCCAGGAATGGCCGGGTGCTCTTCGTCGATCCGTGCGCGGACGAGATCGCGTTCATCAGGATCGGGAATGTGGTCGAGAGCAGTGAGCGCGGTCTTACGCGCGCGAATGGCGCGGGTGAGCCCCTCCTGATCGGGTTTGGGTGGCTGCGGGCGCCACCACCTGGCGGGAATCTCCGCCGGTTCGATGGCGATTGCTTTGACGCCAGCCTCGGAGATGGTGAGCGTCGATGTTGGCGTGCGCAGCGTCTTTAGCCCGATCTGATCGAGCGTGTGGCCGAGTAAGCGGCGCTTGGCGTCGATGCGGGCTTCCGCGGCTTTTTTCCGGGCCTGCTGCTTCTCCATGAAGATCTTGGTTCCCTCGACGAGGATCTCGTCTTCGAGGATGGAGGCGTCGACGGCGGCGATCAGGTCGATGAGATTGGTTTCGCCTTCGAACAGATCGGCGAGGACGTCAGGATCGTGATCGGCGAGCGCACGAAGCTGCTCGATGAGGATCTGCTTGGCCTGGACTTCTTGATGAAGGGCGCGGGTTGCGACTTGGGGCATGTGACCTCCATGCGGGCTGGCGATGGAGGTTCTGCGGAGCGCCGCGAAAATTCACATGGAGATTTGGAGGAGAATATGCGACCGTGGAAGTGGAAGTGGAAGTGGAAGTGGAAGTGGAAGTGGTACTTGGGCTTGTGGTAGTGGAAGGGTAATAATAAATAGGCCCCGGACAGCCGATCGTGCACGCCTTGCAGACCGAAATTGGCGGTAGGGGCACAGCGTTTTGCAGCAAGTTCATGGACTCGCGTGGATGTCGTTTCGAGTCGATCGAGAAAGTCGATATCGCTTGGTTTTCTTGCGTCAGATTCAAGACGGCGTTCGCTTGAGGCGTGACATGCTAGCAGCGGACTCCAGTTAAAAGTTAGTGAACCAGATGGCAGGGGCGGTATCGATCTGGTCCCTAGGGACACCCTTGTCTCGGGGTATCCAGTATGTAGAGTTGGCGTCGGAGCCGACCGTGGCGTCTGGCTCTGGGTCGAGAAGGACAAGCGGGCCTTTGAACTCCCGGATAACCGCGTAACCATGCGATCCGCGTCCCGTCCAAAAGTACACCATATCTCCGATCTGCATTGATACCTCGTAATCTTAGACAGGTAATATTAATTCGAACAAGTATGAACTTTGTTGCCCCCTGTGGAAGTGCGTAGATGAAAGCTTCGCGAGTCTCTCGTAGCGAGTATGCTGCTTTGTAACCACGCCACGAAGGCCGTTGCGCCCGCGGGCGCGATGCGGCCGCGATCGGGGTAGCGTGATCCACTTTGAATTCAATTTAACGACGAAGGCCTTTCGACATCTCCGACCGCCAATGGTTACGGGCTGGGGGATCGGGACAGAAGTACTCCTGATCGCACTAGTCGAAACCTTATTTGGTGCGCGTCTTGGGTTCTGTTCCAAAAAAAACTGCTTGCCGGTGGTGCGAACAGTATTACAAAATCGCCGAAAGCGGCGCGGCTGGCTGGCCGTTTCCCCCTTTTCGCGCAGGCCTGTGCAAATCAGGCCAAACACGCCAAACACGCGTGGCGAACGAAAACCGCCGCTACGCACGCTTCAAACTCCGGCGCGGCTCTGTAGGGGTGGCCGACGTCTCGACCCGAGCCTCGACGAAGGTCTCGACAACGAAGTCGTCGCTTGTCTGGAGCGAGCGAATTGCTTGCTCGAAAAATTCCAACGTCACCAGCTTGCCGCGTCTATCGGGAATGACAAGCGCCAAGATCTGCGCATCTACGTTGAACGCAAGTTCGGTGACCGAGGCATCAGCGATGGAAAAGTCGCTAGGATTGGTGACATGCGCTACTTTCGCAGTGCCCGGCCTCACGGCGGTCCTGAACTCCACGCCGACCCGATCTCCGATGATATGCAGCGCCCACTGCACTGCGCTGTCTCTTTTCCCACATTGGGTGATGATGCGTTGGATGGCCAGCTCAAGCTCTTTGGGATCCGTCGCTCCCGTTGCAAGAGGTTCGAGCGTTAGCGTGAAATCACCCCCGGATTGGTCGGAAACCGGGAGCGCTAGCGAAATCAGGTCATCCTCAAAAAATAGCCAAGAACCTTCGACTTTGGCCGCGGTGCCGGCGGCGTTCATCCGAGCTAAAACATGACTGAGGTCATTGAGGTGCGCCGCCTCGATGTCGCAGGTCAGCCCGCAGAGCGCTTCTGATTTTACGAATCTTATGGATGTCTTCGAGCCGCCGAAGATGCGACCATTTTCAATTCTGCAGGACTTTTTGCCGGGCCCTTTGGAGGCTTGCGCGATCAAACGAATAGCAGATCCGAGCGCGCCCGCTTTAATTGCGGCAAAGCCGCCCCGCTCCGTTAAGACCTTCTCGGGTAGGGGACTGACCTGCATTGGCCACTTGAAGTCAAAGGTCCAGTCGGGAGTGACCGCAGCAGGGACGGCCTGATCTGTCAGCGGCGTGTCGTCGCCAAGGTCGTCCGGATCGAGCGCCGGCTCTCTTGCGAAGCGCATCGAAGTCACTTGCGTGCCGCCCTTGAAAAGCCAAATAAAGACGTCCTGGCCATCGGGTCCCTTTTCAGGCGCCCGGGAGGTTTCGATCTCGAGCTCTGACTCACGCACAAGTTTGATCAAGAGCCGATCGAAGAAGCTCTTATCCGCTTTCAAGAAGTAGGCGTCTTGGATCGGCTCGGATAGCCACACGACAGGGCATGAGACCTCGCATGTAAGCCTTCCTTTGGTGCGGACGAAGGCCAGGCCTGTGCCTGAAAGTCGGACATGTACTAGTTCAGTGGCGTCCGTGAGCGCCGATACCTCCAGGGCGCGTCGCAGCGCGTCTCGCGCGAAACGGAAACGGAGTCGTCGACCCGGGTGCGTGGCGGGAAGTTCGTCTGTTCGGACCTGCGCGTTCGGATTCATTACTTTCTCTCGTTTGCAACAAAGGGAGGGGAGCCGGCGCGTGAGTTCCGCGCGAGACTGGTGAGGTAGAAGCGCATGTCGACGCCATTCTGTTCGTCGCGAAACATCAAGCGCTCTGGCGAGAGGTACAGCTCGACGTTAGGGCTTTCGCAACAAGAGCAAATGGCGTGTAGGTTCTGACCGTTCACGGGGATGGTGATCTGGCCTTCCGGGCCACGCCTCTCGCCATCAACCGCGACCCTCACGCGCTTTCCCGAGCGCGATGCGGCGGTTAGATGCGCGCGAATCATTCCCGATCCGCGGACTCGAAGTCTGATTCTTGAATCCGACGACCCCTCAGTGGCTTCGAGCGCAGCTTTCGTGGCATCAATCAGGTGCCGCCGAGCCAATAGGACGCGATCTTGCGGGTCGAAGGCCTCGAGGAAGTCGACGGCAGGGAACGGATGCGCGCATTTCTCAAACCCGAAGGCAATGCGGTCTCCGCGTATAACGTAAAATTTCTCGGTCTCGAGCAGCGCTGTTTCACGGGAACAGAGTGCGAGCGTCTTACTGAGGCTCTCGACAAATCTCAATTGCACGCGGAGGTTGAGGTGCGAGAGCTGCTCAGCTCGCCCTTTGGCGATAACGAACGGTGTGCCGCCGATGACTGACCCGTCTCGGAAATCTATCTGGTTGAACGAGTCGCGGATCTGGTTGGGGCTTGCGACAGTCGCCACGAGCCCCAGAGCCGCTCGACACAACGACGCGTCGAAAATCGTCCGAGATTCAAGACTTAGCGTGTTCCGCGCCATCTCGGCCCAAGATGCTATGGTGGGTGAATTGAGCACCATCAGCGGTCGCTCAAAGCCACTGGAGGCCAGATCCAGACGGCGTTTCGGGTCGTTCGAGGAATCTAGATCGGTGGAATAGTAGGTGAAGAAGACCTCACCTAGAATGGCGTCGTTTGCAGTGATGAGTTCGGACAAGGACGTAGAGAAAGCAATGCGCTGGCCCCGAGTGATATCAGGGCGCCGTTCACCGCACGGGACCACGAACTCAACGAACATCGATCCAGAGAATGATTGCACCCGGAAATGCGTCGGACTCAATGTGCACTTGGCCTGGCCGTCGCCTTTGCGTTGCGGGGCGATGCTCGACAAAACCTGGCAGAGGTCGTTGAAGTCCGAAGCCGAAATTGAAAAGCGGACCGTTGTGGGATCAATCGTGTCGGCTGGGTCATCAAATTGATCAAACGTGCGGGGGTCGACATGGAACGTGTCGTCCCAAGCGGCGTCATGGTCCGAGGTCCCATTGTCTCCTGAAACAATGAGGTCGGGCCAGTCTCCAATCGGCTCGTTCCATTCGAAATCACCAAGCGACGAAGCGCCAAGGGTGGCATTGAACAGACTTTCGGCCGGGATCGGGTGTTTGCGGGCGTCATGATCATAATCGACCTCGCCGGTGGCATCGCCCAACTCGTCATCCAAAACGGAGGCGCGAGCAGGCTCGACCACCGAGGCCGGGTCTATTTTGCGCTCGAAAGCGTTTGCGCTCTGGCTTGGGCGCGTTACGTCTTGGCCCGCTTTTTCGCCAAAGCGCGCGTTGGTGTCCTCGACCTCAGGATTGGTTGCCTGCACGGCCTTCTCGAGGATCTCGGGTGGCGGCCCGCCTTGGCCCACAAGTTCCGTAGGCAATGGCTGCGGCGATGGGCCGTTCGTTGCGTCTTCGTCGGCGGGAGGGCGAGGGTTGTTCATCGTGCTTGTCCTGGTGGCTGGCGGGATATATGCCCGTGCGGCCTCGGCGAACAGAAAAAAATCGCCGAATTTTGGAGCGTTTGAGCGCGATGGAAATGGACGAGCCGAGCGCGGCCGCGATCACTGAGCGGCATCGCCCGAGAACTTTTGCCCAGATCATTGGGCAAGCGGAGTGCATCGACTGGCTTCGCCAGCAGGTGGTATGGGCACGCGAGGACTACCGCATCGGAGGGCGCCATTCGCTTTTTCGAGGCCCGAGCGGAACTGGAAAGACGTCGCTCGCCGAAATTTACGCAAAGGCGCTTCATTGCGAGGAGGTGGGCGCTGCAGGCGAGCCTTGCTTGAAATGTCTTTCGTGTCGCAGATACGAAAGTCTTCGCGTCCATGACAATCTGGTGCGTATCGATGCAGCGGCGATGAGCGCATCCGAAATCAAGGCGGAGTTGAACGAGTTCAGGGGAAGTTCGCTGGAGGCGAACGGCTGGCTCGTCGTGATCGTCGACCAAGCCCATCTGTTGGCAGCGGAGAGCGTGCATGCGATCCACAGCCGGATTGAACGGTCGCCTGTGAAGACGACCTATGTTTTCTGTACGACGACGCCTGACGACGTTCCGGAGCGGACGCGTCTGTGTTTGAGGACGTGGGAGACACGTCCCTTATGCATGGGCGATCGCATGGCGCTCCTGAGGCGCGTCTGTGATGAAGAGGGCTGGGAAGTGGAGGAGGGCGCGCTCGAGACGTTGGCGCGCTTTGCAGGCGGCCAGCCCCGTCGATTGCTGAATCAGCTTGAGGCCGCAATGGTCTCGGATATCGTGACGAGCGAGGCGGTTCTTCGGAATTCACAGTCCGTCGATCGGAAACTCGTATTCTCTTATTTGCGGCAACTCCTTGCGCGTGAGGGGCTCGGCAAACAGTTCGAGGTCTTCTCAGACTGGGCGGCGGAGCCGGCGACGAAACAACGTTGCGTGCTCGAGTCGCTCGACGAGCTCTTTGCCTTGAAGTTCTTCACGAGGTCGCCAATTGACGGCGCGTATGCTGATGAAGCGCTTGAAATTCTAAAAGCCTTCACAGTGCGCGCGGATGAACGGGGTCGCGGGGCCCGGACCATGTTTGAAGCCGCCCTGACGCTCTGGGGCGAGCCGTTCCATAGCTCGGAGGCTGGGTTCCGGCGGCGGGTTAGTGAGTTCGACGGGTTGATGAACGGCTTGATACAAGAGGATGAGGCGAGCGGTCAGATGCGGGTCCGGCCGCGCCGGTCTTTGCAAGTGGCGGCTTCAGGCAATAGCGAAGATGAAGGGGCGGGCGTGGGTTCGCTGGCAAGCGGTCCTGCGCCGAGCGGAGAGGAATATTTGAACTTTCGGCAGTTGCGGTCGATGTGGGACGCGGGTTCGTTTCTAGTCCAGAATTACGGAATGTATCTAAATACAGAACTGACGGTTCGCTACGGCGCGTTGGGGATCAAGGATGGAAACGACGCCGCTCGTTTTATGACGGATTTGCTTCGCGAGCTGGGTATGCGGATCGATCGGTATTGCAAGACGAAGGAGTCCCCCGAGCCGTTTCAATGGATTTATGTGCATGAACGGGTCGACGGCGAGATGCAGACAACCCTGATAGCGTCGGTTGCAGACCGCGCGGGCGACCTGCGTCAGTGGATCGTGAACGAATTTTTGCGTGATCGCCCGCGCGCAGCCCGGGAGAGGGCGGTGGAGTGGCACCGAACCGAGCACCGGGATGACCAATGCGTCAAACGTCATTTCGCGTTATTGCGGCTGATCTCGCGTGGACTTGACCCGGCGTATCAGGATTCTGTTTTGAGCGGTCCGGTTCCAGACGCCCCACCGCGGCCGGTGCTTGATATCCTGAAAATTGGCGGAGCGCGTCCGTGTGGTGCGCGATTCACCAAGCGGCGGATTGGCGTCTCGGTCGGAGTCAATGAAGGCGTCAGGGTGAAGGTGGCCCGCGATCTCCCGGCGCTGTCTGTCTTCGACAGGCGAGAGTTTCAGTTTCTCGATACGAGCTGGGAGCAAGATGAATTTGTCTACCGCCGGGACACAGTCTCGGAGCGTGTGAGAGCAGAGGAACAGATCGAATCGCAATTCGGCGCAACTGAAACGGAACTCGCTCTGAAGCATCAAGAGCTGAAGGCTTTGGAACGTCGGTGGGCTGAAGCACTAAGATCAAGAATTCAGCGGCGCCCAGGACTCAAATGAAAGGCCCAGAAATCCAAGCAAACGAGTGCGCATAAAAATGCTGGCCAGAGAAAGGTTTAGGATACGTACAGGCAGATTAGGATAGGTTAGATCATATTACGTAGCATTAGGATAAGTTACGTTACGTATCGTTTGATTGACGTACGATCACGTTCCGATCTGAATGAAAAATGGGGTCTGTCAAGACATCTTGCAACCCCAAGTTTCTGCATTTTAGACCTAGGGGTATAGCGTTTTACATCCCGATTTTGATAGTGCGCCCACCTCGCTGATGAAGCATCACTAAGAATGCTTCAAAGCCTTTTTCCTGCTGCGTATGATGGGGATCACAAACGATGGTGCCCCGATTCCAGTAGAAAGATACGTCGAGGCATTTGAGCTGATGGATGTTGCACCGATCGACATAGAAGCCTTCGTCTTGAAGCTTCTTGATCCATACTTTCAGGCGAGTTGGGTCGGAGGGGTAGAACAGGGCGCGCACGTAATATCTCCAAGTGTGAGTTGCGCAGCGATATAGTGGCGTTAGAGGCCTGAAACACACAGGTTCTTGCCTGAGAGGTGGCTCGGTTTGTTTGAACAGACCCCGGGGATCGTTGAGTGGATTTCTGCCGTCGTTATGCCGCAGCCTGGATTAGCTGCAGCCCGTTGAAGTAGGCCTCGTCCGGCGTCTGCCGGTCAAGGCTCGAATGGGGTC
>JANXTB010000383.1 GCA_025356415.1 Hyphomicrobiales bacterium
ATTTCAGCTCGGCGCGGCTCGCCTCAAGGCCTAGGCCGCGCACGGTGCGCGCCAGGGCGACGCCCGCGACAAAGCCAAGTTGCGGCGCGAGCGCCATCGGCGCGGGTTCGATCAGCAGCAGGCTTGCGGCGAGATTGCCCGGCGGCGAAACCCACGCCCTGCCCTGCCGTCCGCGCCCTTTGGTCTGCTCGCGCGCGGCGATCCACAGAGGTCCGGGGTCGCCGGCGCGTGCGCGGCGCATGGCTTCATCGTTGGTGGAATCAATCGACGCGAGCCATTCGGCCCGCGTCGCTGAACCTTTGAGAATTTGAACGACGCGGCTCAGAAGAGCGACTTCGCTGCATTCGCCGCCGCGTTGAGAACTGGGGCCGGATAAATCCAGAACATGAGCACCACGAAGCTCGCAACCCACAGCACGCCGGTGACTTCGCGCTGCACCGGATCGAAGGCGCCCGCCGGCGGGTCGAAGTAAATCACCTTGACGATGCGCAGGTAATAGAAGGTCGACACCACCGAGAGCAGCACGCCGATGACGGCCAGCCAGTAGAAGCCGGCCTGGATCGCGGGCTGGAACACATAGAGCTTGGCGAAGAAACCGGCGAGCGGCGGAATGCCCGCGAGAGACAGCATCAGCATTGCGAGCAAGAAGGCCATGCCGCCGCGGTTGCGCGACAGCCCTGCGAGATCCGCGATGTTCTCGACATAGCGGTCGCCGATGCGCATCGACAGGATCGCCGCGAAGGCGCCCAGCGTCATTGCGAGATAGATCGCCATGTAGATAAGCACGCCATAGACGCCCTGCTGCGTGCCCGACACGAGGCCCACCATCGCAAAGCCCATGTGGCCGATGGACGAATAGGCCATCAGGCGCTTCAGGTTGGTCTGGCCAATGGCGGCAAACGAGCCGAGCGCCATCGACAGGATCGACATGAAGACGATGATCTGCTGCCACTGCGTCGTGATGCCGGGGAATGCCGTGATGATGATGCGCAGCGTGATCGCGACCGCAGCCATTTTTGGCGCAGAGGCGAAGAAGGCGGTGACGGGCGTCGGCGCGCCTTCGTAAACGTCGGGCGTCCACATGTGGAACGGCACCATCGACATCTTGAACGCGAGGCCCGACAGCAGGAACACGAGGCCGAACACCACGCCAATCGACACGTCGCCACGAATGGCTTCCGCAATGCCGGTGAACGACACCGTGCCCGCGAAACCGTAAAGCAGCGAGGCGCCGTAGAGCAGCATGCCCGACGACAGCGCGCCGAGAACGAAATATTTCAGGCCCGCTTCCGACGCGCGGACATTGTCGCGGTGGAAGGCGGCGACGACGTAAAGCGCGAGGCTCATCAGTTCGAGGCCGAGATAGAGGCCGATGAGGTTCTGCGCCGAGATCAGCATCAGCATGCCGGTCGTCGCTAGCAAGATGAGCACCGGGAATTCGAACTGGTCGATCTTCTCGCGCGCCATGTATTCGCGCGACAGCAACAAGCTCGCCAGCGCGCCGATCAGCGCGAGGCCCTTCATGAAGCGGCCGAAGGCGTCATCGATGAAGGCGCCATCCCAGATCACCGCCTTGCCGTCGAGCTGCGTGAACAGCGTCAGCAGCGCGAGGCCGAGGATGCCGATGGCGAGCTCGGAGATGATCCAGTCGCCCTTGGCGCCCTTGTAGGCGCCAAGCATGAGGAGAACGAGCGCGCCGACCGCCAGGATCAATTCCGGCAGCGTGTGGGCGAGCTGAAAGGACAGAGAGGTCATTGTCTCGTTTTCCTCAGTGCAGCGCGAGAGCGGCGGTTTTGGTGGCCGCCAGCGCCGTGTCGAAGTTTTTCACCAGCAGAGTCACGGATGCGTTGCAGGCCTCGAGGATCGGGCCCGGCTGCACGCCGTAATAGATGGTGAGAATGAGCAGCGGCGCGAGCAGCGCGATTTCCCGCATCGACAGATCCTGAATGGACGCCAGGCTCGGCTTGTCGAGCACGCCGAAGATGACGCGGCGATAGAGGAACAGCGCATAGGCCGCCGAGAGAATGACGCCCGTGGTGGCGAAGAGCGCGACCCAGCTGTTGGCGTTGAAGGCGCCGATCAGCGTGAGAAACTCACCGACGAAGCCAGACGTGCCCGGCAGGCCGACGTTGGCCATGGTGAACACCATCATCGCCACCGCATAAAGCGGCATGCGGTTGACGAGGCCGCCATAGGCCGCGATCTCGCGGGTGTGCATGCGATCGTAGATCACGCCGACACAAAGGAAGAGCGCGCCCGAGACGAGGCCGTGCGACACCATCTGGAAGACCGCGCCCTGCACGCCCTGCTGGTTGAAGGCGAAGATCCCCATCGTCACGAAGCCCATGTGGGCGACCGACGAATAGGCGATCAGCTTCTTCATGTCCTCCTGCACCAGCGCGACGAGCGAGGTGTAGATGATGGCGATGATCGACAGCGTGAACACGAGCGGCGCGAAATATTGCGACGCGTCCGGGAACATTGGCAGCGAGAAGCGCAGGAAGCCGTAGCCGCCCATCTTCAAGAGAATGCCCGCGAGGATGACCGAGCCGGCGGTGGGCGCCTCGACGTGCGCGTCGGGCAACCACGTGTGCACCGGCCACATCGGCATCTTCACGGCGAATGACGCGAAGAAAGCCAGCCACAGATACTTCTGCATGCCGACCGGGAAGGCTGTCTTCAGCAGCGTGACGATGTCGGTCGTGCCCGCCACGCCATACATGGCGAAGATGGCGAGCAGCATGAGCAGCGAGCCGGCCAGCGTGTAGAGGAAGAACTTGAACGACGCATAGATGCGGCGCTTGCCGCCCCAGATGCCGATGATGAGGAACATCGGGATCAGTCCGCCTTCGAAGAAGACGTAGAACAGCACGAGATCGAGCGCCGCGAAGACGCCGATCATCAGCGTCTCGAGCACCAGGAAGGCGATCATGTATTCACGCACGCGCGTGTTGATCGAGTCCCACGAGGCGGCGATGCAGAACGGCATCAGGAAGGTCGTCAGCAGCACGAAGGGCATTGAAATGCCATCGACGCCGAGCTTGTAGATCATGGTGTCGCCGAGCCACGCCTTCTGCTCGATGAGCTGGAAGCCGGGATTGGCGATATCGAAGCGGCCCCACGCGACGAGCGACAGCACGAAGGTTAGCACCGTGGTGATCAGCGCCGCCCAGCGCGCATTGCGCTTCGTTGCTTCATCGTCGCCTTGCAGCGAAAGGATGAAAGCCGCGCCGACGAGCGGCAGGACTATGAGACCGGTGAGGATACCGAAGCCGAACATCAGCGCACTCCTCCGACGAGGTACCACGTGATGATCGCCGCGACGCCGATCAGCATGGCGAAGGCGTAGTGGTAGACATAGCCGGTCTGCAATTTGACAACGCGGTTGGTGACGTCGATGACGCGGGCGGAAATCCCGTCCGGCCCGAGCCCATCGATGATGCGACCGTCGCCGCCCTTCCAGAACAGGCGGCCGAGCCAGAAGGCCGGACGCACGAAGATGAAGTCGTAGAGCTCGTCGAAGTACCACTTGTTCAAAAGGAACTTGTAGATCAGCGGATGCTGCCCGGCGATCCGCTGCGCCGTGCCCGGCGCGATGACATAGACGTAGAGCGAGCCGAGGAAGCCGAGCACCATCATGATCGTCGCGCCATAGACCGCGACGAACGGCACTTCATGCATTTCATGAAGCAGGTGGTTGCCGGCGCCGGTGAAAAGCGAGCCCTTCCAGAATTCATCATAGGCGTGGCCGATGAAGGAGCCCGAGAAGGCGAGACCGGCGAACAACGCCCCGAAAGCCAGCACGCCAAGCGGCACGAGCATGACGAGCGGTGCTTCATGCGGCGTGTGATCGCCATGGCCGTGGTCGTCGTGCGCGTGATCGTCGTGATGGTGAGCGTCATGCGCGGCTTCCTTGCGGGAGCCGAAGAAGGTCATGAACACGAGACGCCATGAATAGAACGAGGTCAGCCCCGCGGCGATGAGCGTCATCAGGAAGCCGTAAGTGGCCGCGCTCGAATGGGCCGAGGCCGCATAAGAGGCCTCGATGATGGCGTCCTTCGAGAAGTAGCCCGCCGTGAGCGGAAAGCCCGTCAGCGCCAGCGTGCCGATGGTCATCATCCAGAAGGTGAACGGGATCTCCTTGCGGAGCCCGCCCATGTTCCGCATGTCCTGCTCGTGGT
>JANXTB010000399.1 GCA_025356415.1 Hyphomicrobiales bacterium
CGCTTCGCGGCGCACCTTCTCTCGCCAGCGCGGGAGAAGGAGGGAGCCTCACGTGTTTGCAAATCGCCCGCAGAGTTCCTTGAACCGCGCGCCGCGCTCTTCGAAATTGCGGAACTCTTCAAAGCTCGGCGCAGCTGGCGACAGCAGCACCACGCCATCGCTCGGCGCCCGCTTCACCGCTTCCTCGACAGCAACATCCAGACCCGGCGCATCGACAATCTCGAAAGCCGCACGGCCCTGCAAAGCCTCGCGCAGGCGTGCGCCTGTGACAGGCAGCAGGACGAGCGCATGTACCGGCGCCTTCAGCAGAGCCGCGGCCAATTCCGTATAATCCTGTCCGCGATCCGAGCCGCCCGCGAGCAGCACGATCTTGCGACCGGCATAAGCGGCCAGCGCGGCGAGCGTCGCCTGCGGCACGGTCGAGATGGAATCGTCCACGCAGGTGAGCGAGCCCGCTTGAAACTCTTCCAGCCGATGATGCAATTGCTGGAAGCCCGCCATGTCGACACGTTCACGAAGTCCGGTGACGCCAGCCATTTCCGCAATCGTGCAGGCGGCGGCGAGGTTCGACATGTTATGCGCGCCGCGCAGTGCGAAATCTGCCACCTCGACTTCACGCGCGCCGAAGTACAGCTTTCCGTCGCGCTCGTGGAAGTCGGCCTCATCGTTATACCAGCGCAGGTTGGCGCGGCCCGCGACACGCGCGGCGAGCTCACCGTGAGCGTGGTTGACGACCGCGATGGTCTTGTCGTCGCGCAGCGCGTTCAGCTTGTCGCGATAATAGGTCTCGACGCCGCCATGCCAGGGCGCGTGTTCGGGATAGAGATTGGTGACCAGCGCGATGTCGCCCGCATGGGCGAAATCGGCGAGCTGGTAGGATGAAAGCTCGAACACGGTCCAGTTGCGGCCCGGCGCTTCCTCAAGTGCGGCGACGCCGACATTGCCGAGCAGCTTTGCATCCAACCCGTGCGTGACCAGCAGATGGTGGATCAGCCGCGATGTCGTGCTCTTGCCCTTGGTGCCGGTGACGACGATGGTTTTCGCTTGCGGGTATTGCTCGAACCAGAGATTGGTGCCGGACGTGAAATGTGTCCCGCACGCCTGCGCCGCAGCGACTTCCGGGCGGTACAGGCTGACGCCAGGGCTCTTCACCACGAGCGCGAATTCGCCCGAGGTCAGCGCGCGCATGGCCTCATTGCCGGTCAGCACGCGCACGCCGTCGGGCGGATCCGCCACTGGCGTGTCGTTGAGAATGGTGAGGTCGAGATCGGGCCGTGTCGTCTTCAGATGATGATACGCCGCGCGGCCCTCGCGACCGAAACCCCAGATCGCGGCGCGCTCAGAGGAAGCCATTCAGCATCTCCTCGAAGCGTTTCGGCAGCGCGTGCTCGGGCGAGGGCGTCATGAGCTCGCGCCAGACAGGTTCTGGATCGCCCATCAGTGCAGCTAGGCGTGGCGCCAGCGCGCGCACGATTTTCGTGTCGCGCCATTCGGGCTGCTGCGCAAGCTTCAGAAGCGCCGCGCCGGACTCTGCCAATTCGCCGACGCATTCCCAGGGCTTGTGGCCCGACAGCCCCATCAATTCCTCGAAGCCAGTGAGCTGGCTTTCATCTTCCAGCATGTTGGCGCCGAAGATCGACTCGAGTCGCGGGCGCGGCATGGCCGTGGCGAGCATCAGGAAGGTGAAGCGGCATTTCGGGCAATCGCGGCACCAGCGCTTGGGCGTTTCCTTCGGGCGCAACTGGAACGCGCGATTGCAGCTCGTGAAAGCGCCGTCATAGAGGCTCGTGCGCGACATGAGTTGCGCGATGTGGGCTTCCGACAGCGGCCGCAGCAGCGAGAAGTACGCGAGTTTGGGGTCGATATAGCGCGCGACATAATCGGAGAGCGCGCGCTCCATGCCCGCGGTTTTCGAGAACTGGTGATTGATGTCGCGCCCGTCTCGCGTGAGGTTGCCCTGATTGGCCGAGCGCTCGTTCGACAGGATCACGGCGTCGAAGCCATGCACGAAGGCCGAGGCCAGTGCGATGAAGGAGACGATGGCTGTGATCGGCACGTGGCCGTTGAGCGCGCCCTGTTCGTTCAGCGCGAACAGCTTTTCATCGAGGCGCCGTTCCACGCGAATGAACGGCAGGCCGGAAGCCGCCGCGCAATCGAGGATCGGCTTTTTAGGGTTCACGGCAAACAGCGTCAGCGGCTCGCGCGCGGCGCGCAGGATTTCCGTCGAGACCAGCGAATCCTTGCCGCCGCCAATCAGCACGGCGCTGCGGCGGGGCAGGGGCGCCGCCTGCGCCACGGGGCGGGCGGGGCCGGCATGGGCGATGTCGAAATTCACATGGCCGTCGATGGCGACATTGTTGCGCACGCCGAATTCGCCGAGGCCGTCGATGTAGAGCTCTTCGAAGAAGCGGCGTTGTCCCGCGTCCGGGTTCACGCGCCGGTAGCCGATCCCGGGCGGCAGGAAGGCTTTGTAGTAGGAGACGCCGGCGACCAGCGCGAGCGCGTCGAGCGCCGCCTCGAAACCGGCGCGCAGCGGCGAGGTTTTCTCGGGCAGCGGCGCATTGAACGCGATGGTCTCGCGAAACTCCGGCCCACCCTCATAAGCGTAGACGAGGTCTGCCTCGCCTGCGGCGTCACGGGTTTCGAAACCGGCGAAGGTGAACCGGCGTGGCCAATGGGTGCGGTCTGGAAAGGCGCTCATCATGGTTCGGGTTACAGGCTCGCCAGCCGGTGTCAAGCTGCGGCGGGACTTGGACTAAAGCGCGATGGACGAAGCGG
>JANXTB010000404.1 GCA_025356415.1 Hyphomicrobiales bacterium
CACCGAGGCGGTGATGCCGCCAGCAGGGCCGGAAAGCACGGTCGCGACGGCTTTCTTGGCGGTCGCGGCAAAGGTCGACATGCCGCCGTTCGACTGCATGATGTATTTCTGTTTCGTCACGACGCCGGCGCCAGACAGACGCGTTTCGAGATTGGCGATGTAGCGCGCGAGAATCGGCTGCAGGTAGGCGTTGATGACGGTTGTCGAGAGCCGGTAATATTCGCGGATCTGCGGCACGATGTCGGACGACAGCGAGACTTCGACGCCCGGCATTTCCTCCAGCACAATGTCGCGCACGCGCTGTTCGTGCTTCGGATGCAGGAAGGAAAACAGCAGGCACACCGCCACGGATTTCACCTCGCGGCGTTTCAGCGGCTGCAGCGCGGCGCGCAGGCCCGCCTCGTCGAGCGCTTCCAGAACCTCGCCCTCGAACGACACGCGCTCGGGGACTTCGGCGGTGAGCGAGGCCGGCACGAGCAGGGCGGGGCGGTCGTACATGATGTCGAAGATGACATGGCCGTGCGGGCGCGATTGCTCCTGCACTTCATAGATGCCCCGGAAGCCCTTGGTGACGAGCAGCGCGGTGCGCACGCCCTTGCCCTCGAGCAGCGCATTGGTGCCCACCGTGGTGCCGTGGCAGAAATAGGTGATGTCGGAGGGCTTCACGCCCTTGTCGATCAGCAGCTCGACGCCGGCGAGAATGGCGCGCGACGGGTCGTCCGGTGTCGAGGGGATTTTCGCGATGGAAACCTCGTCGGTCTCCTCGTTCACATAGACGAAATCGGAGAACGTCCCTCCGGTGTCCACAGTCACGCGATACTGGCCCATTCCGCTCCCCGATGTTCTTGTCCGGCTTTAACCCGGTGTTTGTCGCAGGTTAGACGCGATCTCGTCTGCGGACAAATTCAAAGATTCTAGAATCCCACGAAATGGGATAGCCGCGCGGCACTTTGCCGTGGAAGGACTCAGCGGGGCGGGGTAGCTTCTCACCGTCCTTGCGAGGGGAGCGAAGCAATCCAGAGGCCTCACGCGTGGCCTCTGGATTGCTTCAACTTCGGCTCGCAACGACGGCAAGCAGGAGTGACCATGACCGACTATCCCCGCGACATGAAGGGCTATGGCCGCAACCCGCCCGATCCGCGCTGGCCAGGCGGCGCCAAGGTTTGCGTGCAGTTCGTCGTCAATTACGAGGAGGGCGGCGAGAATAACATTCTGCACGGCGACGCCGCGTCCGAGGCCTTCCTGTCCGAGATCGTCGGCGCGGCCGCCTGGCCGGGCCAGCGTCACTGGAACATGGAGTCGATCTACGAATATGGCGCGCGCGCCGGCTTCTGGCGGCTGTGGCGCATGTTCGCGGCGCGCGGCATCCCCGCCACCGTCTACGGCGTCGCGACCGCCCTGCAGCGCTCGCCCGAGCAGGTGGCCGCCATGAAAGAGGCCGGCTGGGAGATCGCCAGCCACGGGCTGAAGTGGATCGAATACAAGGATTATTCGAAGGACGACGAGCGCAAGCACCTGGATGAGGCGATCCGCCTGCACACGGAAGTCACCGGCGAGCGGCCGCTCGGTTGGTACACCGGCCGTTCGTCGATGCATTCCAACGACATCGTCATGGAGGAGGGCGGCTTTCTCTACTCGTCCGACTCCTATGCCGATGATCTGCCCTATTGGGTGAAGGGCCCCAAGGGCCCGCATCTCATTATCCCCTATACGCTCGACGCCAATGACATGCGCTTTGCGACGCCGCAGGGGTTCAATTCCGGCGACCAGTTCTTCGCTTATCTGAAGGACAGCTTCGACGTGCTGCTCGCGGAAGGCCGCGCGGGTTTCCCGAAGATGATGTCGATCGGCCTGCACTGCCGCCTCGTCGGGCGCCCCGGCCGCGCAGCCGCGCTGGCGCGCTTCATGGATTACGTGCAATCGCACGATGACGCCTGGTGCGCGACGCGACTTGACGTGGCGCGTCACTGGCGCGCGACACATCCTGCGGAATGATGTGCGCACGGCTGGGATAAGCGTGTCGCGACCTCTATGCTGCAAAAAACAACAAGGCCCGAATCGCCAATGACAGACGCAGCCATCCTCAAGAAAACACCGCCCTCACTACCGATATTGGCGCGCGTGTTTTTCTGGATTGGCGTCATGTCCTTCGGCGGCGGGTTGTCAGGCTGGATTCACCGGCAGGTCGTGCAGAAATACGGCTGGATGGACAATGATGATGTCCTCTCTGGCATCGCTCTCGCGCAGGTGCTGCCGGGCGCCAATGTCACCAATCTTTGCGTCTATGTCGGCTATCGCATGCGCGGCACGTCGGGCGCCACAACGTGCCTGTTCGCATTGCTGGCCGGGCCGACCGTCATCTGCGTGCTGATCGCGATGGCCTACCATCTGCTGCAGGATTACCCGGTGCTGCAGGCCTGCGTCGATGGCGTGGCGGCGGCGGCGGTGGGGCTGAACATGCGGCTCGGCATCATCGGCGCGCAGCGCGTCATGCCGCGCATCGCTCCCACACTTGCGATGATCGCAACGTTTTTAGCCGTCGGCGTGTTTGAATGGCCGCTGGTGCCTGTCGTGCTCGTCATTGCGCCGCTGAGCGTGGCCGCCGTCTGGCCGCGAGGCGCTCGCGATGCGTGATGATTCAACCTTCTCCCTCTACATGTCGCTGCTCGCCGTCTTCGTGCCGTTCTCGCTCGTGGCGATCGGTGGCGGCGGTTCGATCTTCGCGCCGATCCAGCGCGAGTCCGTCGATGTGCAGCACTGGATCACGGGCCGCGAATTCGTCGAGCTCTTCGCCATCGCGCGCGTGTCGCCGGGGCCGGGCTCGATGCTCGCCACGGTGATCGGCTGGAAAGTCGCGGGCTGGGGCGGCGCGCTGGTCGCAACAGCGGCGCTGTTCATCCCCTCGTCCATCCTCTGCCTCGGCGTGGCGAAGGTCTGGAACCGCTATCGCGGGCGCGATTGGCACAAGGCGCTCGAGACGGGCCTTGCGCCCATCGGCGCCGGCCTGATGTTCGCCGGCGTCGTCGCCATTCTCAAGCTTGCCCATGCGGGGCCCTTCGCCTGGGGGCTCGCGGTCGTGGTCGCGCTGATCCTGACGTGGCGTCCAAAGACACATCCGTTCGCCGTGCTGCTGATCGGCGCGGTGGTCTTCAACATACAACTCTGGCTCGCCCATTGAGCCGTGATGGGCTAGAAGTCCGCGTTGATTTTGATGGGAGACCAAGTATGCGCGTTGATGTCATGAGCCTTGAAGACGTGAAGGCCGGCCTGGCCGATCACGCGATCCATCTCGTCGACGTGCGCGAGCCGCATGAATTCGCCGCTGGCCATATCCCCGGCGCCGTCAACATGCCGCTGTCGGCCTTCGATCCGCAGGCCCTGCCGAAAGACAAGCCGGTTGTGCTGTCCTGCCAGTCGGGCCGCCGCACGCTGCTCGGCCTGCAGCAGGCGCAGGAGGCGGGACGCGATGACATTCACACGCATTTTCAGGGCAGCCTGAACGCCTGGCTGCAGGCCGGCGAACCCGTCGAGCGGTAACGCTCACGATCTTGTTATGCACGGCCAAGCTTTGTTTCGCATTGTCTGGACGTAGAGTTCCGCGCGCGTGAGCATTGGCTCCGGCTTTTGACCCTCGGGAGATGACTGAATGATTCGTGGAATGCTTGTCGCTGGCGCATTGATCGCTGGCCTGTCCTCCGTCATGGCCCAGAGCGATCCGATCGCCGAGCGTCAGGAAATCATGAAGAAGAACAATCAGGAGATTCGCACGCTTTCCAACATGCAGAAGGGCTCGGTCCCGTTCGATCTCGCCAAGGCGCAGACAGCTTTGAAGGGCACCTCCACGGACTACAAGAAGGTCGCGACCCTATTTCCGGACAACAGCCAGACCGGTCACGAGACCCGCGCGCGTCCCAACGTCTGGACCGACAAGGCGGGTTTCGACGCCGCCATGGTGAAGTTGATCTCCGCGGCTGAATCCGCGCAGGCCTCGATCAAGGACGAGGCGAGCTTCAAGACCGAATTCCCGAAGGTCTCGGCAGCTTGCGATTCCTGCCACGACACCTACCGCGCGCCGCGCCGGTAGACGTGAAACGGCTCGCCGCAGGGTTAGCTCTGGTCGCCGCCGCGGGCGTGGGAGCCTTTTGGCTCATCACCACGCCCGTCGCTGCGGTCGATGCGCGCCAAGCGCAGGCGCTTGAGGCGGGCGACGCCGCACGCGGCGAGACAATCTTCAACGCCGGCGGCTGCGCCTCGTGTCACGCGAGCCCCGGGCAGGACCAGCGCACGCGGCTCGGCGGCGGGCTCGCGTTGAAGACCGAATTCGGCACGTTCATCGCGCCCAACATTTCGCCCCATCCTCGCGACGGCATCGGCGCGTGGAAGACGGCGGACCTCGCCAATGCGATGCTGCGCGGCGTGTCGCCGTCCGGCGAGCATTATTATCCCGCGTTTCCGTACACGACCTACGCGCATGCGAAGCTTGAGGACGTGCGCGACCTCATGGCCTATCTGCGCACCCTGCCGCCCGTCGAGGGCAAGGCGCCGGCGCATGACCTCTCCTTCCCGTTCACGATCCGCCGCGGCATCGGCCTGTGGAAAGCGCTCTATCTCGACACGAGCCCGATCTTGCCGGACCCCGCGCAAAGCGAGAGCTGGAATCGCGGGCATTATCTGGTCGAGGCGCTCGGCCATTGCGCCGAATGCCATTCGCCGCGCAATGCTTTGGGGGCAATCGTCACCTCGCAGCGCTACGGCGGCGGGCCCGATCCGGAAGGCCGCGGCTTCATTCCCAATATTTCCGGAAAGAATTTGGGCGCCTGGTCGCATGACGATGTGGTCGAGATGCTGGAGACCGGCCTGACGCCCGACGACAAGGTGGCCGGACCGATGGCCGAGGTTGTGAAGAACACGGCCGCCTTGCCGAAAGCCGACCGCGACGCCATGGCCGACTATCTGAAAACGCTGCCCGTGGTGGAAGGTCCTGCGCGTCCGAAATCCCCGTAAAGCAGGCGTGGAGCTTGCGGCCTGACCTTGCGTCGCAGGTTTGGTAAACTTGATCTTCATGAAGATCAGCCGAGACTTGCCGGGTCGAATCACTTTAGCCCGGTCGTCTTCTCCAGCCATGCCCACACACAATTATCAGGCGCAAGCCGCCGATTTTCAGATGCTGGAAGCGCATGACGCGGACGCTGCGGCGCTCGACGATGCTGACCCCTTTGCGCATATCGAAGACTTCGAGCTGGTCAAGATGGCGGTGCTCGAGACCGCGCGTGGCCGCTGGTTTCTCGCAGAGCATGCGCGTCGCGAACGCGCCGATGAACGCATGGAGCTGATGTCGTCCATCCGGCGGCTGGAGCGCGTCGCGCAGGAAAATCTCGAAGCGCTTCGCTTCAACGCCATTGCCGAGGATGTGGGTCGGAAGCTCGACAGCGTGCTGCGTTCGCTGCCGGTCGACGGGGCGCCGTCGCCCGAGGAACGGCGGCGGATCGAGCAACGGCTCATCGAGCCGCGCCCCTTCATCGCAAAATAGAAATCAGACTCGGGCGGAAGCCCAGGCGACGATCTGGCGCAAGACGTCGTTCGAGGCCGCATTCAGCGCGAGGCTCGCGGTGTCGCCCTGATTGGCGTCGCCAGGCGCCTGCGCGGAGAAGATCTGTCCGCCGAGCACACGGCCGGACGAATCAAGCACTTTCACCGAGAGTTCGACGACAGCCTGTCCGGTGGAGGCGTCCATCTCGAAGCGGCGGATTTCCCACGCCAGCGCGCGGTCGGGCGTGACGCCATCGCCGGGGCGGCTGACGCTGCGCAGCAGCTTGGCGTTTTCAAATGTCTGGATCAGCCGCGATTGCAGCAGGCGCGGCAGGCGGTCGGTCCATTGCGCGCCCTTGATGACCGCGACCGACGACGGCCCCGTGCGCACGACGATGCGATCGCCGTCCGACGGGGCAGGGGCGGTGGGCTCAGGGATGACGAGGACGCCGCGCGCGCTACGGGCTTTCACGCCGGAGGTGGGGGCCGAAAGATCGAAGGTGGCGAGCGGCGAGGCGCCACAGCCCGCGAGCAGGAGCGCGCAACCGAGGGTCCCGTTGCGAAGGATCGGCCCCAGATGTGAGCGCATCTTCGAAAGAACTTGGCTGCGACGGTTCACACGGACTCCGGGGGAATGATTCCAGCTGCGCTCAACAGAACAGCAGCGGCGTCCTAGACGCAAGCGGGGGCTTGCGAATGCGAACAGGTGTGGCTTCAGCGCCCGCCATATTCAGGAACGCTCGGCTTGGCGCCGAACAGAACCTGCTGCGGATCGCGACCGAGCGAGCGCACGGTGCGGTTGATTTCATCAAGCGTGCGGCGGCCTTCGGTCGCCAGCGCTTCGTAATTCTTCAAGCCGGGGCCAGTGAAGTTCTTGATGCCCGCGGTGATTTCCTTGGTGCGGATATCGAGGTTGTCGGCCAGTTTGCGGATTGCCTTCGCGGAATCGCCGATGTCGGAGAACATGC
>JANXTB010000020.1 GCA_025356415.1 Hyphomicrobiales bacterium
GCCACCTTCTCCCGCCAGCGCGGGAGAAGGGAAGAGAAACCCCTACGCACCCGGCACATCCAGCACGCCGGCAGCGCCATCTTCCGCGCCGTACAGCAAGCGTCCGCCATCAGCGCTCCAGGACAGGACGGAAATCGCGCGGTCCTTGGCCTCGCTTTCGGTCGTCGAGCGCACCAGGATTTCCGCGCCGTCAGTGATGCGGCAGATCATCACCCAGCCGTCGTCATAGCCGATCGCGACCACGAGGCTTTTGGGATGGAACGCCACGCGTGTGACTTTCGCCGGGCGCACGCCGCATTCGCGCGGGCCCTTGCCCATCGGCCCGTCCTTGCCTTGGAACGGCCAGATGATGCAGGCCTCGGCGCCTGACGTCGCCAGCCAGTCTCCATCGGCCGACCACGAAAAGGACCGCGTCTTCGACGGATAACCCGTCATGCGCATGTCCTTGTGGTCCTGCACGCGCCAGCCGTGCAGCGCGCTTTCCTGCATCGCGCTGACGATGAATTTTCCATCCACCGACACCGTCACATCGAGATGCGAGCCCGCCCATTTGAAAACTTCCGGCTCCGCCGCCATATTCGGAAACCACAGCGACACACCGTTGTAATGCGACAAGGCCAGCCGATAACCCTTCGGCATGAAGCACAGGCCGCGCACGCTGGTGGGCGCGACATAGCTCTTCACTTCGCCCTTGGCGTCGCGCGCACGCACCTGCTTGCCCGCCGCCCAGGCGATGGCCCCCTCGCGCAAGGCGAGCGCATCGATCCAGCGGCCCTTCTCGTCGGCGATCTGCTCCGTGCGTCCATCCGCATAGGTTGCCACGAGTCGCCCGTCATCGCCGCCCGTCACCAGCCGCGTGTGGTCGCTCTGGCCGATCAGCACGGCGCCATCGGGATGCGCGGCGATCTTGCGCGGGGTCGTGTCGTCGAACATCACGACATCGCCGCTCGCCAGAGCGAGCGCCGGAAGGCCTTCCACAAATCCGCCCGCGACGATTTCAGCGTCTGCCGAAATCGCGGTGACATATTGGGTCATGGATGTGGTCTGGGACATGTGTTCTTCCGTTCAGGTATCTTCTTCAACCGCATCATCGTCCGCCTGCTGCGGATAGAAGGTCAGGCCAACGCCAGCCTCCATCGCAGCCAGTGCGTCGAGAAGATGCGCTGGCAAATCGCAGGACCAGCTTTCAGCGTCGGCCGGCACCATCAGACCAAGTTCGAGCTTCATCTGCTTGGCGAAAGCGCCTTCAAATGGCTGCTCGTCCACGAAATGCCGGTCGAAAAACACCGCGAGCCGGGCGCAAGCTTCATCGAAAATGCCATCGCCGACCTGCCGCGCCAGATCATAGAACAGGCTGCGCGTGCCGTCCCGCGTCGGATCCTCGCTCATCGGCGCGCCAAGCTTTTCCGGCAACACACCGGAGAAGCCGCGCAAATCCACGCGCAGCACGGCGCCGACGAGGAGCGGCATGGTCACTTGACAACGCAGGCGTCAAAACCGCGCCGCAATTCATCCTGCTTCAGCTTGCGGCCGATGAAGACGAGCTTCGACTCGCGCTTCTCACCTTCACGCCACTCGCGCTGCAGATCGCCGTCGAGGATCATGTGCACGCCCTGGAAGACGAAACGCTTCGGCTCGTTCGGGAACGAGAGAATGCCCTTCGAGCGCAGGATGTCGGGGCCCATGTCCTGCACGATCTTGTTGATCCACGGCATGAACAATTCAGGGTTCACATCGCCATCGTGACGCATCGACAGCGACTGGATTTCCTCGTCGTGAATCGTCTTCAGATGGTCGCCATGATCGTGCCCGCAATCGGGAGCGCAATCTTCGCCATGCACATGTGCATGATGATCGTGATCATGATGATCATGGCCATGATGATCGTGGTCATGGTCATGCGGCGCGGGCTTCAGGAAGGCCGGCTCGATTTCGAGAATGCGGTCGAGATCGAAAGCATTGCGGCCGAGCACGGCGTCGAGCGGCACGACGCATTTCACCGCGCGGTGCATGGTGGCGTAGGGGTTGATGCCGCGAATGCGCGCTTCCACTTCCTGCAGCTCGGCCTCGGTGACGAGATCGGCCTTGTTGATGATGACGACGTCGGCAAACGCGATCTGGTTCTTGGCTTCCGGCGCATCCTTGAGGCGCGCAGCCAGAAACTTGGCGTCCGCCACCGTCACCACGGCGTCGAGCCGCGCGGCGTCCTGGATGTCCTGATCGACGAAGAAGGTCTGGGCGACCGGCGCCGGATCGGCCAAGCCCGTGGTCTCGACGATGATCGCGTCGAACTTGCCCTTGCGCTTCATCAGACCTTCGATGATGCGGATGAGATCGCCGCGCACGGTGCAGCAGATGCAGCCGTTGTTCATCTCGAACACTTCTTCGTCGGCGCCGACCACGAGGTCGTTGTCGATGCCGATTTCGCCGAATTCGTTGACGATGACCGCGTATTTCTTGCCGTGCTGCTCGCTCAGGATGCGGTTGAGGAGCGTGGTCTTGCCGGCGCCGAGATAGCCGGTGAGCACGGTGACGGGCGTCTTGTCGATCATGTCGAACTCCGAATGCGGACGGGCGCGCCCCGGCCGAGCCGGGAGCGGAACATGCCGGGACATGTGAAGGCGAGGAGGCCCGGGGTCAAGGGGCGGCGGACAAGAGCGGCGCCACACGCCTGCCGACAATCGCTACCAGCGAAGCAGGCGCGACCCCGCCAGCGCTCCCGCGCACGTGACGATCAAGATGGCCAGCGTGTACCAGACAGCACCGAACAGCGGGGAATCGTCCGGGCAATGAGCGGCATAGAAAAAGGCGCCGATAGCGCCTGCTGTGAGGCCAGCCGCCGCGCCCGCAAGCGTGGGCCGGGTCGGGGCCAATTGGCGTAGTGTCGCCACCAGCGCCACCAAGGGAGCCGCGGCAATGAGCGGAACATAGGCGAGGCACACATACCAGTTCGCGCCCATCATCCGCGCCCGCCATTCCGGAGCAGGGGTCACAAGCATTTCGAGCGTCACCGCCACGGCGACGAACGCGACGGGGGCCGCCAGAACGCGCAGGGACGCCGACCCGCCCGGGCGCGCCAGCCGGAAGACAAGCGTCGCCGCCGCCGCGCCGAAGGCGCCCGTCATGACAAATTTCGCGAGGAAACGCGCCTGATGCGCCGCCTGCGCAATGTCGGCGCGCGGGTCCAGCAACAGGGCGCCGACGCCGGCCGCGAGCACGGTGGCGAGGGCGAGCGCAGCCAGCAAGGCGCGGCGCGGCGGCGTCTCCGCCGAGGCGGCGTCCTGCGCGAGCACATGAATGAGTTCGTCGGTTCTCATGCGTTCTCCATCCGATAAAGGTCCGCGAGTTGCTTCAATCCGCGATGCAGGGCGACGCGCACGGCTCCTTCCGTCATGCGCAGGGCTTCAGCCGCCTCGCGGATCGAGCGGCGCGAGACGGCGATGGCGCGCACAACGTCGCCCTGCTTGCCCGGCAATCCGGCGGCAAGCCGCGCCACATCCTCCATCGAGGCATCATTTTGCGCCGGCGCGGCGTCCGCGAGATCCTCGATGATCGCGTCGATCGGGACTTCCGCGCGGCGACCCCGCCGGCGCAGGAAATCGATCAGCTTGTAACGCGCGATCGCCGCCACCCATGGCCCGAGCGGCTCTCCCGGCGACCAGGTGTGACGCTTCAGGTGAATGGCGAGCAAGGTTTCCTGCATGACGTCATCCGCATCGGCGATCGAAGCTCCCGCGCGGCGCAAGCCATTGCGCGCCAGCACCCGAAGCACCGGCGTCATATCGTCGAGCAGCCGCCGGTAGGCTGCGGAATCTCCGGAAAGACCGGCGCGCATCCATGCCGACCAATTTGCTTCGCGAAAGATCAGCATGCCCATGCCCCTCCTTCGCTGTGGCGATGGCGTTTGTTACATGGCGCAGAAAATATAAATCCGCATCACACGACCGTGATGACCGTAACAGACCGCCAATTCGAGCGAAATCCCTCATGCAGCCCCTTGAGGGCGCGTCACTGACTTCAAGGATTTCATCATGGACCATCGTTCGCTTTCCCTCGCCCTCGCCGCTTCCTTCGCCGCCGCCCTGACGATGAGCGCGGCCCCGGCTTCCGCCCAGGACAGTTCGAAAGAGAAGTGCTTTGGCGTTTCGCTCGCCGGCAAAAACGATTGCGCCGCGGGCGCCGGCACGACCTGCGCGGGCACATCGAAGGTCGATTATCAGGGCAACGCCTGGAGCTACGTCGCCAAGGGCTCCTGCATGACGATAAAGACGCCCAAAGGCATGGGCTCGCTTGCCGCCATGAAGAGCTGAAGCCAGCGCGCACCAGGGGGATCGTCATGACGCTCCATGGACATTTACCGCAGCGCGCCGGTGTCGGCTTCAAGCCGACCCATTTCGCCGAGATCGTCGCTGCGGTCAGGCCGCCTGCGTTCTTCGAAGTGCATGCGGAAAACTACATGGGCGCGGGCGGTCCCTCGCACCGCCAGCTGGAAAGGCTGCACGCTATCGCAGCACTCTCGGTGCATGGCGTCGGTCTTTCGATCGGCGGCGACGCGCTCGACAAGACCCATCTCGCGCAACTCGCGCATTTGTGCGAGCGCCATCAGCCGGAATGCTTCTCCGAGCATCTCGCATGGTCGACGCATGAAGGTGCGTTCTTCAACGATTTATTGCCCCTGCCCTATACGCGCGCGACGCTGGATCGCGTTTGCGCGCACATCGACGAAACACAGTCCGTGTTGCGTCGCCGCATGTTGCTGGAAAATCCCGCCACTTACGTCCTATTTGAAGAAAGCGAGCTGAGCGAGACGGATTTTCTGCGCGACGTCGCGAGCCGCACCGGATGCGGCCTGCTGCTGGATATAAATAACGTCTTCGTCTGCGCGGCCAATCATGCGTTCAATGCGCGTGACTACCTCGCCGCCTTTCCCATGCACGCCGTCGAAGAAGTGCATCTCGCCGGCCACGATGAGCAGAACGACAGGGACGGTGCGGCACTGCTCATCGACACGCACAATCGCCCCGTTTGCGACCATGTCTGGCGGCTTTATGCAGAAGTCATCGCGCAGACCGGTCCGCTGCCGACGTTGATCGAGTGGGACAACGACATTCCCGCATGGCCTGTGCTTGCGCGGGAGGCCGAACGCGCCGAGGCCATACTGCTCCGAAAGACCGCAGATGCGTGATCGCGCCGCCTTTGCACATGCCCTGCTCGACGCACACGCGCCGACCCCGCAAGGATTGCGCGCTTCCAAGGGCGCCAGCATCGACGCGCGCTTCGCCGTCTATCGCAACAATGTCGTTTCCGGGCTTATCGATGCGCTGGAGGACAGTTTTCCCGCAACGCTCCGGATCGTAGGCCCGGACTTCTTCCGCGCCATGGCGCAGGTTTTCGTGCAAAACGCCCCGCCGCGCCGGGCCGTGCTGCGCGCGTTCGCGCATGGCTTTCCGGCTTTCATGGACAGCTTCCCGCCAGCCCAGGAGATCGCATATCTCGCTGACGTCGCGCGGATCGAGGCGGCGCGGATCGAAGCCTTCCACGCGGCCGACTGCGATGAAGACGCCGAGGCGTGGGCGCGCGCAATGTCGGGCGATTTGAGCTCGGCGCGCATCGCGCTGCATCCGTCAGCGCGCCTCGTGCGCTCGCATCATCCCATCGTCACGATCTGGCGGATGAACGCCCGAGACGGCGTCATTGCGCCGGTCGAGAACTGGACCGCCGAACATGCCCTTGTTTACCGCGACGCCAACGACGCCATTCACGTCGAGCAAGCGCCGAACGGCGCCGCGACGATTCTGTCAGGGTTGCGAAACGGCGAAACGCTCGGCGACGCCGCAGGGCAGGCGATCGACAGCGCCAGCGAGTCCGATCTCACGGGCGTGATCCTTCTTCTCATGCGCACGCGCGCCACAATTCTCGCTGAAACAGGAGCAAAAGCGCGATGACCGCCCTTGCAAGAACTTCGACGCAGGTTGCGCATTCGCTGGCCGAATCGCTAGTCGCAACGGCGGAGCGAATTCCCTACGATCTCATTGCGCTGTGCGCGCGCATTTTTCCGGCAGCGGTGTTCTGGGCCTCGGGCCAGACCAAGGTCGAGGGCTGGCGCGTGTCGGAGAACGCCATCGAACTCTTCAAGGAAGAGTACCGGCTGCCCTTTGTCGATCCTGTTATTGCCGCCCATGCGGCCACTTTCGCCGAGCACGCCTTTCCGATCCTTCTGGTGCTGGGCTTCGCCACGCGGTTATCGGCTCTGGCGCTTCTGGGCATGACGCTGGTCATCCAGTTTCTCGTCTATCCGGGCGCTTGGCCGACGCATGGCGTATGGGCGACCTGCTTCCTTGTCCTGATCGCGCGCGGTCCGGGGCGGATCTCGCTCGACAACTGGCTGCATGTCCTTAAATGATGCGCGAGACTTCTTCACGGAGACCCGCCCATGAAAACCCGCGCCGCCGTCGCCTTCGCCGCCAACAAGCCGCTTGAGATCGTCACGCTCGATCTCGACGGGCCGCGCGCAGGCGAGGTCCTGGTCGAGGTCAAGGCGACCGGCATCTGTCACACTGACGCCTACACGCTGTCGGGCATGGACCCTGAGGGCATCTTCCCTGCGGTGCTGGGCCATGAGGGCGCGGGCGTGGTCGTGGATGTGGGGCCGGGCGTGACGACGCTGAAAAAGGGCGACCACGTCATCCCGCTCTACACGCCCGAATGCCGCGAATGCGATTATTGCCTCTCACGCAAGACCAACCTCTGCCAGAAAATCCGCATCACGCAAGGCCGCGGCCTCATGCCCGACGGCACCAGCCGCTTCAAATGCGATGGCGCCGAGGTGTTCCACTACATGGGAACATCCACCTTCTCGAACTACATCGTCGTGCCGGAAATCTCGCTCGCAAAAATCCGTGAAGACGCGCCCTTTGACAAGGTCTGCTACATCGGCTGCGGCGTGACCACCGGCATCGGCGCCGTGATCTGGACCGCGAAGGCTGAGCCGGGCTGCCGCGCGGTCGTGTTCGGGCTCGGCGGCATCGGCCTCAACGTCATCCAGGGCCTGCGCATGATCGGCGCGGAGCAGATCGTCGGCGTCGACATCAACGACAGCAAGAAGGCGATGGCCGAAAAATTCGGCATGACGCATTTCGTCAACCCGACCGAAGTCGGCGGCGACATCGTGCCGTATCTGGTCGACCTCACAAAGGGCGGCGCGGATTACTCGTTCGATTGCACGGGCAATGTCACGGTCATGAGGCAAGCGCTCGAGTGCTGTCACAAGGGCTGGGGCCAATCGATCATCATCGGCGTCGCGCCGTCCGGCGCGGAAATTTCGACGCGGCCATTCCAGCTCGTCACCGGGCGCGTGTGGAAGGGCTCGGCCTTCGGCGGCGCGCGCGGACGCACTGATGTGCCGCGCATCGTCGACTGGTACATGGATGGCAAGATCAACATCGACGACCTGATCACGCACAAGCTGCCGCTCGAGCGCATCAACGAAGGCTTCGACCTGATGCACGAAGGCAAGTCGATCCGCAGCGTGGTCGAGTTCTAGCGCGCGATCACCGCGAGCGCGTCCTCGGCGGCGCGCTCGCCTGTCTCCCACGCGCCATGCACGGTGGAGAAAAAGCCAGGCGAGACAGCCTCGCCCGCAAAGAACAGCGCCTCGCCCTCGGGCTTGGCGAGTTTCGCACGCGCGCCGGAATGGCCCGGCAGCGCATGCGAATAAGAGCCCAGCGCGAACGGATCGCGCGCCCATGACGAGCACGCGATGGGCGTAATCCGCGCGCGGTAGCTTGAACCCAGCGTCTCGACTATCTGCTGAATAGCGAAATCGGCGAAAGCTTCCATGCCACCCGCTTCCAGCTCGCGCGCGAACTGGCCGCCAAAATAGGCTTCGATCAACGGGCGCCCGAAAGGGCGAATGTGATAATTGGCCGTGGCAGTGCGGTCCGTCGCGCCATAGAGACGCGAGTCGACGGGGAATTCCTCGGCGCCGTCGAGCGCCAGAAACAGCTTGTCGGCAAGGCCCAGCGGCAACATCGCCGCAGCCTCGACGCGATCCGGCAAAGCGGGACGAAAGCGCAACGCCCCATTGGCGATGATGTTGGTCGGCACGGTGACGATGACCGCGCGCGCGGTGAGCGTCCCCGCATTCGTCTCGACGCGCATCGGCCGCGCGCCATGATCTACGAGCCGCGCCACGCAGCCGAAGCGCATCGGCAGATCGGCGCCGAGCTTTTCGATCAGCGCGCCGTAGCCTTGCGTGACGCGGAAGTTCACTTCTGTGTCTTCGTAAGCCGCGTAATCGAGCACCGACAGGCGGTCCGTCTCCGTGCCGTTCACATAGGTCGACATGGCGTTGATGAGCGGCGTCCAGCGCGCTTGCGGGTCGAGCAATTCGGAGGCTGCGAAATCGTCACCCTTCTCGGCAGCCTCGTGCACGCGCTCGAAGAAGCGTCCCTGCGCGGCCCGATAGGCGCGCTGGTCCGCTGTCTCAAAGCCACGCGCGTCGGCGCTCTTCTGCCACGGCGGCGTCTCGCGATTGATGTCGAAACCCTGTTGCTCGGCGAGCGGCAGCAGCACGTTGCGGTCCGCCGAATGCAGCCAGCCTGCGCCGAGATCGACAGGGAAGCCGTCAGCGGTTTGTGTGAAGGCCCGCCCGCCCGCCCGCGTGCGCGCCTCCAGCACGACAAAGGACGCAGCCCCGCGCGCCAGCGCCCGTCCCGCCGCGACGCCAGCCGCGCCGGCGCCGATGA
>JANXTB010000026.1 GCA_025356415.1 Hyphomicrobiales bacterium
ATCACATTGTTGATCGCATCCGGCGTTGGCTCCGTTGTCGGCGGCGAGCCTGCGCGGAAATCTTCGTAGATGATGTCGATGAGCTTGGCGTCTTTCAGCTTCAACTCGCGCGCCAGCACAGGCTTGGCGGCATCGGGCTGCGCAATGGCGAGATGATTGCCTTCAATCGTCGCCTTCATGAAACGCAGCAGCAACGGGCGCTTATCGGCGATGGCCTTTTCGCTGACGACGATGCTGCTGAACAGCCACGGATACTTTTCAGCGGCGAGATCGACGAGGACCGGCGTTCCCGAGGCCCGCGCCAGGGTCGACGAGGGTTCGTTTAAGGGCGAAGCCTGCGCCTTGCCGGTGCGCAATGCGTCGAGCCGCGCGCCGCCACCGCCGAATTCCTGCACGCGCACGTCCTCTCGCTTGAGACCAAGCTTCTCCAGCGCAATGGCGACCGTCGTGTCGGTCTCGGATCCAAAGGAAGAAATCGCCACGACGCCGCCCTTCAGATCCGCCGCTTTCGCGACGCCCGGCGCGCCGAAAAGCACGAAACGATTGACGTTGCTGAGCGAGCCGATGGTGCGGATGTCGCCGCCCTGCTTGTTGATTTCGATGACCGAGGACAGCCCCGCCTGCATGACGTCGATCTCGCCGGAGCGGATCATCTGCGCGCCACGGCTGCCGCCCTCGACGATCTTGAATTCAACGCGAATGCCCTGCGCTTTGTAGAGACCTGCCTCGTCGGCCATCCAGAACGCCAGGATCGTGTTGAGCGGCGAGGGAATGCCGATCTTCACGACATCAAGCGTTTGCGCCTGAGCTGGCGCGAGACCGATGCAAGTGGTGAGAACGCCAGCCAGCAAGCTACCAGCGATGCTTTTCATGCGCAGAGCCATCGTGTTTCCTCCCATTTCATCCTCGTCATTGCGAGGATTGTAGCGACGCGGCAATAACGAGCTTTCTAAATCGCCGGGCCTTTAAGCTGCGGCGTCGAAATCAAACCCGTCAGCTCGCTCTCGGGGAGCGACATGATGAACTCTTCATCGAACACATCGCCCATCTGTGACGTGATCCCGTTCTTGCGCAAGGCTTCGATGAACTTGCGGTGGATGCGGTGATCCTGGTCTTCATATTCGATCTGCCGACCGCCCTGCTTCACTGACGTAGACCCGCCGCCCTCGTTGCTGACGCGGCGCAAGGAAATGAACGGATAACGCGCGCTGCCGATCGAGCATGCGAGATAGCGCGCCGGCTGATCGCACGTGTTGAAATGCTGGTGGAACATCCAGAACGGCGGCGTGTACATGAAGCCGTGGCGCCAGGGCAGCTCGACGAAACCGGAATCGCCATCGTACCAGAGCAGCGAATAGCCTTCGCCTGACACGCAATGCACATGCGTTCCAGCCGCATGGCGGTGGGCTTTCTTGTAACGGCCCACCGGAATCTCCGACGTATGCGCATGCATGGTGCCGTCTGTGAGCTGGAAGAACACATTGCGCGAGCCCTTGCCGCGTGCGTTGAGTTCGTAAAGCTTGAAGCTCGTCAGGTCGTGGACGAAATTTGTCTCCCACACATTGATGGTCGCAGCGCCGCCCGTGCGCTCATACGTCGAATGTTCGCCCTCGCCTTCAAACCTGTTGGCCGCGCCGACGCGCTCGGGAAACACGAACGGATTGGCGAAGATGAAATCGAGATTGTGATAATGGTTGATCGCCAGCGGCGCATCGTTTGTGCACGACAGGCGCGCGGTTTCGCGGCCCGATGAATTGAAGATCTGGTATTCGCAATTCAGCGGGATCGAGAACAGCGCCTTCGGCCCCCATTCGAACGTCTGCTTCACGCCGTTCGGCAGCCAGACGATAGTCGAACCAAAGCCCGACAAAACGTAGAACAGCGCCTCGTAGAGATGTTTCACGGGCCGCGTCTTGCGCGCAGCCTCGACCTCCAGAACGTAATTGGCGACAAAGTCGCCGCGGCCATGTGTATGCGCGAAACAGCCGCGCGCATCGTAGCGATCCCAGCGCTCCGTTGGCAGCGCGAGCAGGTCGTGTCCGAAACCGAGATGGACCGGGATGCCCTCGCCCTTGGCGTAAGTCATGTAGGGATCGAGGAAGAACTTCGGCTGTTCTGGCGCCGCGTCGGTCATCAGGTTTCCTCCCGGTTCTTGTTGTCGGCCCGCCCGCGCGCAAGGCGCCACGACAAAGCCATTGATTCCGCGATAAACCCTTGAACGGCGCCGGGCAAGCGCCGTTCAAGGCGGGCGCGGTGGAAATGCAGGATAATCACGAACCGGACGCCGATCACCAACACCGCAGCCGCGTGAATTTCATCGCGGGCGTCTTCCTGGTCTGCCTGATCGGGCTGGCGATCTGGACGGTCAAACTTTTCACTGATCAGGAGAAGCTGCAGCGTTGCCTCGACAGTCGCCGCACCAATTGCTTCGAGGTCGAGCGGCGCCCATCCGGTGAAATTCGCTTGCCCGCCCATTGACGCAAGGCACGCGCGGGCTGACGATCACAAAAGGAACGCCGGAGTCACACGGCGGCCTTGGGGAGGATCATTCATGCGCAAGGTACCGTACGCGCTCGCGGGGGCCGCAGCCCTTATCGCCATTGTCTCACTCACGCCCGCGAGAGCCGCGACCATCCTCGAAGGCTCCGTGAAGGCGCCAGAAGGCGCGCTCGAAGGCGTGTTGGTCAGCGCCAAGAAGACTGGGTCGAACATCACCACCACCGTCGTCAGCGACGCGCAGGGCCATTACCGCTTTCCGGACGGACGGCTCGACGCCGGGGATTACACGATCTCGATCCGCGCCATCGGCTACGATCTCGCAAGCCCGGCGCGCGTGACGCTCAGCGACGGCGCCAAGCCTCTCGACATCACGCTCGCGCCCACCAAGGATCTCGGCGCGCAGATGACCAACGCCGAATGGATCATGTCCATGCCGGGCGACGAGAAGCTGAAGGACTTCCTCACTGATTGCACCGGCTGCCATACGCTGCACCGCGTGGTCGGCTCTGCCTACACCGCCGACGAATTCCCCGACATCTTCAAGCGCATGGGCGGCTATTCGCCGGGCTCCACGCCGGAAAACCCGCAGCCGCTGCTGCCCGGCCCGCGCGGCGAGCGTCCCCGCGTCAACGCCGCGATCATGAAGCCCGCCGCCGAATTGCTGGCGCGCGCCAATCTGTCTGCTGAAAAGACCCATTCCTACGCGTTGAAAACGCTGCCGCGCCCGAAAGGCCGGGCCACCAAGGTCGTCATCACCGAATACGATCTTCCGCGCCGCGAGGCGCAGCCGCATGATGTGATCGTCACCAAGGACGGCCAGGTCTGGTTCTCGGATTTCGCCGCGCAATTCGTCGGCACGCTCGATCCCGCGACCGGCAAGGCGCAGGATTTCCCGATCCCGACGCTGAAGCCCGAACAGCCCAAGGGCTCGCTGCAGATTGACGCCGATGCCGATGGCAATCTCTGGGTCGCGATGATGTACCAGGCGGGCATCACCAAATTCGACCCGAAGACAAAACATGCTGTCGCCTACGAGGTGCCGAAGGAATGGCAGAGCCCGTCGACGCAAGAGTCGATGGTCGCGCCGATGTCCGCGCATGTCGACGGCAAGGTCTGGACCAACAATCAGGAGACGCACAGCCTCTACCGGCTCGATGTGAAGACGGGCAAGTTCGAGGACATGGGCGAGCCGAAGGACGCCGCCGGCAAGTCGATCAACGGGTATGGGATCCCGGTCGACAAGGACAACAATGTCTACCTGCTCGAATTCGGCAATACGCGCGTCGGCAAGTTCGACGCAGCTGCGAAAATGCTGACGACCTACCCGACGCCGAGTCTGCGTTCGCGTCCGCGTCGTGGCCGCGTCGACGAGCAAGGCCGCTTGTGGTTCGCCGAATACGCGGCCAACGCCATCGGCATGTTCAACCCGCAGACAGGCGCCATGACCGAGTACCGGCTGCCGACGCCGTGGAGCAATCCCTACGACGCGATTTATGGCAAGGGCGAGGCATGGACGGGCTCGATGAGCAACGACCAGGTCGCCCGGCTCGATGTGGCGAGCGGTGAGTTCGTGGAATACCTGCTGCCGCGCTCAACCAACATCCGCCGCGTATTTCTGGATGAGCGCGGGTCCAAGCCAGTGTTGTGGATCGGCTCGAACCATGGCGGATCGGTGATCCGCGTTGAGCCGCAGGACTAGCAGCCAAGCCAGATCATGTGCGCCCTTCTCCCGCGCTGGCGGGAGAAGCAACTATCGTTCGAGGGTCGCCCACGGGGTCCCTCGGGCGAGGACTGCGTTGGCGTAGGTGACGAGTTTTCGGGCGCAGGCGACGACGGCGACG
>JANXTB010000036.1 GCA_025356415.1 Hyphomicrobiales bacterium
ATCACATTGACTTTCTTCTGGTCGAGCCAAGGCCTCGCGCGAGTCTTCATCGAGCCCCACGACCACCCACACTCAGCATCCACCTCGCCCTTTTCCATCGCGGTCGAAATGTCATTTCCGCCCGGATAACCGTTGACGATCTTGAGTTTGGCGCCGGTAATATTTTTCGTAACAAGCGTCAGGGATCCGATGTCATCGTAATAGCTGGTGATGCCGGCGGTTATTTCACGCGTCAGCAGATCTTCGATTTTGGAAACGCCTGCTGCATGCCAGACTGCGCAGACCTGCACTTCGGTGGTTGTGCTGCCAATAACGTTGAAGCCGTGGCCGTCGTAACGCAGCTGATCATTGGCGAAAGGCGCGATCGGAAAATTCCGGGGCGGCATGCCGATCACGGTGCCGTCACGGGCTGCGCTGTTATACAGATACATCACCGCCGTGAACCCGCCGGCTCCGGTCATTGTTTGCACCACGACCGATGGTTTGCTGGGGATGTGGTTTCCGAGATGACGGCCGAGGAGCCTCGCTGTGAGATCATATGTTCCGCCGGGCGAGAAGCCAACGATCAGGTTGATCGTCTTGCCCTTGTAAAAGTCCTGCGCCCCTGCGGGCGAAGCCAGGAAGGCGAGGAGTGTCGCGGCGGCAAACGATGGCATGTTGATCTTGATCGTCATGACTCTCTCGCCCAGGAGGGATCGTATTGGCCTCGACTCGATCCTGAAAAAGCAAATGATATGCCAGCCAGCATGACGGGACTAGAAGGTTGCGCCAATGCTTCAGTGAGATTGGCGTGATCCGGACAAGCCCGTTTTGGCTCGGCAGGCCTCCCTCGACCATCTTTTCTTCTTGTCTGCCACCCCCTTCAATGCAGATACTCCCTACGTGTAGGTTGGATCCACGTGATCATCAGTTGGCCAGTTCTGAAATCTTAAAAGGAGACATGTAGATGAGCGAGTCTGATCTGGAGCTTGAGCAGCGTCACCTGGAGGCGGAGGCGAGCATCAAGGGTTTCTCCTACTCGAAGCCGGACGGCGTGGATCGCGGCAAGGGCTTCATTCGGCTCGCAAACAGTCCGCTGATCAAGGGAGTGGTGCAGGTCGTGAAGAAGAATGGTGGCGAGAATAACCTCCATTATCACACCTCCGTCGACACATTCTGGATGGTGCTCAAGGGTCGTGTTCGTTTTTATGGTCCGAACGATGTCCTCATGGGCGAGTACGGTCCGCATGAGGGCACCATCACACCTCGGTTTTCTCGATACTGGTTTGAAAATTGCGGCGAGGGCGACCTCGAGTTGCTTCAAGTCGCCGCGAATGCAAACGCTGGCCAGAGAAGCGGCGGCCGCACGGATCTGTCGGAACAGAAGTTCAAGCTCTCTGAAGGCCTGAATTTCGAGGCATCGAAAATCTGAGCGGACCGCAGCCGCGGCGTTCATCTTCAAGCTGTTGAATCGGATCAGGCGGCCGCCCCGGCGGGGCGGCCGAATGGCTCAATGCTCCATGCCCGATTTACGACGTGATCTTGTCCAGCGCGGGATACATGAGCGAGGCGCCGTCGGGCCGCGCCGCCGGGTTCATCGTGGCGACGTCTACTCGCGCATCTCCCATCAAATGGAAGACCTCCCAACCGGCATGAAGGAGGTAATCGGCTACGAACCGCCGATGGCACCGCCACCAGACCGCTTCTGAACACATGATTGCGCACCGCCGCTCACTGCACAATTCGATCAGACGCGAGAAGCCGGCGCGGAACTCGTCCGACAGCGCGTAGTCGGCGTAATTATGAAAGCTCTGGTTGGTCCAGAAGCCATTCACTTCGGGCGGGATTGTCTTCGACTTGGTCCGCCGACCGCCCAGTTCCGCGATCCTCGTATGGCCAATCTGCCAGGCGGACAACGCGTCCCGCAAGGCGTCCAGGTTGAACTGGGGATTGGTGCGCGACCTCGGCGTGCTGCGGATATCGACGACCAACTCAACTTGGCCTTGCCTGAGTAGATCGACGAACCCGGCGATGCTCCGCGTGGAATGCCCCACGGTATAGACGGGAAGCTTTTGCGCCCGAGTCACGCGCGTTCTCGTCTGTTCGCAAGCATGCGTTCCGGCGTGTTCATGCATTATAGATGGGGGCTTACCATTCGCTCGAAAATGACTGGCGGACATCTTTCATTCACCACTGCGATCGTCTTCGCGCTTGGCGCGTGCTCGGAATCGCCGGCGCCGCCAGAGCAACAAGTCGGACAAAACGCCCCTCTCCCCGAGGCGAAGCAGTATCTGTTTCCGCCAATGAAAATTGTTGCGCCGACCCCTTGGGGAAGCGCAGAGACGCCAACCGCGCCTGCCGGATTTTCCGTCACGGCAGTCGCACGTGACATGCATCAACCACGAAACGTTCTTCCACTTCCGAACGGAGATATTCTCGTAGCTGAATCAGGCGGGCCGCCCGGCGAACCGGTGACGCGTCCCAAGGATATCATCTACGGCATCGTAAAAGCGCGCGGACATAGTCCTGTGAAACCTGGTCAGCGGATATTGCTGCTGCACGACGCCAAGGGCGACGGATCGTCTTATGAATCGAGTGTTCTCATCAGCGACCTGCATTCTCCGTTCGGACTGGCGGTGCTGAATGGATCGCTCTACGTCGCAAACACTGACGCCATCATGCGCTATCCGTTCAATCCCGGCGACCGCACGATCAACGGCGCGGGCAAAAAGCTGACTGATTTGCCCGCGGGCCCGATCGATCATCACTGGACCAAGAGTCTCACCGTCAGTACTGACGGCGCCAAACTTTACGTGGGCGTCGGCTCTAACAGCAATATCGTGGAACGCGGGCTGGAGGCTGAGCGGGGCCGTGCCGCAATTTATGAAGTCGATCCAAACAGCGGCGCCACGCGCGAGTTC
Source organism: Hyphomicrobiales bacterium (assembly GCA_025356415.1). Classification (GTDB taxonomy): domain Bacteria; phylum Pseudomonadota; class Alphaproteobacteria; order Rhizobiales; family Beijerinckiaceae; genus Terripilifer. The sequence goes on from JANXTB010000036.1 coordinate 2,901, forward strand.
GCCACCGGGCTGCGCAACCCAAATGGCTTGACCTTCGAGCCGACGACCAAAGTTCTGTGGCCGGTTATCAACGAGCGCGATGAACTCGGCAATGATCTGGCGCCTGATTACATGACGTCCGTGAAAGACGGCGGTTTTTACGGATGGCCCTGGAGTTATTACGGCAACCATATTGATATTCGCGTTCATCCGCAGCGTCCGGACATGGTGGCGAAAGCGATCGTGCCTGACTACTCGCTAAGTTCGCATGTCGCGCCGCTCGGCCTCGCCTTCAACACCGGCGATAATTTCCCGGCGCAATATCGCGGCGGCGCATTCGTCGGCGAACATGGCAGTTGGGACCGAAGCGTGCTGAACGGATACCAGGTTGCGTTGGTGCCGTTTACCGATGGGAAACCCAGCGGCAAGGCGGTTCCCTTCGTGCAAGGGTTCATTGGCGCGGACGGATCTGTGCATGGCCGTCCGGTCGGAGTCGCGTTTGATTCAAAAGGCGCGCTGATCATCGCCGATAATGTCGGCAACGCGGTTTGGCGCGTGTCGGCGAACCCGAAGTCGGCGACATTGGCGCAGCCGTTCTAGCCGCAGGTGCGGCCCGCGTTTGAAAACGTGGCTCGGTAAACTGCCCGGCCTTTGAGCCAATTCTCGCAAAGCCGTTCGCTCGCGACGCAGCTTTCAACAGCGGGTTCGACAACGCGTGGTTCGCTGCACGAATCAGTCGACTTCGATCCGCCCGCAAGGGCGAGACTGGACAGCGCTGCGAAACCGGCGGCTATAAGGGTAAGCGGCAAAATAATACGCATGGCGATTCTCCGCGCTTACAGATGACCGATGATGGTTAAGAACATTTTACGAACGCGCGTGAAGACAGATCAGTCGCCATCATAAAATCGTTATGAGGGTCAATGACCTGGCGCCCCAACTGATGTGCTTCGCGGCCAGCGCATTTCGGCGCAACGAAGCGAGACACGTTTGCGGCGATTCATGCCTACAAAAACATGCGAGTAAAAAACGAGGCACAAAATACGTGCGCACTCGGTAAATTAACAAGAAGTTAAATCGTGTTAAAGTAGTGACAGTACTCGTCTTTTTGGCGGAGCCGCTAGCAAACTAATAGAATCTCTTGCTACATGATCGCGTAGTTGGTTGGGCCGGGGGGCCCGCTTTCGAGGGAATTCAATGCTCCGCAAGATTCTGCTTTCCACAGCACTCGTCGCCGCCGCCGGCTCTGCCGTTGCTGCTGACCTTCCCTACCGCACGTCGGCTCCGGCTCCTTACGTCACGGCAGCGCCGATCTTCACGTGGACCGGCTTCTACGTCGGCTTGAACGCGGGCGCCGCGTTTAACAACGGCAACGGCGGCGTCGCGACAACCGTCAATACGCTTGTGAACCCGATCTACGGCATCGCCAGCACCGGCGGCCACAAGAGCGGCTTCACCGGCGGCGTTACCGCCGGCTACAATATGCAGTTCGGCTCGTTCGTGGCCGGTGTCGAAGGCGACATCAACTACCTCGACCGCAACCACAACGGCACGGTCGGCGTCTTCCCGGTCGCTCCGGCCACCGCCGGCACGGACTTCCTGGTTTCGCGCGGCGGCAACTCGAACAACTATTTCGGCACCCTGCGCGCCCGCCTTGGCTTCGCGATCGACCGCTTCCTCGTGTTCGGCACCGGCGGCCTCGCCTTCGGTGGCAGCGGCAACAACAGTGGCTCGGTGCTGCAGCGTGATTACGCGATCGCTCCGGGTGTCCCGAACATCCATGCTCTGCCCGGCAGCGGCGGCAGCAACTCGAACGTCGGCTGGGCTCTCGGCGGCGGTGTGGAATACGCCTTCACGAACGCTTGGACGATCAAGGCCGAATATCTGCACGTTTCGCTTGGCGGAAATCACAACACGACTTTTGTGACGACTTCTGGCGCTCCTCAGAACCCGGCTTATGCTGGCGGCCAGTTCATCAGCATCAACAACTCGAACAAGTTCGACGTTGTGCGCGCTGGCCTGAACTACCGCTTCTAATTTCAGGCTTCTGTCTGAATGAGAAAGCCCGGGTATCGCCCGGGCTTTCTTCCCGGTGACCGCTTGCCGGGATCACTTAAATAGTCTGCAGTTTCTCCTGCAAAATGTCGAAAAGAACGGCCGCAACGCCCCCTGCGGTCGTTTTTCAATTTGGTTTCGACACTGAAGTTTGCAGCTCAGCTGAAACGATTCCGACAGTCTCGCGTCGGCTCATCGCGTAACTTGTGAGCCCCAGAGAGTTGAAATGCCGGCGCTTTTGTTTTCCACGTCAGCCAAGTCGCCGAAATTCAAGTGCCGCTGACGGTCGCAACTCCGCTTGGCCGAGTGTTCATCAGAACCGCGGGCTTGAGCCTTCCTCGCATCCACAAGATGCGCTTCCCGGAAGAGGAAGCCATTTGGAACGGTACAGCGCGGTGTTTTCCGCTGCCGAAATCAACACATCCTTTTACAAACCGCACCGCAAAGCGACTTACGAACGCTGGGCACGGTCGACCCGCCGCAAATCTACCGCTCATCCTACGAAGGAGAACGGCTGACGGAGATCTCCCGCAGCCTGCTGGAATTTGCAGCGTCCGGCTCCGAAGCGTGGTGCATCTTCGACAACACGACTTCCTGCGTTGCAGCAGGCGACGCGCTCGCGCTGCTGCGCATGACGCGCGCCCCTTGATTCGACCTCATGGTGAAAATGGAGCCGGCATACGTCGCGCGGCCCATCCACTCTCAGCGGTCATTCGCATTGGCGCGAATGTAGGCCCAGAGATCTTCCTTGTCCTGATCGGACAGCACTCCGTCCCAGGATGGCATCGTATTCTTGCCGTTCGTCACTGAGGTGACGAACCGCTCGTGCTCGTCCGCCTTGAGACGGCGCAGATCGAATGCGACGGTAGAATTGTTCTGCAATTCTTCGCCATGGCAAGTCGAGCAATTGTCGGCATATAGTCGTTCGCCGCGCGCCGCCGTTGCTTGCGCGTTGCAGATGGATGCCGTGGAGCATAGAAGCCCCACGGCCGCCAGTTGTAAGAAAGCAGACCGCATCAGTCTCAATCTTCCATCAGCTTGAAGGTGAATACGGTGCCGCCAGCAGGCGTGTGCTTCAGGTTGGGATCGGGCGTGTTCATGACATAGACCCCGCCGGTGCCGCTGGTGACGGTGACATATTGCTTGCCGTCCTTTTCCCACGTGACCGGCTGGCCGATGATCCCGGACGGAGTCTGGAAGCTCCAGATTATCTTCCCTTGCTCCGCGTCGACGGCGATCATCTCGCCAGTCAGCGTGCCCGTGAAGACAAGGCCGCCCGCTGTCACCAGCGTTCCGGCCCAGTTCGGACTCTTGAAGGGGATCTCCCATTTCGCCTTGCCGGTGAATGGGTCAATGGCGCGCAGATGGCCGCGAGCGTTGTCGTTGTAAAGCTTGGTGATCTTCACGCCGCGATGACCCTGCCCGGGCTTCAGATTGCGAATCTCCTCGATCGGCGCGGGCTGATACTTCATGCCGAAGTCGAGCGTATTGACATAGGCGATCTGCTTGCGCGGATCGTAGGAATAGGGAAACCAGTTCGTGCCGCCTGAATTGCTGGGCCACGTTTCGATCTCGTCGGTCAGCGTCATCGCCTTCTTGGTCGCGTCGGTCCAGATCGGGCGTCCCGTCTCAAGATCGACGCCTTTGGCCCAAGTGACCTTCACGTAAGGGTTGGCGGACAGAAGCTTCCCATTCGTGCGGTCGAGAATATAGACGAAGCCATTGCGCGCCACCTGAATCAACGCCTTCGTCGGCTTCCCCTCGACGGTGAGATCCGCGGTGATGATCGAGGTGATGTTGTCGTGATCGAAGGGATCAGTCGGCGACATCTGATAGTGCCAGACGACTTCGCCGGTCTTCGGCTTCAATGCGACGATCGCGTTGGTATAGAGATTGTCGCCCGGCCGCAGGAGTGGATTCCATGGCGCCGGATTGCCAATGCCCCAGAAGACGACGTCCATGTCCGGATCGTAAGTGCCAGTTGTCCAGGTGCTGCCGCCGCTCGCATTGCTCGCATTGTCGGGCCAGCTCTCCGCGCCTTTGTCGCCGGGCCTTGGCACCGTGTAGAAGCGCCAGAGCTGCTTTCCGGTCTGCGGATCATAAGCCTCGATGTAGCCCCGGCTACCGTATTCAGCGCCCGCCATCCCGGTGATAAGCACGCCATTGGCGATGATCGGCGCGCCCGTCATCGCGATGCCGTCGTTGGCGTCGCCCGACTTCACGGACCAAACTTCCTTACCCGTCTTGATGTCCAGAGCGATAACGCGAGCGTCAAGCGTCGTGCGGAAAAGCTTGCCCTCATAGATGGCGGCGCCTCGGTTGACGATGCCGCAGCACACGACGCGCGTCGTCGCAGGCGGGTATTCGACAGGCGTGTTCCAGATCTCGCGTCCGGTGAGCGCGTCCAGCGCAACGGTCTTGTTCTGACTGGTGATGTAAGCCGTGCCGTCGTAAATGATCGGCTGCGCTTCCTCGCCCGTATTGTTGTTGAGGCTGTAGGACCAAGCCGGAACGAGCTTGCGAACATTAGTCGTGTTGATCTTATCGAGCTGGCTGAAACGGTTTTGGGAGTAGTTCATCCCGTAAGTAAGAACGCTCTCTGGACTCGCCTTCAAAATGTCCTGTGCCGTTTGCGCATGCGCTTGAGGCGCGAAGGCAAGACCGACCATCAAGCTGATCTGCTTTTTCATAAAACTCCTCCCACCAGCGTCATCGCGCGCCGTTAATTGACTGTAGTTCAGCGGCGTGCGTCGCCGCAACCGCTTTCGCTCATCACGCGACGGACTGCATGTCGGCAGCACGCCACGCTCGATCTTGCGATTCAGCAGGTGTTTCATACTGTCCGAAGACCTAACAGCGCGGATTTTTTTGTAGCGCGCTCGCGTAGCGACCAGCCGAAATCTGGCGTCAAGCTTCCGCCACACGTCGCTGCATGAGAAGCGTCAACAGTTGACGCGCGGTAAGGCCTGCGCTCCATTCGGCTCAGACAAAAAAATCTGGGGAGGTCGGAATGGGGACTGACAGGCGCAATCTGTTGAAAGTCACCGCCGCGAGCGTGAGCCTCGCGCCGCTCATGGTGCAAAGCGCATTGGCGCAGACGCTCGATCCGGCGGAGGCCGAACGTGTTCTGTTTCCGGCGCCCGGCCTGCCGGGCGGCGGCCAGATGGAAGTCCGCATGATGATGGAGCGCGATGTCGATCCCGACATTGAGGAGCTCAATCAGAAAGTGAAACCCTTCAATCTTGAGAGCTGGTATGGCGAGCACGCCCATGCGGCTGAAAAGAACGAGGAGCGGGCCGAGAAGGCGCTCCAGGCCGGCCGCAAAGTTTCGGCGAGTGAATATCATCTTCGCGCAGCAGGCTTCTGGCGCAGCGCAATCATCTACCTGCCCGAGGCCGACGAACGGATGATGAAGGGCTACGCCCGTTTGAAGCAGAATTTCGACAAGGCTTTCACACTTGTGCCGGCTCCCTTCGAACGGGTCGAGATTCCTTTTGAAGGCAAAATGCTGCGCGGATTTTTCTACGCGGCGCGCGCTCCGCAAGGCCGCAAGGCGCCAGTCGTTTTCAATTATGGCGGGGCGGATGGATTGCTCATGAACGGGCGCGCCGATGGAGGTTCGGGTCCTTACCGGGCGCGCGGCATGTCGTTCCTTGATGTCGATGGTCCCGGACAGGGCTGGGCCCTGCGCATGGACAAGATCTATGCGACGCCCGATACCGAGCGCTACGTTAAAGCCGTCGTGGATTACCTCGTGTCGCGGCCCGATGTAGATCCAGAACGCATCGCCATTCATGGCTCGAGCATGGGCGGCTACACGGCGCCGCGCGCCTGCGCTGTCGAGACGCGACTGAAGGCGTGCGCCGTGTGGAGCGGCGCCTACAATCTGCAGCAGGACATTTTCGACTATTACCCGCCCATTCAGGAACGTCTGCGCTGGCTCATGGGCGCGAAAGACCTGCAGGACGCGCGGAAACGCATGGCCGACTACACGCTTGAAGGACATGCAGACAAGATTACGTGCCCGCTTCTCGTCGGCTATTCCCTTGATGATCGTGTGATGGATCCGCGCGGGGCATTGCGCCTTTACAAGGCTGCAGGCAGCGCGAAACCATCCGAGATGCTCGAAGGCGTCGGTCATGGCAGGCGCAACTGGGAAGTGCGCAGCTACATCGTCGACTGGTTCGCAAAGCAGCTCGGCACGGCATGACGGGGCGGACGGGGCTGCGGCGTATCAATCCTGTCATTCGCTGGCCCGTCGCGCCGCATTGCGACTCGCTTTTCTATCCGTCGTCAGCCCTTCTTCGCCACGTGTACGGCGTCGAGCGCAGCACGCAGGCCTCTGGCGAGCTTCACGGCATCGTCATTCGCCCAGAAGTGGATGAAGAAGCTCCGCGGCTCGTCGTCGAGCATATGATTGTGGACCGCAGTGACCTCGATACCATTGCCCCGCAACGCCTTCAGGAGCGGGACGACTTCGCTTGCGAGCGCGACGAAATCGCCGGTGATCGCGGCCTTTCCGGCGCCAGTCGGCTGGACGTTTATGGCGATCGCCGTACCCATCGCGCCGGGGATAACGATTCCGTTCGCCTTGATTTCATCGGAGCGCGGCACGCCGAAGGCGTAGATACCGCCGTTGTTGCGCCCTTTGAACCCGAGCGCGTCATCGATCGCCGCCGTATCGAGGCCGAGATCCGGCGCTGCCGTTGCACACAATCGATTGAGCCGAGCTGAAGCTTCGTGCGAAGGGTGCCGCTTGGGCGCTTCGTGCGAAGCACTAGATCCGTAAGCAACGTCAAGGCATTCTAACGCAACCGCGAATCTGACGAAGCTCAAGAACTTACTTGATAATGGAGGGCGTTATGAGCATGCGAAACGAAATCGATTCAGGGCGCGAGCCAACACTGTTAGTACCTGCGCTTGCACCACTTCGCACTGCGTTCCTCCAGCTTTACTGGCCTTTGATCCGCGCCTCAGTCGCCGGCATTGTGCTTGTGCATGGTATTCTCAAAGTGACGGGGCCAGGCGTCACAGGGGTGGCCTCTTTCATGGCGCGCATCGGCGCAGAGCCAGCTTATGTAGTCGCGACGATCGTGATCCTGCTTGAAACCGTGGGGGCCATCTGCATCCTTCTCGGCCTGTTCACCAGGTTCTTTGCGGCTGCACTCGCGGTCGAAATGGCGTTTATTACTTTTGCAGTTCAGTTCAAAAACGGATTCATGTTCAGCGCCCCAGGCGGCGGGTGGGAATTCCCGCTTCTTCTAGGTCTGATTTTCTTCGCTATCGCGATGCGAGGCGGCGGCCCCTTGTCGTTAGACCGGCGAATTGGGCGCGAGCTTTAAATCATCGTCTAGTTTCACGACCAGTCGAAGCGCGCTTTCATGAGATGCGAAGGTGACGATCGCTAGTTAGTTGGCTGCGAGTTCGTCGTATCTTGTCGCAACGCGTGTCGCTGCGTAGCTCGATTATGCTCAATCTCGAGGCATGATAGTTGAGCAACGGACCGCCAGATCAGTGAGCGTTTGGAACGTAGGGGTTTTGCGCGCATAAGGTACCGCAGCGATGGGTCTATGCGGCCCGTCGCATTTGATTTAAAGGGCGGATGAAAATGAAAGTCTTGTCGGGATTCAGGGTCGGTCTCCTCGTGATGGCGGCGCTCGTCGGCGCTGTGTCGGGTGCGAACGCCGGCGACGGCGCGGTCCGCATCCGTATCTTCAAAGCCGGGTTTATAATCGGCGGATCGGCCGGCGAAGGCGTGCTGACGTACCAGGGCCGCAGATATCCGTTGTCGATCGGGGGACTGAGCTACGGCTTCACTTTCGGCGCCTCGGAGACGCGCTTCCATGGCGCCGTCAGAAATATCCGCCGCCCGTCCGACATCTCTGGCGTCTACGCTCAGGTCGGCGCCGGCGCCGCCCTCGTGAGGGGTGCGCAAGCTATCGTCCTCACCAACCAGCATGGCGCAATTCTGGAGCTGACCGGCGAGCAAAACGGCCTGATCGTCAGCCTTGATTTGAGCGGACTGGCGTTGTCGCTCAAGTAACACCCGAAGCATCTCGGCCGTCGGCACTGCCCCACTACAAAGAGCGTAACTTACATAGGTCACGGAGGCGCCCTGTCAGACGAAGATCGCAGGAAGATCTACGAGGGCAACGCCCGGCGCGTTGTCCCGCGTCTCGAAAAACGCCTGCTTGCGCAGGGCTGGTAGACAAGCAGAAGATACAAAAAAGCGGAACATGGGAGACGGTGAATGAATGGAGCGGAAAGTCTCGTCACGACGCTGGCCGATCAAGGTGTCGAGGTCTGTTTCGCAAATCCCGGCACATCGGAGATGCATTTTCTTGCGGCGCTTGAAAGCCCCCGCATCAAGAGCGTCTTGTG
>JANXTB010000039.1 GCA_025356415.1 Hyphomicrobiales bacterium
CACCGACGTGAAGCCGGCGAAACGGCCGAGCGGCGACAGCGCCAGCCCGAGCGCCAGCGCCAGCGCGCCGAGCGCCGTGACGGTTGGCACCCAATGCGGACGGCTCGCCCAGATCGGCTTGCTCGTGCGGATGATGAAGATCACAAGCACCTGTGTCGCAATCGATTCCACGAACCACGCCGTGCGGAACATGGCGGGGTCGGCGTGGAACACGGCATAGAGCAGGTAGAAGGTCGCCAGATCGAAGATAGACGACAATGGCCCCATGATGAGTGTGAAGCGCAGCACGGCCCTCATGTCCCACACTTGCGGGCGCGCCAGCATGTCCTCGTCGGCGGTGTCGAAGGGAATGCCGATTTCCGAGAAATCATAGAGCAGGTTGTTTAGCAGGATCTGCAGCGGCGCCAGCGGCAGGAAGGGCAGCATCAGAGAGGCGATCGCCATCGACAGCATGTTGCCGAAATTCGAGCTCGTGCCCATGCGCACGTATTTCATGACATTCGCATAAGTGCGGCGGCCCTCCACCACACCGTCGGAGAGAACGGCGAGATCGTTCTCCAGCAGGATGATATCCGCCGCCTCGCGCGCAACCTCCGCGGCGCCAGCCACAGACAGGCCGACATCGGCGCCGTGAATTGCGGGCGCGTCATTGATGCCATCGCCGATAAAGCCGACCGTGTGGCCGCGCGTGCGCAGCGCGCGCACGATGCGGCTCTTCTGGTCGGGCGAGACGCGCACGAAGAGGTCCGTATGCTCCGCGCGCACGGCGAGCGCTGCGTCGGTGAGCTTGGCGATCTCGTCGCCCGACATCATGCCGCGCGTCGCCAGATTAAGCGTGGAGACGAGATGCTGCACGACCGGCCCGGCGTCGCCGGAAATGACCTTCACGCGCACACCAAGATGCGTGAGACGCGAGACAGCCTGCGTGGCTGAAGCCTTGGGCGGATCGACGAAGGCGGCGCATCCAACAAAGATGAGGCCGGCTTCGTTGCCGGGCGCGAGCTGCGTGCAATCAGCAGGCATGGGCCGCCGCCCGACGCCGAGCAGGCGCAGGCCCTGGGCGCCATTGTCTTCGATCTGGGCCATCACCTTGGCGCGTTCGGCCTCGGTCATCGGGCCCACGCCGCCGTCCGCCGCCTCCACCTGCGTGCAGAGCGCCAGCACCGCCTCGGGCGCGCCCTTCGTGATCATCTCGACTTCCGCGCCACGCCGCGCGAGCACGGAGGCGCGCCGCCGCTCGAAGTCGAACGGCAGATCGTCGAGGCGCGTCCATTCCGCCTCCGCGGCGGGCGGGGCGCCTGCGAGAATGGCGTCATCGAGATTACTGCGCATGCCGCTCGCAAAGCGGCTGTTCAGTCGCGCCAGCAAGGTCACGCGCGGGCTGTCGGCGCAATCGCTGCGGAAGCTGCGAACATGCGAGATCTTCGCTTCGGTCAGCGTGCCGGTTTTATCGGTGCACAGCACATCCATTGCGCCGAGATCGTGAATGGCCGACAGGCGTTTCACCACGACCTTCAATGTAGCCATGCGCATCGCGCCGCGCGCGAGCGTCACGGTCATGATCATCGGCAGCAATTCGGGCGTGAGGCCGACGGCCAGCGCTACTGCAAACAGGAAGCTTTCCAGCGAAAGCCCGTGCGCGGCAGTCTGCGTCAGCAGCACGAAGAGCACGAGAAAACCCGTGAGCCGCAGGATCAACATGCCCAGCGCATGAATGCCGCGCTCGAAAGCGGTCGGCGGGCTCAACGTCTGGATCGAGGCGGAGATCGCGCCAAAGCGCGTGGCCGAGCCGGTGGCGACCACCAGCATGACGCCTTGGCCGCCCACGATGCTGGTGCCGCCGAACAGGGCGTTGAAGGCGTCCGTCACCAGCGGTCCCGACGCCGGGCCGGGCCGTTTTTCAGCGAAATAGGGTTCGCCCGTGAGCACAGCTTCGTTGGCGAGCAGGCCGTGGGCTGAGAGAACCACGCCGTCGGCGGGCACGAATTCGCCTGCGTGCAATTCGACGATGTCGCCCGGCGCAATGTCGGCGACCGGCAATTCGACCGCCTTGCCATCGCGCCGCAACGTCGCCGTTACGGCGACAGACCGCCTCAACGCCTCGACGGTGGCTTCCGCGTGGCGCTCCTGCGTCACGTCGAGCAGGATCGAGAATGATACGACGATGAGAATGACAAGGAAGCTCTGCCAATCGCCCGTCGCGCCCGAGATGATGGCGGCGATCAGCAGAATGGCGATCAGGGGTTCGGCGAGGCGCTTGGCGAATTTGACTAGGAGACTGCGATGGACGCTGACGACCGCGAGATTGGGCCCGTGGAGGGCGAGGCTCTGGTTCGCCTCGAGGGTCGAGAGGCCCTCGGCGCGCGAGCCGAGCCCTTTCAGGAGCTCGGCGTCGGGCTTGGTCCAGAAGGCCGGCTGCTCGCCGGCGTCATGTGATTGCGCCGGCGAGTTCGTCGTCATGCTTGCAGTCTCCTGACGCTATACGATCAGCTCACAAGGGCCCGCAGAAAGCCGCCTTTTTGAAACAACGGCTGATTCTTGGCCCA
>JANXTB010000041.1 GCA_025356415.1 Hyphomicrobiales bacterium
AATCGCTTTCCGAAGCCGAACAGGCATATCGTCACGCACTTACAGCACTCATAGCGGCTCAAGCCGGTGATGAGAAACTCGCGTTTTCTGCAACTAGCGAAACCGTAACTGGTCTTTTCAGGTTGTTCTCGAAATTCGAAAGCGAGTCTACGGGCGTCCTGCCGTCGCTTACATTTCCAGAAAGATGGGTTCTCACCAATCTACTGAGCAAACTATCTGGATTCGCACTCGATAACGACCGATCCGACATTCTGTTTCGTTTGCAGCAACTCATTGTCCGAGACAAATCCACGCTCGGGCTACAGAATTCAAATGCACTCTACAGGGTAACATCGGAGATTCTACGCGAGGATTTGCGAGCAGCCGGCCGCGTTAAAGAAATCCGTGACGGTCTCATTGAGAGCGCAGTCTCCAGTCTCCTGAGATTTGCCCAAGAACAAAAGCATGGGTCACTTATGGGCTCTGACTTCGGGTTCAAGATAAAGCTAGAGCAGCTGGAAGCAGAGGCTGATGGGATCCATAAAAGCACTTCACTCTACGACTCGGGGCAATCCGCTTCTGCCGCTCTGAGCGACGTTAGATCAGCACTCCGCACGAACGAGGCTTTGATAATCGTCATGGCAGGCGCGGATGGGCATTTGGTCGCGTCGTGCCTGACTAAAGACGATTGGATGATCCGAGACGTCCTGAAAAGCGGTGCTGAGCTAGCGCAAGCTGCTGCAGATGAAAAGTTAGTTCAGGCCTCGCTACGAGGAAGCCACGCGCCCTCTTCGGAGCAAGATTCGAGATTTCCCTTCGACAGTGCCTTCAACCTTTATCAGACGCTATTCGGCCCGATTGAAGGTTGCCTTCAGGGCAAAAAGAACCTGGTTCTTGCTCCAGATCCGGACCTCTTTCTTATACCCTGGAATGCGTTAATCACCTCGCGATCAGAGCCTTCGAGATCGCGCATGAAAGAGACTAGCTGGTTCATCAAGAAGTTCGCATTTGCTGTGGTTCCAAGCGTGGAATCATTCTACCATTTGCGCACCGTTCTCAGAGTTCAAGCGCACGCTCAGAAGCCATTTCTGGGCATTGGCGATCCCACATTGAGTGCTCCTGCAAGCCCTAAGGCGGATAGGCCACTTTTCGTCTCACGTGGGGTGGCGAACTCAGGTGGGTTGCAGTCACTGGCCTCGTTACCGGATACACGGGACGAACTATATGCGGAGGCACAAAATTTCGCATCGGGCCGAGCAACCCTGTTATTAGGCGCTGAGGCTACTAAGGAGAGGCTCCGCAAAACGAACCTCCGAGACTTTCAGGTCCTTTCCTTTGCCACTCATGCCGTAATCCCGGGTGAGCTTGATGGCGTGCAGGAGCCGGCGATCATTTTAACACCAGGCGAGGATCCCAATAATCGCAGGAACGATGGCGTCCTATCTGCGTCCGAGATATCGACGCTCACACTCGATGCAAAACTGGTTCTCGTGTCAGCATGCAACAGTGCGAGTCCCGATTACCATAGGACCGCACGAGGCCTGAGTGGGCTCGCCGACGCGTTCTTCATTGCGGGCGCTCGGTCGTTAGCCGTGACACAATGGGCAATTTTGTCCGGCCCCGCAGCGGCAATCGGATCAGGGATAGTTTCGAACGCTGCAAGGCATAACGATCTTGACGTGTCGCAAAGTACGCAGAAGTCGATCATGGATTATATCGAGTCTGCGCCTGAGGATTACCGTGCGCACCCGCGGTTTTGGGCAGCGTTCATTATCGCAGGTGATGGCGCTGTTCATCCGTTTGAGAATGAGACTGAAGGCACACTAACAGGCTGGGTAGAGACGGTCTCAGATAAACCCGAGCTGCGTGATGTATCCGACTTGGGTCGCTTTAATGGTGAGATCTTTTCGGTTGGCATAAATAAAGGCTCTGGCTCCCAGGTTGCTAACTCATATTTTCAGAAGGTCTGGCCTTACGTCAGCTCAGCCTCGCAGATCCCGCTAAGCGGAGCTAGGCTCGAACGTGAATCCGCCTTCGGCCTGTTCGTGTCAGGTTATGTGCCCGACGCTTTTTCCGGATTTCAGTCGAAGTTTTTGAGACTTTCGTCCGAAGGCAATGTGATTTGGTCCTTTCTAGAACCACATGAGTCGATGCCAATTGGCATCTTTGGCTCCGCTGAGGGTGCGACTGCGGCGTCTGTGTCGCAAGGATCTGGCCCCAAAACCTTATATCTGTCGAAATTTGACCATGAAGGTTCTTTGATACGCCGTTCGGAAATTGCTTTGCCAGATGACACGCAACTCGGCTTCACGTCCCTTGCGCGGACTGATGATCGCCTCGTCCTCGCGATTACGGTCGCAGGTGAGCGTTCATCTCAAGCTCCCAGGGCCAATAAGCGAACAGGGTCTCTGAAAGTCTGTTGGACGGTGCCGAGCACTCAATTGTTGCAGGTCGATGTGGCGAGCCTCCGGCTTATTAATACTCGGCGCATTGAGGGAAAGGAATTGCGTCGCTTGAGAGCCATCGACGGTGCTGTCTACCTGGCAACGATCGAGCGGCCGGAATGCGATGCCAAAGTAGCTAGCCTATACAGACTGGAAAAAGAGTTAGCGTTGGAACTTGTCGAGACCGTTCCATCAGCCAACGATATCGAAGTCCGCGATTTCCTTAAAGTGAAGGGTGACTGGATCTTAGTGGGGCAATTGCTTCGACCGGTCCCAGATGATGGTCCTGCCGTAGTTGTGCAACCAAGTCCGGTGTTGGATGTATGGAGTGAAGCGTTGTGGGATAAATTGGATGCCTTGGGTGCAGCTTTCGTGATCAAGATGCATGATCACACGATCATCGATGATCGCGTGTTTTCTGACGGAATAAATCGGAGTCTGTCCAGCATTATTGCTATCAAAGAGGACGCCGGCTTTATCTCCGGAGGCGCGGCCCTGGGCGATCACAACTGGATTTTCAAGTTCGATGAATTTCAAAGCAAACCAAGTCGTCACTGAGCGGCGCGCCACAGATCGTTTTTGAGTGAGTACCGTCGTCCCGATATCAAGAAAAAAGTCCGGGTTAGAGTTGAAGTAGAAGAAGGGGTAGGTTGACCAAGTCACGCTGATCGTAAGGTACGGCAAACCGTGACAACGCAGCGAGCCAGTTCCGGATTAAGGCGTACAACTCCATCCGCCCGGAGAACAAAGTCGGTGGGGTCAAAAACGACGTCTTTGATGAAGTCCAGCACCCTCTGGTCTACCATTGGTCGATATGGCTCCATTTCATCAGAAATGAACGCGGACGATCCAAGCGACGTTTCATGCATAATTCCAAGCGTCGGATCGTACCCGTCTGAAACCGCCCATATCTGAATCTCGGACTGAAGCGCTGTATAAGCATAATTTAAAATCGCATTCACCGGGTGACCGGCATTTCTATTTCCAGCTGCATAAAAAGGCGAGGAGCGCACGCCGATTTCGCGCCAAGCCTCTGGGATCGGACGACGTGACGTGCCGCGCCATCGAATTGGCGACCCTTTCCAAGCTCGGAAATAAGCCGCCGCAGCGTTCGCCTCAGCCGCTCGCAACTGCACGATATTCTGAGGCTCTCGAGCATCCAATTTCGTGAGGGTCGAATAAGCGGCTTCCATAGCCTTATTCCACGCCTGGGTTTTTCGGACTGATTTTTCGAGGGTGGTGATGGTATTTTCGATCTTCTTGGTAATTTTACCGACCGAATATTCCATCCGCGCATTTTCATCGGCACGCGTCTGCCGCTGCCATTCGACCCTAAATGGGTTGGCGGAATATCCGGACTTGGACGCTAGGCAAATAACTTCCCCACGCCAGTCAATTCGGACGAGGTCAATTCGCTGATGCGCGATCCATGAGAGGACGTCGAAGGTCAAAGATCCAGAACAGTCGAGAAGAATAATACGCTTGGGATTTTCTGGGCCGCCTGGGAAAAACCGAAAAATATCCTGTTTTTGCGGGTAATGTGTGAACCCATTTTTGACTAGCAAGGAGCCGCCATCGATACGCAGGCTTGCTCCGTGGCCGGATAAAATCAGTGCTCCGCCGTTAATTTGACCACGGTGTTTTAAGGCGAGCGCTGCGTACCGGCGCTGCCAAAGAAGCGAGCGGTTTGGCCAACTCGCATCATCCAAGTCCTCCGCATTGGATATTTTTTCGGAGAGCTTTAAAAAAACTTTTGAGGTTTCTGATTTACGCATATGGGATCACACGCAATTAGCGCCGCATGCTGATCTTTGCACTTTCGATCTCTTTCTGCCAGCGCGACATTTCGACTCTATCAGAAAAGCCGAGCCGAATTCTTTTGGGAGAAAATACTTCTGTGAAGCGAGCGTCGGACCTTGCCAACTCACGTATCGAGTCAGAAGCATATTTAGCTTGGCGAGCCGCGTTCGCCGTCGCTGCTATCTCCTCGGAGCTTATCATTGCTCCCGGGATGCGACGTAACAAAAGAATTATGAGCGTAAGTCCATCAAGCATGGAATTGTTTGCCTTTCGGGCTATCCACGCGGCAAACCGAAATCCGAAGGATTTCTCACCCCACATCCACGCTGTGGCGTCGTAAAAATCACGGGCAATGTCCAAAATGTTGCGCGTATCGATGTAAGCAGTCCAGATCTCACATGCCGGCGCGTTCGCGGCATCGACTAGGCTCCAGTGGTCAAACGCTTGTGAGACGTTTTCCAGAGCCCCCTCGATCACCTCGCGATGATTCATCCGCATGCCATTGATGAGGTTGCTATCGGGATGATTGAAGTCGAGCCCTCGTTGCACGATGTCCTTGTCCGTGAGGTCTGCGTCTTCGGGCCGCTCGAACGCAGCGAATTGGCCTTGCGAGATGTCTGCCATCACCCGATAGAAAACAGACAGGTCTGGCTGCGACGACTCCGCAGGTGAACTATTGCTGGTCCGTAGGAGCCTACCGAAAACCCGAGACAGGATGGTGTCACGCGAGGGTCGCCGCGCGAGCCTGTCTGTGAAGGTCTCCGGAGAAAGGTCGTCGCGGGCGTCTTGAGATAGCTTTAGTCGGATGAAGCGTCTGAGGATCGGTTCAAGTTTCGCGACATTTCGCAGTCGGGAACGCCATAGGTCTTCTCTTACCCAATATCCGTCGCGCCAAAGGCGGATTGCCACATCTTTAATGCGGTTCTTTTCCTTCAGCAGGCGCTGGATTTCATTGATCTGAGCGCACGTCCCGGCAGGGTAGTGCACGACGCTACCGCGGTAGGCCAATGGGGTTAGGTCATAAACTGGCGGCAGGATGCCTTCTCGACGCCAGCGAGCCAACTGTTCCCAGCTAACAGCCGTTTGGTTGAGTACCGCCTGGACCTGTTCCCGCGTCTCGCCTTGGGCCTCCTGGTTCGCCGCGCCGCACATAAGACCCCCACGCCAAACGCCGATTTTCAGGATTCGCGCGCCTCATGAGTCCGGCTCCCTCAATTCCGGGAGCGAATCATGAGCACGCAACCAACGAAGCATCGAGATTATAGGACGGAGTACGCGCGGCGGCTCCAGCGCGGGTTCGCCAAGGGCCTGAGTCGGGCTCAGGCCCGGGGACATGCCAAAGCGGAAGATATTAGATCTGGGGGTTCACCGGGATTTATCGATCGACACAGCCCGCTCGAGCAAGCTCTTCGGCTAATGCGTGACGGCGTCTCCCAGACTAAGGCCGCAAAACAGGTCGGCGTTTCCGCGGAGACCCTCCGCCGCTACCAACGTTTGAACACTCAGTCCGAACGCGCCGGTGGACGTTGGGTCATCAAGGACCTTCGCCAGGTCGAAGTGCTCCTCGCCACGCGCGGGAAACTCCAGACCGTCAAAGTAACCCGCGAGGCAGCCAGCGACATCGGCAAGTACTGGGTCGCGGTCAACAAGTTCTTGCGATCGAACGTGAAGTCCCATTTGGACGCCTTCGTCGGCATGGGCATCCGAGACCTTCGGGGCAAGCTCCACCCCTACGAGACCCGGCCAAATGTTCTCCGCCGCCTGGATAGCGCCGGCGACTTTTCCTTCATAGACATATACCGCCAGACGAACGAAGGCTGAGGGGGAGATCATGGACGATTGTGATCGCCTCTTCTCACGCGAGGAAGCCCGCCGAAAGGCACAGCGCCGCGGACGCGTTTCTGAATGCCTCTGGGATTTCGAGTGGTGGGCGCTGGACGACTCAGAAGGGCATCATCTTGCCAGAGCGAAATATGGGGACGACGTTCTTCCCGTCCCATACTCGATGCATCAGGAGCTGACCCGCCGCCAAATGGAGGAGCACCCGCCCGAGGGGCCGGATCCGACTAATCCCCTGGAGCGGCTCGGACGCCTGTTTCTAGGCATCACAGACATGCTCGAATGCTTGGCCGACTTCTTGCGCAAGGTCGGAGAACGACTGATCGCGGCCGCGGCGACTGGCCTCCGGACTCTGACCGAATCGGATTATCTATTGACCGACCTCGTTATGCTGATCGAGTCGATACATACTGCCTTAGGCATTGCGCTCGTGCGCATCGAGAAAAGCAAGGAAGACTAGCAATGGGGGTCGTCGACGACGCGCTGGCGGACCTATCGAGGTCCGATGTCGACCACCTCGTCATTTCGCTTCGGGCATTTGTCACGAAGCAGAAGACAACGGCCCATTCCGCTAAGAAGCTGCCCAGGCAGCGGGCCGCGGCTTCGGGAGCGAACCTCCACCCAAAGACCCCACCGCGAGACTGGGTCCTCGTATTTGACTGTGAGACCAAAACAACACCTGACCAAGGTCTCAGATTTGGCGCTTATCAGTTGAGGCACCGCGGAGAGCTGTGGGAGCACGGCCTCTTTTATGATCCCGCATCCTTGACCGCTCATGACGTCGACCTCCTAGAGCTGGTGATGACCGCGCACAACGAAGCGCAGCCAGCTCTTCGCACTCGAATTCTGACCCGCGCCGAGTTCGTGGATAACGTTCTTTACGATCGCGCTTATTCGGTCGGGGCTCAGATCGTCGGGTTCAATTTGCCTTTCGACCTCTCCCGGCTAGCTATTCGGCACGTGAATGCGCGTCGCGCAATGCTCGGCGGGTTCAGCCTTACGCTAACAGATTCGCCAGGTCGACCGCCCGTGGCTGTGAAGCACATCTCGCGCACTGCGGCCTTTATCCGGTTCACCGGTCTGCGAAACGATCCAATAGTCTCAATCCATGGCGAACAGGACGACAATACAGCCGACGACGTTGAGCGCGGATATTTCGTTGATGTAAAGACGCTTGCCTCCGCTCTGACCAGTAAATCCCATTCACTCGAAAGCCTCTCCCGTGACCTTCTCGATGTTCCAAAGCGCCAGTCCGAAGAACACGGCGGGCCGCTAACGGCCGACTACGTCATGTATGCAATCGCGGACGTTCAGATTACTTGGGAGTGCTTCGATATCCTTGCGAAGCGTTTGGCCGAGTTGGGCCTTGATGAAACCGGCCCGTGGCAATTGTACAGCGAGGCGAGCCTAGGCAAGGCCTATCTACGAGCGATGGGGATTCGGGGATGGCGCGAGGTTCAGCCCGACTTCCCACCGGAGCTAACGGGTAAAATTCTGAGCGCGTACTTTGGAGGGCGATCGGAGGTTCACATTCGTCGCCAAATTGTGCCGGTCATACATTGCGATTTTCTGTCGATGTATCCGACCGTCTGCACGCTCATGGGGCTGTGGCGCTTCGTCTGCGCCAAAGGCATGACCTATTCAGATGACACGGAAAGGGTCCGAGACTTTTTATCCGCCGACACAGCTGACCTGTTGGCGGCTCTCAAGATGCAAAATGCATGGCGTGATTTGTCCGTGCTCGTTCAGGTTCTACCATCGGAAGATCTTTTCCCGGTTCGAGCGCAATACGCAGACGGCGAGCCAAAAACGATTGGCCTAAATTACCTGACGAGCGAGGAGCCGCTTTGGTTCACACTCGCGGACGTGCTCGTCTCCAAGATTCTCACGGGGCGTGCTCCGACCATTGTCCAAGCGGTTCGTTTCCGGCCAAAGGAATTCCAGGAGAGCTTGCGATCCATTCAGGTCGCGGGACGGCAGCTCGACCCAAGGAAGGGTGATTTCTATCGTGAATTAATTGTTGAGCGCCGCCATGTACGTGCCCGGCAGAAAGCCGCCTCCGAGCCTGAATGGTCGAGTTTAGAAACCGACCAGTTGAACATCAAGATTTTGGCGAACTCCACGAGCTACGGCGCATTCGTCGAACTGAATGTCGAAGAGTCGGAAAAGCGCTTCGATGTCGAGGCGTTCGGACCTGGACCAAGTTTTGGTTTCAAGTCTCACACTTGGGAAGAGCCGGGAAGATTTTTCCATCCGCTGCTCGCCACGCTGATTACGGGCGCAGCTCGCCTGATGCTGGCGCTCGCTGAAAAGCAGGTGCTCGATAGCGGGCTCGATTGGGCGTTTTGTGACACGGATAGTTTGGCGATCGCAAACGCTCAGGGACTACCGACCGAAGAGTTCAAGATTAGAGCGCTAGGGGTAGTGCAATGGTTCAAACACCTGAACCCCTATGGAGAAGACGCGCCGATACTGCAACTTGAGAAGGTGAACTTCCCGGCCGGAGGGGATGGCATGATTGAGAAGCTCGATCCTCCTCTTTGTCTCACGATCTCTGCAAAGCGGTATGTTTTGTTCAATCGGCATGGGACCGGGCATTTGATCCGCAAGGCCTCAGGTCACGGGCTAGGCCACTTGCTTCCGCCTTACGACGAACCAGCGGCAGAACGCCGGAAGAGGATAGCGCGAATTGGTGTGCCCCTCTGGCAGGAGGATCTGTGGAAGGCCATCATCCAGGCAGCGGAAAGCGACGCGCCGGATGAAGTTGATTACGAGGCGTTGAGAAACTTCAATGAGCCTGCCGGCAGTCAATATGCTGCGACGACGCCGGAGCTCTTTAATTGGTTCAAAGGCTACAACGAGCGCCACCCGGACGATCCGGTTCGGCCATTCGGATTTTTGTTGTCGCTCTTCGTAAAATCTAAGATCGAGATGGCCGAAAATGATCCAGAGGGGCTGCGTAGTCAGCTTTGGTTTCGTCGTGTGCCTCGGCCTGCCGCCCCATATTCAAAGAGCACGGTACTCGCAAAGGCACATGCATTCGACCGCGAACTCGACCAACCAATTCCGGCCTCGTGGCTGGAAACATATGCCCGCAACCTAGTCCGCTATCATCTCCACCCTGAGACGAAGTTTCATGGCGGCGACTACGATCAACGCGGAGTGCTTAAGCGACGTCATGTTCGTGTTTTAGCGGTTCAAGCAATTGGGAAGGAGTCGGATAATGTTGGAGAGGCGGAGTTCATTGGACAGGATGCTTGTCCGATCGAACATGGTCTTTAC
>JANXTB010000060.1 GCA_025356415.1 Hyphomicrobiales bacterium
CCCGCCAATGCGGGAGAGGGTTTCATCCCTACCCCTTTGTCTCTTCCTTCATCGGCGTGAAGAACACGAACAGGTTCGCGATCACGATCGTGCCTGCCAGAAAATAGAACGCGCTCATGATTCCGTAGCGGTCAGCCAGCAGGCCAGCGCAATAGGGGCCGACAGCTTGCCCCACCGCCTGCATGCCGAACATCACGCCAATTGCGCTGCCGCCCATGTTCTTGGGCGTCGCGTCGAGCAGCCAGGCTTGCAGCACGGCGCGGATCGAGAACAGGAAGAAGCCGAGCAGCGCGATCAGCAGCACGAAGATCTGCGAGCCGCCGGTGAAGATCATCGCCACCAGCACGACAGCCGTCATGGTGAAGCTCGACATGATGATCTGGCGCCGGCCCATCTTGTCCGACAGATGCCCGGCGATGGGCGCCGCCAGAAAACCCGCGGCCTGCACGGCGAACATGCACATGCCGACCCAGAACACCGAATAGCCCATGGCGTTGGCGAGATAGAGCGGCAGGAAGGTCATCAATGCGCTTTGCGTCAGCGCGCGGAAGGCCGAGCCCAGCGACACCATGACGAGGATGCGGCTCTTCAGCAGCGCGCCGAACGACGAAAATAGCGCCTTGCCCTTCAGCAAGTCCTTCTCGGTCTTGCCGGCTTTCTTGTCCTTCGTGTGGATGCGTCCGACATAGAGAAGGATCGCGATCGACATGATGATGCCGGGGATCACGTTGACGATCACCACGTCGCGCCACGACATCATGGTCAGCAGGAAGCCGACAGCCAGCGGCGCGACGGCGTCGCCGAAATTGCCGCCCATGGCGTGAAACGACATGACCAGTCCCTTGCGCTCCGGAAAACGGTCCGCGAGCCAAGGGATCGCCGTCGGATGCCAGAAATTGTTGCCGATGCCCACCATCACCGCGCAGGTCAGGATCAGCCAGTAGGAGTGGACGAAGCCCATCACCAGATACGGAAAGCCGATCCAGAAGAGCGAGATCGCCATCAGCAATCCCTTGCGACCGAACGAGTCGACGAAGATGCCGCCCGGCACGTTGGCGATGGCGCCCGCTGCGTATTGAAACGCGATGATCGCGCCGATCTGGCTGTAGTTGAGGCCGAGCTCGTTGCCGATCAGCGGCAGCAGCAAATAGAAGGTCGCGGGATACCAGTGTGTCAGCGCGTGACCGGTGCAGACGACCCAGACTTCATTGAAAGACTTCTGGACGGGCTTTTCTTCTTCCAGGCCGGTCGTGATCGCGGTCATTCTTCCTCCTCGGGGGGCCGGAATCGCTCGCGCCGTCCCTCTTGGCGGGGCGCGGCGGTGGATTCTCAAGGCATTGTGAGGCTGTTTAGACTCAAACGGGCCAGAAGAGAAGCGCCCACGAGGCGCAACCGATGGCCGAAGCACAAGCGATCGCGGCGCTGGCGCCCGTGCGGCGCAGGAGCGTGCCGGCATAAAGCCCGGCCACACGCCAGCCGAGCCAGACGGACCAGCTTCCCGCGCCAATGATGATCGCCGCGCGGATGATTCCCACGAAGGCCAGCGACAAACCTTCAGCTCGCAGCATGGTGACGGTGAGCGCCGACAGGCCGAGGAACACGCCCGCGCCGGCGATCGGGATCAGCACCTGCGCCAGATGATGAAACCGCTGCGCGCTCCACTTGCCCAGCATCGCGGTTGCCGCCGCGAGGCACAGGCTCACGCCGCCGCCGATCAGCAATGCCGAGCCGATGATGTAACTAACGAGCAGCACGCCATCGAGCGGCGTCAGCATGTCGTTGTTGGCGGGATAATTGGTGAGCATCCACCAGGGCAGATGCGGCTCCAGCGGCCACGTCCAGCCGAGGTCGACGAGCTGCTCGGCGAGCGCCTGCTTCACGTCCACATAGAGATCGCTCGACGACCAGTGGAACGCGCCCGCGGCCAGACCCATCAGGCCGAAGACGATCAGCACCGTGTCCCATGGCTTGGTGCGCAGGCCCGCGACGTGAACGATCTCTTGCATCGGCGAGCGGCGCGACAGCGTGACTGCGCCGCGAAAACCACTGCAGCGCCCGCACATATGGCAAAGGCTCGCGCCCTTCATGGTGGGAATCGGCACCAGCGGCGCGCAATTCACATAGGGCGAGACGTGGTCGACGGGCTTTTGCCACTTCCGCCACGCATCCTGATCGACGCGGAAATGCACCGGCGCCAGTTTCGACAACAAGCCGAAGACGCCCGTCACCGGGCACATGTAGCGGCACCAGACGCGCTTCGAGCGCCCGTAGAGATAGCCGACGATAATGGCGCCAACCGTCGAACCGCCGAGGATCAACAGCGCCGGACCGGGGTATTGATAAACGCTGACCATCTGCCCGTAGATCGTCGTCAGCGCGAAAGCGACGAAGGGCCAGCCGGCCCATGTCAGCCAGCGCGGCACGGAGCGATGTTTTCCCCGCTCGCTGGCGAATTCCGACAGCGCGCCTTCGGGACACAGCAAGCCGCACCATAGCCGCCCGACCAGCACCATCGACAGCAGCACGAACGGCCACCACACGCCCCAGAAGGCGAATTGCGCGAAGAGCGTGATGTTCGTCCAGATATGCGCGGCGCGCGGCGGCAGCGGCAGGAACGCGGGCACGGCGATCAGCGCCACATAGATGACGACCACGCACCATTGCAGGCGGCGGATCGTCTTCTGGTGGCGCATCAGCCAGTCGCCCGTTGCGGCGAGCAGGCGGTCGATGCGATGCGGGCCGGCGTCCTGCGCGGCTAGGGTCATGTGCCAGATCTCATGCGGTCTTTCGCACCTGCGCCGAGGCGAAGCGCGCGAAAAGGAAATATATGCCGATCCAGTAAACGAAGTAGACCGCGACCTCGGCGACATCGGGCCGCGCGCGATAGCCGGTGAGCGCGGCGATCAACCCGCCGATGGGACCATTGTCGGGCAGGATGAAAGACGTATCCCAGAGCTTGCCGGCCGGCGCATTGATGTAGCCCAGGCTAGACAGGTGATCGAAACCCGACACGAACAGCGATGCGGCCAGAAACAGCAGCATGATTTCGGTGATGCGAAAGAAGGTGCGCCAGTCGAGAATGCGGCTGCCAAGCTGCAACAAAGCGTAAGTCGCGCCCGCCAGCACGAAGCCCCCGGCGATGGCGAGGGTCGTCACGAGCATGGAACCACCCGCGCCTGCGGCCAGCGTGCCGTAGAGAAAGATCACTGTCTCGCTGCCTTCGCGCGCCACCGCAATGAGCGCGAGAAAGAACACGCCCCACCAGCGCGATGTATCAGCCGCGCTTTGCAGTGCGCCTTCGAGATCGCGTTTCAGCGTGCGGCCGTTGCGCTTCATCCACAACACCATCTGCACGATGAGCACGGCGGCGATCAGCACGGCGATGGTTTGGTAGAGCTCTTGCGCATCCTCATCGAGATGCTCGGAGAAGAAGAGGATCAGCCCGCCAAACAGCAAGGCGCCAAGCAGTCCGGCGCCAACGCCGGCCCACAACCAGCGGTGACCCGTGCGGCGCGCCTGTGGATTTTCCTGCTTTTGCAGCCACGCATTGAGAATGCCGACGACGAGCAACGCCTCGACGCTCTCGCGCCAGATGATGAAAATGACATTGCCGAGCTGGCTGGACATGATCTTACTTCGCAATCAGCGTGGCCGGCGGCTGGCCGGGGTGGAAGTCATCGAAAAAATCATAGCGTCCCGGCGCCAGCGTGCGGATGACGAGCACCGAGCTGGTCTTGGGCGCGAGCACTTTCTCTTTCTTGAGCTCAAGGCTTTCGAACTCGGCCGGGGTTTCGCCGGCGTTGGCGAGTTCGAGGCGGATGCGCGTGTTGGCCGGCACCTCGATCTCGCGCGGGCTCACGGCTCCGTCCTTGAACTCGATTCTGAAGGTCGGATCCTCTGCCGCAGACGCGGGCGCGCCCGCACAAAGTGCGAGCGCGAGAAGACCGAAGGAGATGCTTCTGACCATTCTATTCCCCTCGTGAAAGGCGCTTTTAGTAAGCGCCTTTCTTGCCAGCCCCTGCATAGGTGAAATCATACTCGACCGTAAAGGGCGCAAACCATTCGCCGACGCCCGTCTCCTTGTCGGTGTGGCGGCCGAAGTGGATATGCGAGCCCGGCGCGCCGGGGGGAGTAACCGTCAGCTTCAGCTTGTACTTGCCAGCGCCGGCCAGCTTGACGTTGTCGCCATAGTGCGGGCCGTCGTTGGCGACCATCGGCATGAAATCGCCCTTGGCGACTTCCGCGCCGTCCTTGGTCAGTTCGAACTTCACGTCGAGATAGGGAATCCAGTCGCCTTCCGCGAAGCCGTTCTTGTTGTCGGCGGCGGCCTTGATGTCGGCTTCCATATGGACGTCGGACTCGGCTGCGGGACGCATCATGCCGGCGGGAGCCATTTCAATCGGCTGCAGATAGACGGCGGCGATTTCCATGCCGGCCTTGACCTGCGGCTTGCCGATCGGGATTTCCTTGGCGACGGCTGCGACGCTGAAAGCGAGCAGCGCGGCGGCTGCGAGGGTGACGGAGCGCATTCTTCTTGTCCTTTTCTTCAGTGTCAGTTCAGCCCTCGAGGCTGCCGATGTGCTTCTGCGCGTATAGCTGGACGCCGACCTGCTTGATTAGCTCCAACTGAGTTTCAAGAAAATCGATGTGGTGTTCCTCGTCTTTTGCGAGATCCTCGAAGAGAAGCTTGCTGACGCGGTCATTGATGGAATCACAATAGGCGGCGGCGTCGAGATAGAGCGCGCGGGCGTCGATTTCGGACGCGAGATCGCTGTGCAGGATTTCCTCTATTGTTTCGCCGATGCGCAGCGGATCGAGCGACTGCATGTTCGGGAAGCCGTCGAGAAACAGGATGCGGTCGACGAAGCGATCGGCGTGCTCCATCTCCTCGATGCTTTCCTTGCGCCAGACTTTGGCGAGGTCCTTGTATCCCCAATTGTCGAGCAGCCGGTAATGCAGCCAATATTGGTTGATGGCCGTCAACTCGCTGCGCAAGCCGCGATTGAGATATTCAATGACCTTCGCGTCACCCTTCATACTTGGCTCTCCTCAGGCGTCAGCCGTTTCTTTTTGCACCACGCGGGACGGCAGGCAGTCGCAGGCGCTGTCATCGTTGCAGCAATTGACCGCGTGGTCCTTCAGGATCGACCGGATGGTCGTCGCGCAGCGGCCGCATCTTGGCGCGCATCCAAGCGCCGCATAAACCTCGGCGGCGGTGCGCGGCGCGGACGCCGAACCGTCGAGGCAGGATTTGATTTCGCCGTCCGTCAGTACGTTGCAGGAACAAACGATCATCGCCGACACCAGCCAGTTTAGAACGATTAGAAACTACTGTCTTTTCAGTGACTTCCCATCCCTGATGCCGATACGCTCGCGGCTTGTCAATCAGCCCCGCGGGTCGCGGCGCATGTGTCGCAGCCAGTTTAAAATGAGAACAATTCCAGAGAAGCGCGCAGATGCCGGAACTTGCACGGCAAAGTCTTGAGCGCAGCGCTCAATGACGCACTGAAAAATATTTGGGGGTCAGCCGCCCTGCCCGCTCTTCTCGTGCATCTTGAACCAGACGAGATTGGCCAGCATCGCGAGGCTGACGCCGTTGGCGGCGATGATCACCCAGTCGCCCTTCAAAAAACCATAGACGATCCAGAGCGACAGCCCGGCGCTGAGGATGAGCAGCATTTTCAGCGAAATATCGCCCGTCTCGTGCGTAGCCCAGGCCTTCTTCACCTGCGGGATGTATGACACCGTGGTGCAGAAAGCGGCGAAGCCGCCAATGAAAGTTTCAAGCATGAAGGCCCTCTGCCGGAGACGCCCGACAATGCAGCGTCTCCGGTGAGGTTCCTGCGCGCCTCAGATCATCGCGGTCTTGCCCTCGGGCATCATGCGGCCCTTGAAAGTAACGTATCCGCCATCGATCAGCAGGTCCGTGCCGGTGATGAACGAAGCGTCGCTCGATGCGAGAAACGCCGCGCCCGCAGCTATTTCTTCCGGTTCGCCGGGACGGTTCAACAAATGGCGCGGGCCGTTGATGACGCGCGCCTTGTCCTTGCCGCCGACACGCTTGCTGGAGCGTTCGGTCAGGATGAAACCCGGCGAGATCGAGTTGGCGCGAATGTTGTCGTGCGCATGATCCTGCGCGAGAATCTTGGTGAAGAAGATAAGCGCCGCTTTCGTCGTGCAATAAGGCGAGCGGCCCTGCACGCCCATATGGCCGAGCTGCGAGGCGATGTTGATGATCGCGCCGCCGCCGGCATCGCGCATGTGCGGCACGCCGTATTTGCACATCAGGAACGCGCCGGTGAGGTTGACCGAGAGCGCCTTGTTCCATTGTTCCAGCGACAGTGTTTCGACTGTGCCGTCGGGAATGACGGCGGCGGCGACATTCACCAGCGTCGTCAGTTTCTTGAACGACGCCATAGCGGCCGCGACAGCTGCTTCGCAGGCCGCCGGATCCGAAACGTCGACGCCGATAGAACTCGCGCGTCCGCCCTGCGCGATGACTTTCTGCGCCGTCACTTCCGCTTTCTGCGGTTCGAGATCGCCGATGACCACGGCCGATCCCTCGCTCGCCAAGCGCAGCGCAATCGCCGTTCCAATCTCGCCGCCGCCGCCCGTGATCAGCGCGACCTGCCCCTCAAGCCTGTTGCTCAGCCCCATGTTGATCCCCTGTTTTTCGGTAACCCGATCTTAGCCGTCGCGCTGCCGAATGCGAGCTTTACGGGAACCAAACGCGGTTCGGTCTGGTTGGGGGCCGTGTCAATCAGAAAGGTCCTTACATGAACAAGATCATGCTTCTTACGAGCGCGGCTCTCCTCACCCTCGGCGCGGCTGGCTCGGCCATGGCTGAAGGCGGCGTTGCTGCCGGCGCGACCACTGGCGCTGTTGGCGGCGCGATCGTTGGCGGTCCTGTCGGCGCCGTTGTTGGCGGCGTGGGCGGCGCGATTGTCGGCGGCATCGCTGATGATAACCGTCCGCGCTTCCGCGAATACGTCGTCAAGGAAGGCCGTCCGTCCTACCGTTATCAGGAAGAAGTTCGCGTCGGCGCGACGCTGCCTTCCTCGGGCGTGACCTATTATGACGTGCCGCGTGAATACGGCTCCACCGAATACCGCTACACCCGCGTGAACGACCGCACCGTGCTGGTCGATCCGCGCACGCACCGCATTATCCAGGTGATCGAATAAGCTCTACTGGGCGGGCCTTCGAGCCCGCCCTTCTTTTATGGCGCGCATTTCGCCCTTGCACTTGCGCCCGAGCCCTCGATGCGGCACTTCTCAGGTCAAGAACCTGAGAGCCCCGAACGAATGGCCCTGAACCTCACCCGAGTTTTCGCGCATCGCAATTATGCGTGGTTTGTCGGGGGCGGCGGTCCGAATTACGTGACGTCCTGGATGCAAAGAGTCGGCGTTGGCTGGCTCGCCTGGGAATTGTCGCACTCTCCCCTTTGGCTCGGCATCGTGGCGGCGGCCGATCTTGCGCCCATGCTGATCCTCTCGCCCTTCGCCGGCGCTTACGCGGATCGCAATAACCCGCTCCAGATCGTGCGCAGGACCGAAACGCTGCTGTGCGTGCAGTCGATCCTGTTGTTCGTGCTCATGTCGCTGGGCCTGCTCAACATCACGCTGCTGGTCGCCCTGTCGCTATGGTCGGGCCTTGTTTATCCGTTTCATCAAGCCGCGCGCCATTCCATCGTGCCGAGCATCGTGCCGCGCGCTGAATTCGCGACCGCCATCGCGCTCGATTCCGCGCTGTTTCAGGTTTCGCGCTTCATCGGCCCGACCATCGCCGCGCTGGTGATTCCGGTGTTCGGCGTGCAGGGCACGTTCGTCACGCATGCGGTCGGCACCGCCTTCTATGTGTTCGCGCTCTGGCAACTCGATGTCGCCCCACCCAAGCGCGAGGCGCGCTCCGCGAGCATGCTGGCTGACGTGAAGGAGGGCATCGCCTATGTCGCGCGCGACATTGGCATCTGGCCGCTGTTCGCGCTGCTCAGCGTGGCGTCTGTCATGCTGCGCCCTATTCAGGACATGCTGCCGGGCTTCGCCGGGCAGACCTACAATGCCGGCGCCGTCGGCCTTGCCTGGCTGACGTCCAGCATGGGCATCGGCGCCGCGGTGAGCGCCGTCTGGATTGCGAGCCGGGGGAAGCTGAAGGGGCTGACCCTCGTGGTCTACGCGGGCTTCCTCGGCCTCATCGTGTCGACGGTCGCGTTCCTCGTCTCTCCGCAACTCTGGATCGGCGTCATATGCACGGGCCTGAGCGGGTTCACGCTGAATAGCATGTCGACCAGCATCCAGGCGCTGGTGCAATCGTCTCTGCCCGACGCCTACCGGGGCCGGGTGATGGCGCTTTACGGCATGATCTGGCGCGGCGCCCCCGCCGTCGGCGCGCTGGCGGCAGGCGCGGCCGCCGAGCACATCGGCCTGCGCGCGACCTTCGAGATCGCGTCAGGCGTCTGCTTCCTCATCTGGCTCGCAGCGCTCCCCTTGAGAGGCCGCATCGCCCACGTCGCCGAGCGCGGGCGCGATGCGCCAGGAACTCGGAAGATGTAAGCACCCGGAAGGTGTAAGTCTCAGAACCGCATCTTCTCGCCATAGGCGCCGGTGTAGACGATGTCCGACAGACTCTTGCGGGCGCGCGGGGTCTTCTCGCGTTCGGCCAGATCGTCGGGCAGCACGCTCGCGTCGGCCTGATAGCCGAGGCCGAAGGCGACGAGAATGTCGGTGTCTTCCGGCACATTGAACGCCGCGCGGATCTTGTCCTTCTCGATGCCGCCGGCCTGATGCACGGTGAGGCCCAGCGCCGTCGCCTGCAGGATGAGTTGCGCGACAGCCGCGCCGGTGTCGTAAGGGGCAATGCCATTGGCGGCGCCTTCGTCCGTCACCTTGCGGGCGAGCACGATGACCAGCACGGGCGCATTCTTGGCCCAGCGCTGGTTGCGGACATTGAAGCCCTCAAGCGCCTTGGCGTGCGCCTCCGGCTGGTCGGCGGTGGCGACGATGAAGCGCCACGGCTGCACATTGTTGGACGAAGCCGCCCAGCGCGCCGCTTCCAGCACCGAAATCAGATCGTCCTTCGAGACAGGCTTGCCGGCGTCGAAAGCGCGCGGGCTCCAGCGGTCGCGAATGAGGGGGTGAACGTCGCGCAGGGTTTCCGCGGGCTTCGACAGCATATCGTCTTCCTTCAGATTGATGGGATCGAGGCCACAGGCCATCGGGCCGCAAGATGCGGCCAGACGCCCTGTCTTGCAAGGCTTGAGCCGATTGGAATGCCTTACGGGCTGATCAGTTTTTTGGTCCGCTCCACCACCGCCTTCGGGGTGGCGTACATGGCGGCGACGATTTTCTGTACGTCCTCGCCCGTGGTTGGCTCCACGTCGGCGCGCATGATTGCGGCTTCCTTCAGGAATTCGGGGTCTTTCATGGTGGCGTCGAAAGCGCGACGCAGGTTGCGGGTGCGCGCTTCGGGCACACCGGGCGGCGCCACGAACGGCCGGGCGATGGCAGTCGTGCCAAGCAGCAGCGTCAGCAGCTGGCGGTCGGCCTCGGTCTTGACGAGATCCATGACGAGCGGCACGTCGGGCATTTCGGGGCTCTTGGCGAGCGCCATCTGCACGAGGATGTTGACGCGCTTGTCGGCGAGCCAATCTGGCTTGGTGCTCTTCAGCGACGACAGGCTCCAGCCGCAACGCCCGTCGACCTCGCCGCTTTCAATCGCCAGAATGGTCTGCTGGCTGCCGAGATAGCATGTGATGACCTTGAATTTGGTGCCGAGCAGATCGTTGAGCACGACCGGGAACGTGTCGGTCTCCGAGCCCGCGCCGGTGCCCGCCACATTGACCTGTTGGCGCGTGGCGTCGGCGAGCGTCTTCACCGGCGATTCCTTGCGCACGATGCACAGCGAGACATCCTTGCTGATCGCGCCGATCCAGGTGAACTGGCTCATGTCGTAGCCGGGATTGCGGTCGCCGATGAGCGGCTCGAGGATCGGCCCGCCAGCGAAGATCGCCATCGCGGTGCCGTCGCGCGGGGCCTGCTGGACGAGGAAATTGGCGGCGCGAATGCCGCCCGCGCCTGGCATCACCTGCACGACGACATTGGGCTCGCCCGCGATATGCCGGCCAATGTGACGCCCGAGTAGCCGCCCGAACAGGTCCACGCCCCCGCCCGCCGTGCCGGCCGCATAGATGTTGACCGTGCCGGTGATGGTCCCGGCGTCCTGCGCCAGCGCAGTCGTGGCGGATGCTATGCAAAGGGCGGCGGCTATAGCGCGCAACATGAGGTGTCCTCCCGGGTCCGCCGGGCGATTCTGGTGCGCCCTGACGTTTAGGCTGTTCTAGCGACTCATGGCGCGAGGCTCAATCTTTCCGGGCCGCGCCCCTCTCCCGCGCTGGCGGGAGAGGGTGGCATGCGAAGCATGACGGGTGAGGGCGGCGCCGCCACTTCGGTGTTGGAAGGACTGCGCGCGTTGAACCGCCCTCATCCGCCCCGCTTCGCGGCGCACCTTCTCCCGCCCGCGCGGGAGAAGGACGAGCCCCGCTACTTCCGCCGCTTCTCCGAGACCACCAGATAGATTGAGCTCGCAACGATCAGCGCCATGCCCAGCCAGCTCCACAGGCCCGGCACTTCGCCGAACACCAGATAGCCCAGCAGCGCCGCATAGAGGATGCGCGAGTAGTCGAGGGGCGCGAGCGCGGTGGCGTCGCCGTATTGCACGCCGCGCGTGATGAGCCCCTGCCCTGCGATGCCTAAAAAGCCGATCAGGATCAGCAGCGGCCATTCGTGCAGGTTGGGCGTCACCCACACCCACCAGGCCGGGCCGAGCACGAAGACAAAATTCCAGAACGCGTAATAGAACATGATCACGCGCGTAGGCTCGGAGGTCGAAAGCCGCTTGATCGAGACGAGGACCAGCGCCGCCGCGAGACCGCCCACTGCGCCGACCATGGCGTTGGGGTCGAAACCGTTGGTGAACGGGCGCGCATACATCAAGACGCCGGCGAAGCCGATCAGCGAGATCATCACGCGGCTCAGGCCGACCCTTTCTTTCAGGATCAGGATCGCGAGCGGGATTGTCCAAAGCGGACGCGAGAATTGCAGCGCCGTGGAATCGGCGAGCAGCATGTGGGTGATCGTCCAGAAGAACGCGAAGTTTCCGATGGAGCCGAAAATGCCGCGCAGCAAATGCATGCCCGGCCGCTTCGTGCGGAACGGCTCGAGCGGATCGCGCCAGAACAGCGGCAGCAGGAACAGGAAGCCGACCCCCGAGCGGAACGCCAATAACTCGAAGGCAGGCAGCCGGCCGCCCAGGAACTTCGCCACCACGGCCATGATGACAAGCATCAGCGAACCGATGGTCACCAGCGTGATTCCGCGCGCATTCGGCGACAGGCGGTCGAACCATGCCGGGAGGAAGCCGAGAACGGCCGCTCCCCGCGACCGGTTTTGTTGGGGAGACGCGCCGGATTCGATCATGAACCGACATTAGGCGCGTGGTCCGATACCGCGCAAGCGATGAAGCTATAACCGGCGCGCATCCTGGACTTGCGACGGGCGGGCTTTAAATGGGAGCCCGGCTCACGTAAAAGAGGCGACCTTCCAGAGACAGGACCGGCAGATGACTATCGCGACCGATACGGCCAAGGCGGCCACTGCCGTCGCCCCACGGCAGCGCGCCGCCTATTCGGTGATCTTCGCCATAGCGGCCTGCCACCTGCTCAACGACATGATGCAGGCGCTGGTGCCGGCCATCTATCCGATCCTGAAAGAAACCTATGCGCTGGATTTCGCGCAGATCGGCCTCATCACCTTCTGCTTCCAGATGACCGCCTCGGTGCTGCAGCCGGTTGTCGGCGCCATCACCGACAAGCGGCCCATGCCGCGCTCCATCGTGTTCAGCATGGTCTTCACGGCGTGCGGGCTCGCGCTCGTGTCGCAAGCGTCACATTACGGCATGCTGCTGGCGGCGGTGGCGATGATCGGCGTCGGCTCGGCGATCTTCCATCCGGAAGCGGCCCGCATCGCGCGTTCGGCGTCGGGCGGGCGCTATGGTTTTGCGCAATCCTTCTTTCAGGTTGGCGGCAATGCCGGCGGCGCACTCGGGCCTTTGATGGCCGCGCTGATCATCGTTTCGGGCGGCCAGGCGACGCTTCTGTTCTTCGCCGTCGTCGCGCTGGTCAACCTCGCGATCCTCTGGAAGATTTCGTCCTGGTACCGCGGCCATCGCGCGGCGCAGGCGGCGCGCAAGATGACGCCCGTTTCGACCGGCCTGTCGCGCGGTCGCGTCAGCGCGTCGCTGGTCATTCTCACAGTGCTGCTGTTCTCCAAGAACTTCTACATGCAGAGCATGACCAGCTACCTGCAGTTCTACCTGATCGAGACATTCCACGTCAGCGTGCACACGGCGCAGATGTATCTCTTCGCCTTCCTGGCCGCCGTGGCGGTGGGCACGTTTGCCGGCGGCCCGATCGGCGATCGCATCGGCCGCAAATATGTCATCTGGATTTCGATCCTCGGCGTGTTTCCCTTCACCGCCGCCCTGCCCTATGCGTCGCTGCAGGCCAGCTTCGTGCTGATCATGGTGATCGGCTTCATTCTCGCGTCCGCCTTCTCGGCGATCGTGGTGATGGGGCAGGAACTGGTGCCGGGCCGCGTGGGTCTGATCTCGGGCCTGTTCTACGGCCTGTCGTTCGGCTTCGGCGGCATCGGCGCCGCGGTGCTCGGGCAGATCGCGGACATGACCAGCATCGGCTTCGTCTACAAGCTCTGCGCTTTCCTGCCGCTCATCGGGCTGCTGACGGTCTTCCTGCCCAACATCCGGCGCAGATAAAAAAGGCCGGCGTCTCCGCCGGCCTTGTCGCTTACTTGCTGCCTTCCGGATTGGCGATGCGGCGCAGCCGCGTCACGACATCGGGCGGCGTCGCATAGGCTTCTTCCACGATGCGGCGTTCTTCTTCGGGCGAGCGCGGCACGTTGACGCCAAGGTTCAACTTGTCGGCCTCCGCCAGGAACTCCGGATCCTTGAAGGTCTCCATCATCGCCTTCTGCATCAGCGCGACGCGGTCGGCGGGCACGCCCGGCGGCATGATATAGGGACGGCCCAGCGCCAAGGGTGCAATCGCCGCCTTCAGCAGCAGCTTGTCGTTTTCCTTATCGAGCAGGTCCATGACGTTGGGCGTATCGCCCGCGCCCTTCTCCTTTTCGGGGCCGTACTGGACGATGTATTTGACCTTGCCGGTCTTGATCCAGTCGGGCCGCGTGGACGCCAGCGAGCTCCAGAAGATGCTGGGATAACCATCGACTTCGCCGCGCTCCATCGCGATGAAGCTCTCGTTCTGCCCCGGATAGCCGAGCACGATCTTCAGCTTCAGGCCGAGCAGTTCATTGAGCAGCCGCGCGAAGAACCCGGGCGTGGAATTCGCGCCCGAGGAGGACACGGTGAATTCCTTCTTGCGCGCATCGTCGACATTGTTGACCGGCGCCGAGTGCCAGACGATCAGCAGGCCGGTCTCGTAGCTCGGGCTGCCGAGATAGTTGAATTTCTTCGGATCGTATTCGGCTTCCTTGGTGCCGAGCAGCGGCTCGAAGGGCGTGTTGTTCTGCACGCCGCCGATGGTGAGGCCGTCCTTGGCGCCCAGGTTGTAGATGTAATTCGTGGCGACGATGCCGCCCGCGCCCGGCATGTTGCGAACCGCGACAGTCGGCGCGCCTGGAATGTGCTTGGGCAGATGCCGCGCGACCGTGCGCGCCAGCAGGTCATACCCGCCGCCAGCGCTCGAACTGACGACCAACGAAATGGTCTTGCCCTTGTAAAAGTCAGTGGCGGGCTGCGCGGAGGCGATCGAGGCGCCCAGGGGCGCCAACGCCAGGCCGGCGAGCGATGCGATAATTTTCTTCATTCGTGTCCTGCCCTGTTGAAACGGGAAGCTGGAGGGCATGCAAGAAGGCCGCCAGAAACCCTTCCGGGCAAGTTTTACCTTGCCGCCCGTCTTGTCGAGAGCTGGCGCCTATTTTTTATCCTCCGCGCCCGGCGCCACGACAGGCCGTGTCCGCAGGCGCCCCTGTGCGAGGCGAAGCGTCTCGTGGCCGCAGTGCGGGCACTTCATCGGCTCGGGTTCTGGCGAGGTCATGCCGCCGCCGACCTCGATCACTTCGAACGGCGCGCCGCACTTTCTGCAATTCACGATCTCGGCCATCTGTCACCCCCTAAGCTGCTCAGTTTGCAAAAATTGCGCTGACTTGGGCAAGGCCTGTGAGTTCTGTGTGTAACTATTAACGAAGCAATTGCGAAACCATCGCGAATCACGCTCTTCTTCACCGCCCGAAGCGAAAAGCGACGGGCGGAGGCGGCGACAGGGGCGGCGATTATCATGGCGCATTTCCACATGCATTTGCGGATGGGTTCGGAGATTCGTGCCGACATCGACGGGATGGACCTGCCCGATCTGAACGCCGTGATGCACGTGATTCGCCTTGCGGCCACCGGCGCCGCGCAATCGCCCGTGCTGAGCTACGACCGCTTCGAAGTCACCGACGACATCGGCCGCCTGCTGGCCATCGTCCCCGTGGCTTCCCTCACGGAAGCCCTTCATTAGCGCCAGCTGAGCTGAAAACCGTTTCAACTCAGTAGGATTTTATTAAACACAGCCATATTACGCTTGCGTCGTTCCACCATCAGGCCATGCTGTAGAGGCTTGGCCGCGCGTTGGGGAAGTCGCATGTCCCGATCCTGTCAGTCGACCTGTCACGTTATGGTTCTGGAAGACGAGGTTTTCGTCTCCTCCATGCTCGAAATGATTTTGCAGGAACAGGGCTGGTCCGTCGGCGGCCCGTTTCGCACCAACCGCGTCGCTCTGAATTATCTTGAAAGCGCCCGCCCGGACGCCGCGCTGATCGATTTCAACATCGCCGACGGCACCTCGGCCGCCACCGCCACCCGCCTGCGCGAGCTTGGCATTCCGTTCGTTGTCGTCTCCGGCTATCCCAAGAGCATGGCGCGCAGTGAAGACCTGCGCGTCGCCGAATGGCTGGACAAGCCGTTCTCCGAGGACGCAGTGCTGCGCAGCCTCACCCAGGCGCTGGAACAGACCCGCCCGGCCGCTTGAGCGCGGCGCCTGCGTCGCTCCGCCCATGGCGGCGCGCGCCGCTTGTGCTAGAAGGCGGACCCGGCGCCCCATGCGCCCGTTCTGGCACGGAGACGGCAGGCAATGACGACACCCATGGCGATCGCGATCTTTTTCACGATCTGGTGGATTGTGCTCTTCGCCATCCTGCCTTGGGGCGTGCGCTCGCAAGAGGAGGACGGCGCCGTCGTGGCCGGCACCGACCCCGGCGCCCCGGTCGCGCCGCGCCTCCTGATCAAGGCCATCGCCACCACGATTGTCGCGACCATTATTTTCGCAGGCCTTTGGGTGTTCATGGAATACGCGTCCTGATCGCTTGACCCGGCGCCAAGGGCCGTTTAGGCAAGCATCACTCGAGCGGGGCAGCCCCGCTGCTTCGCCGCCAGGCGCGGCTTCGAGCTTCTATCGCCACTTGGCGGAAGGTGAGAGCGCGTAGCTCAGTTGGTAGAGCACGTGACTTTTAATCATGGGGTCGTGGGTTCGAGTCCCACCGCGCTCACCATTTTTCTCGGTCACTTGGACACGAGCGGCGCCTAGGATCCAGCAGATCTGACAGCCTTCGCATGCAGCGACACATGCGTGCGGCCCATGGTGATGTTCTTCTGCGCACGGATCTGCGTGTTGTCATAGGTCCAGCACTCGCCGGAATCATCGAGGAAGACGACCCACAGCAGGTTGAACTCGGCGCCATAGTCGATGAGAACGTGAGCGTAACCCTCCCCTCGTGGCGTGATGACGGGAATTGGTGGATTGAGTTGAAGTGTTGACACGCATGCCTGCCTGACCCGAGACGCTCCCAGCATCCGTAAAGTCTCAACAGGCCTCTTTGGCGAAGGCGCGTTTCTTCAAATTCTCGCGATGGCCCGCGCTAGATGAGGAAGGTCAGATTGCCGAGTGGCATGTCGCGGTCGAGAAGCAGGACTTTCTTCTCCACGATTTTCGGGCCGTCCGACGACAGAACCAGCAGGTGCTCCATTCTGGCGACGATCGTGTGCATTTCGCCGAGTCCTGACTGCCGGTAATCGCCAGTCCGCACCTCGTGGATCGTCTGGTTGGAAACGACGACGACCTGTCCATCGACTTTGGGTCGCACGCGAACGCTCGAGATCGAATGCAATGTCCGTGAACGCGGGCTTTGCGCGGGGAAGCGCGTCTTCAACAGATGGAACACGCGCTCCTCGCGGCGAAGCGCATCGTCGCGCACGATCGAGACGGTCTCGTTCGTCGACATGGTCTCGTCGATCGGGATCCAATAGAGCCCGTCCGACGTAAAGAGCTTGAGCCACTCCTCGAGACGCAGCTCATCGAGCATTTCAGCTTCCTCAATGAGGAAGCATTCGGCGTTCTCGCGCGTGAAGTTCATGTCGCCCGCCATGGTTTCAGGCCCCCGCCGATTTGGTCATGAGACGGTTCCACTGGCGCCAGTAGCTGCGCTGACAGGCCTCGCTCGAGGGTTGCCCGCGGTAATCGCCGTTCGGTTGCTTTTCGTCAGTGTCGACGCCGCGTTCGAGCAATAGCCAGTCGACGGCATGCCCCTCGAGCCCGTGCTGGTTGCTCGCAAACATTTCCACATCGTCCGGCGCGCCATGGCCCGAGGGCGCGTAGAAGCGTTCCTGCGCGTGCAGCATGCCCTGGTTGAACTCGCCAGGCGCGCCTTTCAACTCGAAGGGATAGATGGTCACTTCGGTGAGGTCGGGCGCGATCGGCCGCCATGTCCGGATCTGCTGGTGGATGATGCCCAGGTTCGGGAAGATGCAACCGATCCCGCGGCCAACGACCCACTTGAATTCCTCAGCGCCGACCTTGTCCTGAATCGCCTTGTAGTAATCGCCGAAGCGGCCATTCAGGAAGCTTTCGGGCGAAAGCGCAGGCGCATCGAGAATGCCATGGCCCTGATCGACGCCCCACACATTGCCGCGATAACGCGACTTGCGCATCTCGGACGCCGAGCCGCCGGGATGAAGACCGAAATTGCCAGTCGCATCGCCGTATTTCGCCTGCAGGTCGATGAAGGCCGTATGCGTGAAGACGAAATGATAATCGTCGACGATGTTTTCCGCCTGGAATTTCCAGTTGCCCTTGTAGCGGCTGACGAAAGGACGCGAGCGGAACACGATCTCGCCCGACGGCGAGAGGTTGAACCGGCGCTCCAGAAGCAGCTTGGCGCGGCCGAGGAATTCGTCGAGCGGGACGACGTTTGGATCCATGCAGGCGAAAATCAGCCCGCGGAACATGTCGACTTTCGGCACCTTGTAGAGTCCGGCCGGTTTGTCAAAATGTTCCGAATAACCGCCCGCCTCCTTGGCGTGCGGAATGGCCACAAGCTTGCCGTCGTTCTGATAGACCCAGCCGTGATACGGGCATTCGAACTGCTGCGCATTGCCGCGCAATTCACGGCAGACGACGGCGCCGCGATGGACGCATCGGTTGACCAGCACATTCACATCGCCATTGTCGGCGCGAACGACGATCACCGGCTGCATCCCGATGTAACTTGTCTTGTAATCGCCGGGGTTGGGGATCTCGGACGTATGCCCGACGAAGATCCAGACGCGGTCGAAGATGTTGCGCATTTCCGCATCGAACACCGCGCGATCGTTATACGCGCGGGTATGCACACGGAATTTGTGCGCCTCCTCGAGCACGAGTCCAGAGCTGCCGGCCATCGGCGCAACCTGCGGAGATGAAGCGGTGCGGGTCTCGGTCATGGGGCTCTCCTGCACTCAATCCATGAAACGGCCACCGGAGAGATTCATGGTCTCGCCGGTGATGAAAGCGGCTTCGCGCGATGCGAGAAACAGAACGGCGTGTGCGGCCTCGCCGATGCGCCCGAAGCGGCGCACCGGAATCGCCTTCGCCAGCGCCTCCTGCTCTTCGCGCTCCAGGATTTGCACCTGCGGTTCGAACAGCGATGTCGCGATGCCGTTGACGGTGACGCCGCTCGGCGCGAGTTCGGCGGCCATCACGCGCGAATAGGCGAGAAGTCCGCCTTTCGCAGCGGCGAAGGCGCCGACCTTCGTGTGCACGCCGGTTTTGGCGGACATCGAGAACAGGCTGATGATGCGGCCGGAGCCCCGCTGCGACATGCGCCGTCCGGCCTCCTGCATGATGAGGGCCGGGATGCAGAGTTCATCTTCGACCGTCCGCCTCAACTCGTCGGCGGTCATGGCGAGAATGGTCGTCTGCCCGACCGGCGGCGCGGCGCAGACGAGCACTTCGATCGGGCCGATGGCGCGTTCGCAGGCGTCGAGCAGCGTTTTCGCGTCGAGTGCGAACGGGACCGTCTCGACGAGATCGGGTGCAAGCGCCTTCAAGGCGCCGCCGTGGCGACTGAGTTCGTCCGCGCGATCGACCGCGGCGACATGCGCGCCCGCTGCGACGAAACTGCTGACGACAGCTTGCGCAATGGCGCCGGTCGCGTTCAGCACCGCTACTTTCATCCCGGAAAATTCGCTCATTTGCCGTTCACTCCCTTTCGAGCAAGCGAGGCGCCTTTTTGTCTTGGAACCGGGCCATCGCCGACGACGCTCAGCACCGAAGATGCGCCTCCATAGGCCGGCGGTCCCATTTTCGCGAGCGCATGCCGAATGGCGCGCGGCTCGTAATCGGGCGCGACGAAGCCGATCACGGCCAGCGCCGTACGGCCAAGATGACGCGAGGCGACAAACACCGCCTCATCCGTGGAGCGCCGCATGTAGGCCTGCAGCAGCGCGCCGTGCTCGTCACGCGCGAAGCCCGCATTGGCCGCCGACACCTGATACATTTTTCGAACGCGTTCGCAGCAATCGAATTGCTGCA
Source organism: Hyphomicrobiales bacterium (assembly GCA_025356415.1). Classification (GTDB taxonomy): domain Bacteria; phylum Pseudomonadota; class Alphaproteobacteria; order Rhizobiales; family Beijerinckiaceae; genus Terripilifer. Next base: position 18,920 of record JANXTB010000060.1, read on the forward strand.
GAACAGCGCGGCGCACGCCCTCACCCGCGTATTTCATCGCCATCAATTTGAAGTTCGCGAGATGCCGGTCATGACGCTGCGGGTCGCTGATCACGCATGTCCAGTCGATCGCGCGCGAGGCCGCCTGCAATTCTTCCAGATCATCGTCCGTCATGCGCGGCACGCTCAGCTCGACCGCCATGCTCTCCAGAAAAATGCGCGTCGAATAAATTGCGTCGAGTTCGTCGGGCGTGATGGAGGTGACGCGCATCCGGCGATTGCGCTCTGCGTCGAGCAAGCCTTCCGCCTGCAGTCTGCGAAGCGCCTCGCGGATCGGCGTGCGGCTGACGCCGAGGCGCCGCGTAAGCTCGAGCTGGCTGACCGCGCTTCCCGACGGCAAAGCGCCTTCGATAATCAGCCGCTTGATGGTTGAATAGACAGAGCTGTAATCGCGCGACGCCTCGGCCGCAGGCGCCCCGTCCCGCTCTTCGCCACCCCGTCCGCCCGATGCGCTGCGCGCTCTCGCCATGAGCCTGATCCTGACCCTCGTTCAGGACAAAAGTGTATCCAATCTTTGATGTTGTCCAGCGAATTCGGCGCGGCCGATGCTGACGTATCCAGCAAAAACAGGGCTTATTCCTCGCCTTTCGCGCGTTCCGCCTTTTCCAACCCGCGTTGACCTGTATCCATATCGCTGCTAGCTTTTTTGCCAGACCAGCGATACGGAGGCTCCGTGAACGCGATAGGAAAAGACGTTTCCTGGAAGGACGACATCGCCGATCGCCTCGCGGCTTTCGCGCTCGCGCGTTCTGCAAAAATCGAGCCTCACCTTCTCGACGGCGCCAAATTCGTGCTGGTCGATACGATCGCGGTCGGCCTCGGCGCATTCCATCATCCAGCCGCGCAGAACGCGCGTCGCTATCTCGAATTCTTTCCCGGCGATCCGTCAGGCGCCGCTGTCTGGGGCACGCGATTGCGCGCGACGCCCGACAAGGCGACCTTGGCCAATGGCGTTCTGTTGCGCTGCTACGACTACAATGACGTCATGCTCGGCGCCAAAGGCGCTGGCCATCCGAGCGACATGATCGCCGCCCTCATCGCGCTCTGCGATTGGCGCGACATCAGCGGGCTCGAACTTCTGGAAGCCATCGTCGTCGGCTACGAAGTCGCTGAAGCGCTGTTCGACATTGCGCCGGCGGAAGCGAGCGGATGGGATCATGCGAATGTCTCGGCGATCGGCGCGACCTGCGCGATCGGCCGCTTGATGAACCTCTCGCACGACCAGATGTGCGAAGCTCTGGGCATTGCGGCGATCCAGCACGTGCAGAGCAACGAGATCGAATCGAGCGCCCTCAATCGGCGCGGCGATCTCACCATGTGGAAGCGCTTTCATGGCGCCGACGCCATGCGGCATGCGCTCGACTCCTGCCTGCTCTCAGCCGCGGGCGCCGAGGGGCCGGTGCGTCCCTTCCGCGGCAAACTCGGCTTCCTGAAGATCTTCGGAGTCACCGGAGACCCTGCGGATTATCTTGAAGAACGCCTGCGCCCCGGCCGTTTCGCGGGTTCGGTGCATCACACCAATTTCAAGCGGTGGCCAGTCGGCTCGCGCGCGCAAAGTGCGATTGCCTCGGCGCTGCATGCGCGCGCGCAGGCTGAGGGAGCGCCCATCGCCAGCGTTCACGTGCGCACGGAACCCGGCGTCTACGAGCATCTTGTCGCGATCCGGCAGGATCCCTGGCGGCCCGTCTCGCGCGAGACGGCGGATCATTCCCTGCCCTATATCGTCGGCGCCGCAGCGCTCGACGGCTATGTGAATGTCGACAGCTTCGATCTCTCCAAGGTGGAGGATCCGGAACGTGCGAAATTCATCGCCGGGTGCGTGACGATCGAAGCGGTCGACACACTCGAAGGCGGCGCGAAATCCGCAGGACGCCATCTCGCGGAAGTGGAAGTCACGACCACTGACGGGCGCCGATTCAAGGGCGCGGTCGCGCCGGGTCCGGGCCACAAAGACAACCCCTTCACATTCGCGGACCTTGAGCAGAAGCTGCTCGAGAATGGCGCGCCGCTGCTTGGCGAAGAGCGCACGCGCGACGTGTTCGAGCTCATGACGAAAATGGACTCCATCAGCGTCAAGAGTCTCGCGGCGCAGCTCATGACGGACGAGACGCATTCCTGACGACGGCGAACATGCTTTGGAAAGGACGCTGAATGGCGACGGCGATTGACCTCAGGAAGAAATGGTCGGACGGAGCGTCGGCGCTCGGCGCCTTCGCCACCATTCCTTCAGCCTTCAGCATCGAACTGATGTGCGTCCCCGGCGTCGATTACGTCTGCATCGACCAGCAACATGGGCTGATCGATTATGCGGACATGCTGAACATGATGCGCGCGGCGGAGCTGAACGGCGTGACGCCTTTCACGCGTGTGCCCGCCAATGAAAGCTGGATGATCGGCAAGGCGCTCGACGCCGGCATTCAGGGCGTCATCGTTCCGATGGTCAACAATCGCGAGGAAGCCGCGAAGGCCGTCGCCGCGTGCCGATATGGCAAGGGCGCCACGCGATCCTACGGGCCCTTGCGCGCATCCATGGTGATGAAGAGCCGCGACATTTCCGTGGTCGGCGATCAAGTGCTCTGCTTCGTGATGGTTGAGACGCGCGACGGCGTCGACAATGTCGAGGAGATCGCATCGACCCCAGGCCTCGATGGTATTTACATCGGCCCCGCCGATCTCGCGCTCGGCCTTGGGCTGGCGCCCGATCTCGACAAGGAAGAGCCCGAACATGTCGCGGCGGTCGAAGCGATCCTGCGCGCCTGCGAGCGAAACAAGATCATCCCAGGCATTCAGTGCGGATCCGGAAAAGCCGCTCGCAAGCAGGTCGAACGCGGATTTCGCATGGTCACCTATTTCAAGGACTCGGCCGCGCTTTCGAGCGCTGCGGAACAGGAACTCGTCGTTGCGCGCGGAACCGTGTCAGGCGAACAAAGTCCCAAGGGATATGTGTAATGCGCCGCTCGGCGACATGAGCTTCAGGAGGACAGCGTGAAAACCACACGTCGCGCATTGCTGGGGGCCGGCGCCCTCGTCGGTCTCGGATTTCCCTATGTGGCCCGAAGCCAATCGCTTCCGCTCGTGCGGTTTGCAGGCGCGGCTCCTGTGCCGCGCCCCGATCATGCCTGGATGAATCTCGGCATTCCGATGGGCTATTACGAGAAGCTCGGTTTCCGCGGCGAATATCTGCCGACGGCTGGATCGGCAGCCGCCGTTCAACTCGTCCTGTCGGGCGCGGCGGAGGTCGCCAATTCGGGCTTCCTCGAACTGATATCGATGAAGCAGCGCCAAGCCTTGCCGGTTCACATGTTTTATAGCCAGGAACGATCGAGCTCGTACCAGATCATCGTCATGCCCGACAGCCCGGTGAAGTCGGTCGCCGACCTCAAGGGCAAAACCATCGGCGTCCCTTCGCTCGCATCCGGCGCGGTGGCTTTTGCGCGCGGCATGCTGAAGCGCGAGAACGTCGATCCGAAGGACGTCACGCTCTTGCCGATCGGCGTTGGCCCGCAAGCGCTCGCAGCGCTTCGCTCGAAGCAGGTCGATGCGATCAGCATCTTCCTCGGCTCGATCGCCGCGATGGAGAGCATGGGCCAGAAGTTCCGCTTCTTCACCGCCAAGATCGCCGGAGCCGGCATGGTCATGCGCGACGATTTCGTCGCCAAGAATCGCGATCTCGCGGTGCGCATCTTCAAGGGCCTGGTTCTCAACCAGCGCATCATGGAGATGAATCCCGACGCAGTGGTGCGCGCCTATTTCAAGCAGTACGGACAGCCTAATGGTGATCCGCAACAGGTCCTGCGCGAGAATGCGCATCTGGTGAAGCGCACGTCGGAAGTCTTCCAGCAACCCGATGAAAACTTGCCGTGGGGCCTCTACACCGCCGACGAGTGGACGCGTCTCCGTGATTTTTTCGCCGGCGACGAAAGCCTCATTCCCGCAGCCGCGAAACTCTCCGACTTTTATGACGGCTCTCTCGTCGAAGAGGGCAACAAGGTGGATATGCAAATGGCGGAAGCCGCGATCAAGCCGTTCGCGAGCTGATCGCGATACGCGTCTGATGTCGGCAAGGTGGGTGTCGAATGGTTGATATGATGTCAGGGGCGCGTGTCATGCCGGAGTCCGGCCCTATGGTCGAGACGTCGAAGGAGAGCCTCTCCATTCAGGATCTCGGCCTCATCTATCAGACGAGCGCCGGGCCTATCGAGGCGTTGCGCGGCGTCTCTCTCGACGTGCGCGACGGCGAGTTCATCTCCATCATCGGACCGAGCGGCTGCGGCAAGAGCAGCCTTCTCAAACTAGTGCTTGGATTGCAGGACGCGACGCGCGGCGAGATCCGCATCGCCGGCGTTCCCGTCAAAGGTCCGAGCCGCAACGCGGGCGGCGTGTTTCAATCTCCCGTGCTCCTGCCGTGGCGCACGATTCTGGAAAACGTGCTGCTGCCCGTCGATGTCATGAAGATCGACCGCAAGACCGCCATGGACAGGGCGAACGAACTTCTGAAACTCGTCGGGCTCGGCGGGTTCGAGACGCGTTACCCATTCGAATTGTCCGGCGGCATGCAGCAACGCGCGGCGATCGTGCGCGCCCTGGTGCACGATCCGCGCCTGCTCATCATGGATGAACCCTTCGCGGCGCTCGACGCGCTGACGCGCGAGCAATTGTCGGCCGAGGTGCAGCGGCTCTGGCTCGAGAGCGGCAAGACGATCGTCTTCATCACGCATTCGATCAACGAGGCGGTGTTTCTGTCCGACCGCATCATCGTGATGTCTGCGCGACCGGGACGGATCGTGGCCGAATACAAGAACCCCTTCCCGCGTCCGCGCACTTTCGCCGACATGGGTTCGCCGGAACTCGCGTCGCTGATGATAGACATTCGCGAGAGCCTCGACCGCGCGAGTGCGACTTGAAAGGCCGGACATGTCGACCATGATTGATGATTCCGCCCCGCCGGAGGCCGCGCTCCGGCCTCTCGCATCGAGCCGCTTCGGACGGATCGGCGAGGCGCTCGGCTATCTCGCGGGCCTGCTCCTCTTCTGGGAGGCGGTCGTCTATCTGCTGGATGTGCCGCCCTACGTGTTCCCGGCGCCGCGCGCGGTTGCGACGTCGCTGTGGCAGGGCCTGTCGTCGGGAACCTTCTTCTATCATCTCGGCGTGACGCTGTTTGAAGTGCTGATCGGCTTCGTCGCCGGCTCGTTGATCGGATTGCTGCTCGGCATCGGCATGGTCACGGTGCCGTTTCTCAATCGCGTGCTCTATCCCTACGTAATCGCGATTCAGACCGTGCCGAAGGTGGCGATCGCACCGCTGATGATCGTGTGGTTCGGTTTCGGCGTGCAGTCGAAGATCATCCTGGTCGCCATGGCATGCATGTTCCCCGTGCTGGTGAACACGATCGCTGGCTTGCGCTCGACCGATTCCGACCGCCTCTCGCTGGTGCGTGCGATGTGCGGATCGCGGCTGCAGGTCTTGCGCTATGTCCAGCTGCCGAGTGCGCTTCCCTATATTTTTGCAGGGCTCAACACCGGCGTCGTGCTCGCCATCATCGGCGCCATCGTGGGTGAATTCGTCGGAGCGCGCGTCGGCATCGGCGTACTCATCCTGCAAGCCAATTTCGCGCTCGATCTTGCAACCGTCTTCGCGCTCCTCGTCGTGCTTTCCGCGACGGGCGTTCTCCTGAACGGCGCCATGCACCTGGTTGAACGACGCGTCTGCTTCTGGAGCGGCCGCAGTTCGAAGTGAGGACGCCATGCCGACCTTGTTCATTACCGGAGCCGCAGGCGGACTCGGACTCGAATTCGTCCGCCAATATCGCGAGGCCGGCTGGACAATCATCGCGCCGACGCGCGCCGATATGGACGTGACCGACCGGAATTCGATCGAAGCTTATGTTGCGAAGCTCGGCGATGTCGCCGTCGATGTGTTGATCAACAATGCAGGCATGCGCAATGCGACGCCGCAAGCGAGCCAACTCGGCGCCTTCACGGCTGAAGGCTGGATGCCGACGCTTGCGACCAATGTGATCGGCCCCGCGCTGGTGACGCAGGCCGTGCTGCCGCTTGTGCGGCGCGGCGCGCAAAAAAAGATCGTTCTGCTGTCGAGCCGGCTGGGATCTCTGGCGGCTGGCGGCGGCGGAAACTCTGGCGGCGGCGCCAGCAGCTATTACGCCTATCGCGTGTCAAAGACGGCGGTGAACCAGCTCGGCCGCTGTCTTGCCATTGATCTTGGGCCCGAAGGCTTCATCTGCGCCCTGCTCGATCCCGGCTGGGTTCGCACGCCGATGGGCGGCGCGCAGGCGGCGCTTACACCGGAGGAAAGCGTCGCGAAAATGCGAAAAGTTATTGCGGGCCTTGAGGCGACCGACAATGGCCGGTTTATTTCGCTCGACGGCGAGACGGTCCCTTGGTGAGCGGGCCGCCTCTCGTCAGTCCGTTTTCTTGATCACCGCATTGATGCGCTCGGTGACCGAGGCGTCCATCTGCTTGAAGATGTCCGTCTCGAGCTTTCGGATCTGTTCGGCATCTTGATACTCGATATAGCGCAGGGATTTTTCGCCCTCAGCCTTGAGGTCCGGATCGGTGAGCGCCTTGCGCGTGGCGTCCTGCATATAGGCAAGCCGCTCTTTCGAAAGGCCCGGCGGCGCAACGAGAATGCGGCCGAAGACGTCGATGTTCGTCCGAAGATTGAGCCAGAATTTTCCCTCGTCGGTGAGGCCCGGCGTTTCGAAGATGGTTGGCGTGTCCGGGAAGAAGCGCGACCGATTGTGCGACATGGTCGCAATGGGACGCACGGATTCACTTTTCACATAATTATAAGCCGATGATTCATTGGTTATCATGCCTTCGGATTCACCGCGCGCCAGCGCCAGAGCGGCGTCGTTGGTCGTGCGGTAGCCCATGATGACCTTGCATTTGATCGACAGCGATTCACAGATCAGCGCCGCGCCGTCGGACAAACCATCCATCGGGCCGGTGGCGGCCCAGAGCATCTGATCCTTGCGGCGCGCGATATCCGCCGCCGATTTGATGCTCGAATTGACGCCGGCCAAGAGCACGTCAGGCGAGAAGCCCGTGCCTCCGAGGAAGTTCAGTTTCTGCATGTCGTAACGCACGCCGCTCTGCTGCGTGATCTGCGCCAGGATCGCGCCATTGCCCTTGACGAGCATGAGCTGCAATCCGTCCGGCGGCGCGATGTAAATACCGTTGAGCGCGGTAATGCCGCCCGCGCCCGGCTTGTTTTCAACCACGACAGAGGCGTTCAGATACTTCTTCAGGTAGGGCGCGATCATGCGCGCATAGACGTCATATCCACCGCCCGGGGCGTAGCCGACCACTATTCGAACTGTCTTGCCTTCGAAGTAGGCGCTTTCAGAGGATTGCGCGCGAACCGCCGATGACAAGCCGACGGCGGCGACGCAGACAAATGCTGCTCGAAGAAGATAAGTCCGCGTCATGAAATGCTCCCTGACTTTGCCATAAGGACGAATGACATGCAGATGCGTATTCAAGGAACGTGCCGGTTTCAGGCGGCCTTCAAAACTTCGACGCTCGCGCCCGTCGTTCCGCCGATGGAGGAATCCGGACAGACGCTGATCGCCACGAGCAGATCCATTTCCGCCCGCAGGATGACGAAGCCGCCCGGCGCATGCGGTCGCACATGCGAGTGGACGAGCTCGCCGTCGGGGCGGATGATCATGTCCTGAAAGATGTTGAACGGGCTCGGAATGTCCTCCAGCGGGATGCCGAAGGGCGCGAGCACATTGCTCAGGTTTTCCGTGCAGCCGTGCGTGGGCATTTCCGTGAGCGGGCGTCCGTAAGTGATTTCCCACATGCCGCGCGCCACCGCCAGTTCATGCCGCTTGCGGCTGCACATGCCTTCCTGAAGATCGTGGTGACCGTCCTTGAACGTGTCCTCCACGATCGTCGCCATCGTGTTATTCAACTTGGAAATCAGGGAACCGCCGGTGGTGATGAACACCTTGCGCTGGTTGGCCTTGGTGCGAGCCTGATCGAAGCGCTCGCGCAGATTATGCTGGTTGAAGCAGACGAAATCGATGATCGTTTGTGAGGTGAGCCTGACGAGCTGTCCCTGTTTCAGCTCGAAAGTGAAGCCGACATTGCGCGGAAGAGATTTGTCCCAAAGCGTTTCGTACTGCATGCGCTGCCTCCGTTTTCATCCGTTGCATGCGAGCGACTGATCTTCGCGCCAGACCAGGGGGAGGATCGATCGGCTCCGACAGGTCTTATTTATTCCGCGCCTTGCTTTGCTGCTCGAAAGTGGCGAGCATCAGATTGCCCGTCCGAAATGATCAGAAATCAGCCGTTTCTCGCGCGCGGCGATCCATACGCAGCCAGATTTTGCGCGCTTGACAAGATTATCGACAATCCTGAATCTGATCAACGACTTTTGCCTTGCACCTCAATGACATTCGGAGAGCGCCGTGAAACTGTTGCGGATTGGAAAGCCTGGGCAGGAACGGCCCGCAATCATCGACGATGCGAATGCGATCCGCGATCTGTCGGGCGTCGTCAGCGATATCGATGGCGCCGCGATCAGCCCGGAAGGCCTCGCCCGCTTGCGCGCGACTAACCTTGCAACATTGCCGATTGTCGATGCGAGCGAGCGGATCGGTCCCTGCGTCGCGCGCCCGCTCAATTATGTCTGCATCGGCCTGAATTATGCGGACCACGCGCGCGAGGCCGGCCTGCCCTTGCCGAAAGAACCGATCATCTTTCTGAAATCGCTCAGCGCCTACTGCGGGCCCAATGACGACGTGATTATTCCGCGCGGCTCTAGGAAGACTGACTGGGAGGTCGAGCTCGGCGTCGTCATCGGTACACTCGCGCGCAACGTCGCGCTCGACCGGGCACTCGACTACGTCGCCGGCTATTGCGTCTGCAACGATGTCAGCGAACGCGAATACCAGGTTGAAAGAGGCGGCCAGTGGGACAAAGGCAAGGGCTGCGACACGTTCGGCCCGACAGGTCCATGGCTTGTCACGAAGGATGAAATTCCCGATCCGCAAGATCTCGCACTCTGGCTCGATCTCGACGGAGTCCGCGTGCAAAGCGGCAACACGAGCACCATGATTTTCAGCGTGGCCGAGATCGTCAGCTATGTGAGCCAGTTCATCACGCTCCACCCCGGCGACATCATCTCCACCGGTACGCCGCCCGGCGTCGGCATGGGACGTAAGCCGGAACCTGTCTATCTGAAGCCGGGACAAGTGATGCGCGTCGGCGTCGCCGGACTTGGCGAACAGCAGCAGCGCGTCGTGCCTTACGAAGATTCAGCGTCCTGAAGGAGCGAAGATGACGACCTTCTACGATGAGTGGCTCAACGCCCGGCACGACATAGAGATCGAGCTCGAAAACTCCGGCTTCGTCGCGCGCGATCGCGACATTCCCTGGGTCAGCACGGTGCAAGATGCGAAGTGCAAGCTGATGATCGCCAATCATCTCGGCTTTGCGACCATGGGCAGCAATGTGCTGAAGGCGGAGATCCCGGTCGGCTGGCACACGGGCAAGCATCGGCACGGCGAGGAATCGCTGCACATACTTGAGGGCGAGGGTTTCTCGATCATCGCCGGCCAGCGCTTCGACTGGCACAAGAGCAGCACGCTGCAGATCCCCTACTGGGCCGAGCATCAGCATTTCAACACGGGATCGACGCCCGTTCTTTATGTTTCGGCGATGGCGTTCGATCTCGAGCGCTTCGTTCGCGTAGCCCGCCTTGAGCAGATCGAGACCTGTGGCCCCAACGCGCCCGACGTGCTCGAGCAGGCGCCGCCCGCTCAGGGCGAGTTTTACAAGAGCGGCGATCGCGCCGTCATTCACATCGAAAATGCGCCGACGGATGATTCCTTCGAGCCGCAAGGAAACATCGCCGCGCTCAAGAACCAGCATGATTTCCTGCAATATCTCGTCGTGCCCAAGAACGGCTTTCGCGCGATCAGCGTCGCGATCACGCATCAATGGGTCGAGCCGGCCTATCACAAGAGCGGACGCCACAAGCACCTGGAGGCGGTCGTGTATGCGGTGGAAGGCGAAGGCTACACCGAGATGCAGGGCAGACGCGTGCCCTGGGAGGCCGGAGACGTGCTCTATGTGCCGCCCGCGATGTGGGAGCACGAGCACATGAACGACAATCCGAATCCGATCAAGCAGCTCCGCATCGCATTCGGCATTCGCACGTGGTTCACCGACATCTGGCCCGAAGGCTACACCAACACGCGCATCTACGACGAAAACGGCAAGCCTATCGAGGCGGGACGGATCGTTCGTGAGCGCCAGCGCGAGCGCTGACGGTTCCGCATCCGGATTTCACTTCGGCATCTGGATGAACGCCGCGACAGCGTCGACGATTTCCTTCGGGCTATTGTTCATCTCGGTGATCAATTGCGCCATTTCCGCGCCGCTGAACGGATCGACGTCGAGGCCGAGCCGCTCGGCGTCCTTCAAAAAGGCCGGGTCCTTCATCGTCGCATCGAAGGCGGTGCGCATCGCGTTGGCGCGCTCTGGTGGAACATCGGCGGCCATCACGAACGGATAGGCCATGCTGAACTTGCGCGCATAGAAGCGCAGCATGTCCTTGTCTTCCTGTTTGCTCGCGAGTTCGATGGCTGTCGGCACATCAGGCAACTGGCGCATGCGCTTGACGCCGAATTGCACGAGCACACGCACCTTCCCGTCGCGGAACCAGTCAGGCCGCGCCGAGGTGAGATTGGGAAGGATGGCGCTGTTGCCCTGGATCTCGCCACGCTCGGCGGCGATGAAGACATCGTTTTGTCCCTCGTAGCCAGTGACAATGTCGAACTTGGCGCCCATGAGCCGCGAGAGAATGAGCGGCAGCGTATAATTGTCGCCGCCGACCGCCGTCGATCCCAGCACGATCTTGTTAGTCAGCAGGTCGTTGAAGGTTTTCGCCGGCGCTGTGTGCCACACCCAAAGCACATGCGGCTGCTGCAGCGGCGATCCGATCCATTGCAGCTTCTCGACATCGAACAGGATCTTGCCGCCGCCCTTCGACAGCATCTTCAGCGGACCTTCGAGCGCGATGTTGGGATTGGTCATGCCCATCACCGTGCCGTCTTTTTTGGCGGGGTTGGAAATGTAATTCATCATCGTCAGACTGGACGCACCCGCCATGTTCGACACGACGAAATTCGGCTTGCCGGGAATATGCTTGCCCATATGCGCGACGACCGCGCGCGACACGAGATCATAGGCCCCGCCCGCGCCCGCGCCGACGATATGCGTGATCGTCTTGCCCGCGTAGAAATCGCCGACAGGATCGGCGGCGAGCGCCTGCCCGGCATATGAAGCCAGAATGGCCGACGCGAAACCGGCCAGAGCCAAGGCTCTTCCCATGCGATCCTCCCCTTGGGCGCCCTTGTGGACGGACGCTCCGGGACTAAGGCTAATCCGCGCGACGCCGCCGCGTCAACGCAGGGCCAAAGTTGCGGCGCAGCGCGGCGCGGCCTAGCATAAGAAAAAAAGCGAGGGGAAAGCCATGGCATCGCGCGTCGGACTGATCATTCCGTCATCGAACCGCATGGTCGAGGAGGAAATGGTCGGCTTTTTCCCGAGCGACGTTGTCGCCCATGTCACCCGCCTGCGCATGACGGGCGGCAACCGCAAGGCGCTCGACGAACTCCTGCCCGAGGTGGAGGCCGCCTGCGCCGCTCTCGCTGACGCCAAATGCGATGTCATCATCTTCCACTGCACAGCCAATTCCATGTCGGAGGGCGTTGGCGGCGAAGAGCGCCTGCTGGCCGCGCTGAAGCGCGCGGGCGCGCCCAAGGCCGCCACCACATCATCGGCCATCACGCAGGCGCTGCGCGCGCTGGGCGCCAAATCCGTCGCCCTCGTCACGCCTTACGACACGAAAGTGACCGACAAGGAGGCGCATTTCCTCGAGGATCAGGGTTTCACCGTGCCGTTCTCGAAGGGCTGGACGCTCGCTGGCAGCGACGCCTATTGCGCGACGCCGCCCGACGTCTGGCGCGAGTGCATGCTGGAGGCGACGCCTGCGCACGCCGACGCCATGTTCCTCTCTTGCGCCAATGTGCAGGGGATCAAGATCATCGACGACGTCGAGGCGACAACCGGGACGCCGATGATCACCAGCAACCAAGCGGTGATTTTCGAAGCCTTGCGCCAGATCCGCTGGCGCGGCGAGAAACGCCCGCCGGGCCGGGTCTTCCAGACGCTCGGGTAAACTGTGCTATCGTTGGACATGACGGGCCGCCTAAGAGCCCGCGCCATGGAGGATTCAAATGGGGCTATTCATCCGGGCTCTCGCGCTCGCGCCTATCGTCTGTCCGCTGGCGGCGCATGCGGACGACGCGGCGTTTTTCCGTGACAAGCAGATGCGGCTCGTCGTCGGCTCGGCGGCGGGCTCCGGCTATGACGTGAATGCGCGCCTTTTCGCGCGCCATTATGCAAGCCACCTGCCCGGCACGCCCAACATCATCGTGCAGAATCAGGTTGGCGCCGGAAGCGTCGCCATGGCGAACGGTCTTTACAACACCGCGCCCAAGGACGGCTCGGTGATTGGCGCCGCGATCAACGGCATGCCGACCTCGGCCCTGTTCACGCCGGAAGTGACGCAGTTCGATCCGCGCAAATTCAACTGGCTCGGCAGCACCAACCGCGACACGCAGATCACTTACGTCTGGCACACGGCGCCGGTGAAATCGCTTGCCGACCTGATGAAGACGGAAATCGTGGTCGGCGCGACGACGCCGGGCACGACACAATTCGAATATCCGATCGTGGCGGCAAAGCTGCTCGGCCTGAAATACAAACTTATTTCGGGCTACAAGGGCACGACCGACATTCATCTCGCGATGGAACGCGGCGAAGTGCAGGGCATGGGCTCGAACGCCTGGCTCAGCCTGAAGACGCTCAATGCCGACTGGGTCAGGGATGGAAAAGTCATCCCCATCGTCCAGTTCAATTTCGAGCGCAATCCGGATCTGCCGAACGTGCCGACGATCTTCGAGGCGACGAAGACCGAGGCTGACCGCCAGGCCATGGCGCTGATGGTGGGGCGTCTCGAATATGGCCGCCCCTTCTTCCTGCCGCCCGGCGTGCCGGCCGAGCGCGTGCAGCTGATGCGGCGCGCCTTCGATGCGACAATGAAAGATCCCGCTTATCTCGCCGATGCCGAACGCGTGCAAATCGACATTGACCCCATCACCGGCGAGCGCGTCGCCGAACTGGTCGACAAGGCGATGGCGACCCCGCCCGATGTGGTGGAGCGTGTCCGCCAGGCGTTGAATTCCGGAGGAAAGTAAGATTCCAATGACAACAAGAAAAGAAACCGGCTATCGGCTTGCGGTCGATATTGGCGGCACCTTCACGGACATTGTACTTGAGACGCCCGACGGCTTCGAATCTGGCAAGGTGCTGACCACGCCCGAGCGTCCCGAGCAGGGCGTGATCGATGGCGTCAAGATGGTGCTCGACAAGGCGAAGGTCGCTGCCTCGCAGCTAGATCTCGTCATTCACGGCACGACGCTCGCGACCAACGCGATCATCGAGCGGCGCGGCGCGCGCACTGCGCTGATCACCACGCGCGGTTTTCGTGACACGCTCGAATTCGCCTTCGGCCACCGCTTCGATCAATACGACCTTGAACTGGAGCGCCCAGAACCGCTGGTCTCGCGCCCGCTGCGTTTCGAGGCGACCGAGCGCATGGCGGCGGATGGGAGTATCCTGCTCGCGCTGGACGAGGCGAATGTGCGGGCGCTCGCGAAGGAACTGGTACGAGAAAAAATCGAGTCCGTCGCTGTGTGCTTCATCAACGCATATCGTAACGGCGCGCATGAAAAGCGCGTGCGCGACATCTTGCTGGAAGAAAGTCCGCAGCTTTTCGTCTGCCTCTCGCACGAAGTCTGCCCGGAAATCCGCGAATACGAGCGCACCTCGACCACGGTCGCCAACGCTTATGTGCAGCCGCTGATGTCGACATATCTCGGCAAATTGTCGGACGCGCTGACGGCGCTGGGCGTCGGCGCGCCACTCCTGATGATCATGTCGTCCGGCTCGCTGACCTCGATTGAGACTGCGCGGCGCCTGCCCATTCGCCTTGTCGAATCCGGCCCGGCGGGCGGCGCCATTCTCGCGCGCGACGTGGCGAAGGAAATCGGCGCGCCACGTTCGGTCGCGCTCGACATGGGCGGCACGACGGCGAAAATCATCCTGCTCACCGATTACGAACCGCGTCATGCACGTTCCATGGAAGTGGCGCGCGCCTACCGCTTTCTCGCTGGCAGCGGCCTGCCCTTGCGCATTCCGGTGATCGAGATGATCGAGATCGGCGCGGGCGGCGGCTCGATTGCGCACGTGGATGAACTAGGCCGCGTCGCAGTCGGCCCCGAAAGCGCCGGTTCCGTCCCCGGCCCCGCCTGCTACGGACGCGGCGGCCTGCGCCCGACCGTCACCGATTCAGATTTGCTGCTCGGCAAACTCGACCCCGCCGCCTTCGCGGCAGGTTCGATCATCCTCAACGTGGATGTCGCGCGGCGCGCGGCGGAAGAGCATGTCGGAAACCCCGCCGGGCTTTCATGGGCGGACGCGGCTGCGGGCGTGTGCGAAATCGTCGATGAAAACATGGCGAACGCCACGCGTGTCCACGCTGCCGATGCTGGCGAGGAACTTGAAAGCCGCGTGCTGATCGCCACCGGCGGCGCCGGCCCGTTGCATGCGGCGCGCATCGCCGAGAAGCTTGGCATTGCGACGGTGGTGATTCCCAAGGCAGCGGGTGTCGGCTCCGCATACGGATTCCTGAAGGCGCCCATCGCCTACGAGGCCGTGCATTCGCGCATCATGCATCTCGCCAAGTTCGATGCCGACTCCGCCAACGCAATCTTCGCCGAGCTGCGCATTGAGGCCGAAGGCGTGGTGCGCATCGCAGCGGGCGACAGGCCCCTGCGCGAACGCCGCTTCGCGGACATGCGCTACAAGGGACAGGGACACGAACTCTCGGTCGAGATTCCCGCCAATGTCTATGAGGCGAACGACGCGACGAAACTCGCTGAATTGTTCGAGGCGCAATACCAGAAAAACTATGGTCGCCGCATTCCAAACCTCAGCGTCGAGGCGCTGACATGGACGGTGGTGCTCACCGCGCATGAGGAGAGCGAACCTCCGCGCAAGTTGATGGAAAACGCACGCTCGCAGGCGGAAGCCATTCGCACGGCGCGCGTGTTCGACGCCGAGGTTGGCGACTTTGTCGATGCGCAGGTCATCCGCCGCGAGACGACGCAGCCGGGCGCTGTCTTCTCCGGCCCCGCGCTGATCGTCGAAGACCAGACCACCGTCTGGGCGCCTTCCAGTTTCCACGGCCAGATCTCGCCTGGCGGTCACGTCATTCTGCGCAGGAAAGACTGAGATGAGCTCGCAATTCCAGAAGATCCGCTACCAGGTGATGTGGGACCGCCTGATTTCCGTCGTCGAGGAACAGGCCCGAACGCTGATGCGCGTCGCCTTCAGCACCGTCGTGCGCGAGGCCGGCGATCTCTCCGCCGGCGTGTTCAACGATCATGGCCAATTGCTGGCGCAGGCCGTCACCGGCACGCCGGGCCACATCAATTCGATGGCGCGCTCCATTCCCGAATTCCTGAAAGTGTTCCCCGCCGAGACGATGCAGCCAGGCGACGTCTACATGACGAACGACCCGTGGCGCGGCACCGGGCATCTGTTCGATTTCACCGTTGTTACGCCCACCTTTCACAAGGGCAAGCTGGTCGCGATCTTCGCCTGCACGGCGCATGTCGCCGACATTGGAGGCAATGGACCAGACCCGCATTCGCGCGATGTCTTCGCCGAAGGACTGTTCCTGCCGATCATGCCGCTGGCCATCAAGGGCGAGATCAGCCGTTGGCTGATGAAGCTGCTCTGCGCCAATAGCCGCGAGCCGGAGAAGCTCGAGGGCGACGTCTATGCGCTCATCGCGTCAAACGAAGCTGGCGGGCGTCAGCTGACCAGCATGATGGGCGAATACAAACTTGAGACTCTGGATGATCTCAGCCATCACATCCTTTCATCCAGCGACCGCTCGATGCGCGAAGCGATT
>JANXTB010000007.1 GCA_025356415.1 Hyphomicrobiales bacterium
GCCGCGTTTTTTTTCGTCATCTTGTGATCGCCAAAGATGGATTGCCGCGTCGCTGCGCTCCTCGCAATGACGAACGTGTGTTGCGACCTTTCCGCCGTCATTGCGAGCGGAGCGAAGCAATCCTGGCCCCCGAGTCTGCGGCGTGAGGGACGGCGCCTGCGACAGCGCACAAGCGGCGCGCATGTCACGCGCGGCTTCCGGACTTAGCTACTCTCGCAATGACGAGCTGGACGTTACGAGCGTGACGGCGTGCGTGCGAGTCCCAGAATGTGCCCGAGATCCTTGAAGAACACGCGCACGTGGGCCATGAAGTCGCGCCTCACGAGCGCCTTGTTCATGTAGGATTCCCACGTCAATCGCTGCACGTCCGGGTCCTGGCAGATCTTCACGAAAATCTCGCGCAGGCGGTCGTTGCGATACCAGAAAGTCTGCATGATCCAGAGGATGAAGAAGATCCGGCCATGCGCTTTCATGAAGCGTTTGCGGGCGGCGGCGAGCGCACGCGGATTGTCGGTCATCAGCATGGCGTGGCACGCGTCAGCCGCGAACCGGCCACTCAGCATGGCGTAGTAAATGCCCTCGCCGGACGCCGGCGCCACGACGCCTGCCGCGTCGCCCGCGAGAATGACATCGCGGCCATTGTCCCAGCGCTTGGCGGGATAGAGCGGCAATGGCGCGCCTTCGCGGCGGATCGTCTGCGCATGTTCAAGCCCGCATTGCTGGCGCAGGCGGGTCACCGAACCGCGTAGCGAAAACCCCTTGTGCGCCGAGCCCGTGCCGACGCTGATGCTGTCGCCATGCGGGAAAACCCAGCCGTAGAAATCGGGCGAGACGTCGCTTTGGTAATAAACGTCGCAACGCGTGGGCGCGATCGCAGCAGGGTCGCCCGGCGGCGGCGTGCGGATGATCTCGTGATAGGCGAAGACGAAAGGCGCGCGGCCCGCCGGCGGCAAAGCCGCGCGCGCGACAGCGGAATTCGCGCCGTCGGCGCCGACCACGACGCGGGCGCGCACCTTGCGCTCGATGTCGGCCTTGTCGCGCCACGCGATGACGGCGAAGCCGTCCTGGTCGCGCGCGTAAGACTCGAACGTGCCGGTTTCGCGTTGCGCGCCGGCGCTTCCAGCGCGCTCGCGAAGCCATTCATCGAATCCGTCGCGATCCACCATGCCGACATAGCCGCCGCCATCGATGGGCATGTCGACCGCCTTGCGCGAGGGCGCGATCATGCGCGCGGAGCGGATCTTTGCTTTCAGGAGATGATCGGGAATGTCGAAGTCGCGGATCAGGCGCGGCGGAATCGCGCCCCCGCAGGGCTTGATGCGGCCCGCGCGATCAAGCAGCATCACCTTGCGTCCGGCGCGCGCCAGGTCATGCGCAGCGGTCGACCCCGCGGGCCCGCCGCCCACCACGATCACGTCGAAAATATCGCTCCCGGTCATCGCGCGTGCTCCAGGCTGGAGGAAAATGTCGTTTCGTCTTGCGCGCTCGTGCGCCCGTCCCGCGCGACCGCGAAGGCCAGAATGGCGGCGAGCATGAAGAGCACGCCTTCACCAAGAAACACGGCGGTGTAGGCGGGCGTCGCCTCGCCGAAAGCCCAGCGGGCGACATCGACTGCGAGCGTGCCAACAAGTCCGCCGAGCGCGAAGGCCAGCGCCTGCGCGGCGCCCCAGAGACCCATGCGGACGCCCTCGCGCGATGCATGGCCCGAGCGCGCCATCGCCATCATGCTGCCGATCGCCGCGATGGAGAAAATGCCGTTGGCGACGCCGAGCACAAAGACGGCGCTGCGGATCGGCCATTGCGGGCCGACGATTCCGCCTGCCGCGACGGCGACCATCGCAAGGCCCGAGGCGACGCAGCCGCCGATCATGCAGCGCTGCAGCAGAGGCGCTTCTTGCTTACCAGCGAAATATCCAGTGATCGCGACGACGACCATGCCGACCAGCACGCCCGCGTGCTGCATGCCGCCAAGTTGCGTCGATTGTCCCGGCGTCATGCCAAACACGAGTCCCGCGAAGGGCTCAAGGATGAGATCTTGCGCGTTGTAGGCGAACATCGAGGTGAAGACGAAAAGCGTGAAGCGGCGCGTGCGCGGCTCCGACCAGACTTCGCGAAGCGCCTGCCGGAAAGGCGTCTTCGCCTTGTCGGCGCGCGGCGCAGCGGCGCCCTTGTTCTCGACGCCAAGGATGGCCAACGTGCTGGCGATGAACGCAATCGCCGAGACCGCGCTGGCCACGAGAATCAGGCGCTCGCCTGAGAACGGCTCCAGCGCCTTGCCGGCGCTGATCGCCGTGATCGCAAAGCCGGCGATCATCATGGTCCAGACGATGGTGGCGGCGGGCGCGCGGCGCGCCGGATGCGCGCGTTCAGCGAGCAGAGTCAGCAGGGATGTGCCAGCGGCGCCGACGCCCATGCCAAGCATGAGAAAGGCGACGAGCGCGACGACAAGACCCATCACGAGATCGCTTTGCATCAACACCGTGCCGACGGCGGCGAGCGCGCCGCCCAGCGCCAGCGCGCTCATGCCGCCGATGATCCATGGCGTGCGGCGTCGCCCGCCGTCCGATCCATGACCCCAGCGCGGACGCAAGACTTGCACGGCGTAATGCAGCGTCATCAATATGCCCGGCACGAGCGCCGGCAATCCGATTTCGACGACCATGACGCGGTTCAACGTCGAGGTCGCGATCACGACGACGGCGCCAATCGACGTTTGCACGAGGCCGATGCGGATGATGTCGAGCCAGCTCAGCGTGGCGGATTTCTCGCTCATGTCATGGTTCCGGGCAGGTTGCGAAGCGCGAAGGCGGCGGCCAGCATGCCAAGTACGTAAAGCGTCGTGCCCGTGGCGTTGTACCAGATCGCGTATTTCCGAGGGTCTTTGAGCAGCCGCCACATGAGCGCGCCCTGGCCGATCAGCAGCGCGCTGACGATCAGCGCATGCCATGGCCGTTGCCAGTGCGCGAGCAAGGCGATGACCACGATCTGTGGCGCCGCCATCACCACGCAGGCGAGTTTCGCGGACGTGTCGACGCCGAGCTGCACGGGGAGGGAGGCGACGCCCATCTTCGTGTCGCCCTCGATCGACTTGAAGTCGTTCAGCGTCATGATGCCGTGCGCGCCGACCGAGTAGAGCGCCGCGAGAAGAATGACGGGCGCCGCGGGCATGGCGCCGCTCATCACCGCCGCGCCCGTGAACCACGGCAGGCCCTCGTAGCAGAGACCGACCGCGGCATTGCCCGCCCAGCCATTCAACTTCAACCGGAACGGCGGCGCGCTATAGGCCCATGCCAGCGCCAGCCCGAAAATCGCCGCGGCGAGAACCGCGGGGCCCAGCAGCCAGGCTACGAGCAGCGAAAGCAGCGTGAAAATGCAGGCGATGTAGAGGCCCCAGCGCCCGGGCATGCGGCCGGAAGGGATGGGCCGGTTTGGCTCATTGATCGCATCGACGTGGCGGTCGAACCAGTCATTGACCGCCTGACTCGTGCCGCAGACCAAGGGGCCTGCCAGCAACGTGCCCGCGATCACCAGCCCCCAACGGTCGGAATATGGCGCGTTGATCGACACCAATCCGCACAGGAAGGCCCACATCGGCGCAAACCAGGTGATCGGTTTGAGCAGTTCAAGGATCGTTGCTGGAGCAGGCGCAAGCATGTCCGAAGACTAGGCGCGGGACATCAAACTGTCCATATAAATTGACACCGATAAGTGTCAACTATCGGAGGCGTCGTCAATGTCGGTCGCGTCGTCGCTCAAGTCGCCGATTCCGTACCGGCGCAATTTTCCGTACAGGCTTTGACGGCTCAGGCCGAGCATCTGGGCAGCTGCAGCGCGGTTGTCGCTGGTGAGTTTCAGTGCGGCTTCGATGCAGAGCTTTTCCGTGATCTCGGTGGTTTCACGCACGAGATCCTTCAGCGGCACGCGGCCAACCAATTCCGACAATTGCTCAGCGCTGCGCGAATGTTCCGCGGTCATGATCTGCTGGATGCGCGGCTGCCGCGCCAACATGCGGATGATGAATGCGAATGTCGGGCTTTCGCCGCCAGGCATGCAGATGCCGGAGATTTCGACATCCTCGGCTTGCCCGAAATCCGAGCGCAGCGTCGTGCCGAAATTGCGCATCGTGCCGTGCTCGCGGAGATTGGCGAACAGCACGTTGAGATCCACACCCGAGCGGCCGATCCAGCGCTCGAGGGATTGTCCCTTGGCCTGCGTGAGAGACGAAATCTGCGCCATCTCGAGGAAGGCGTTATTGGCGTCGAGAATGCAGCGGTCCTGATCGACGAGAATGATCGCATCCGGCATGCCTTCGAGCGCGCGCAGCATTTGCAATTTCGAAAGCGGCAGTCCCGCACCCGACGCCTCCACCAGCGGCGTGAGACGCACGATAACCTGTGCTGAATCATCCTGCCGGAGAAGCGCTGCCGACAGCCAGCATTCGCGGCCGTTGGAGACACGAACCCGCAGGCCTTCGATGCGGCCGATGCTGCGGATCGCGCTCAATTGCGGCTCGATATCTTCGCGCGAGGTGGAATAGAAAATATCGATGAGGCTACGCCCGACAAGTTTGCCCGATGTGGCTTCGAGCAGCGTGGCGGCAGCGGGATTGACGTCGATGGTTTTCAGAGTCGAGGCGTCGGCGATGAGCACGGCTTCGCTCGCCAACTGGAAGAGAATCCGAAATCGGGTCTCGGCGCTGCGCAGGCGCAGAAACTCTTGCTCCGTCATGCGTTGCGCTTCAACAAGGCGCTGCTGCAACTGCGCAAGCGGACGCAGCTCGTGCCCGAGCGCAACAATGCGGCCGTTCCGTCCGATCTGGATTGCGGAATAGCGAACGGGGAAATCCTGTGACGCCGCGAGCCGATGGTTGATGTGCCGCGATCGCGAAAGAGCGCCAGTTTTGGCCTCTCTCAGCATTTCCTCGACCTTGACGCGGCTTTCGACCGTGACAGTGTCGATCCACTTGCGTCCGATCCAGTCCTCCGACGCGGGCAGGGAGCCCGTGCCGACCGACAGGTCGCAAATCACGCCTTGCCCATCAATCACGAGAGTCAAATCCGCAGCGGCGTTCAACAAGCGGGCAGCAGCCTGAGCGTTGAAAGAGCCTATGGATTTGTCCGGTTCGGAAAAGTCGGTCAAAGGCGATCCGGTCGAAATGTCTGGGCTGCGATCTAAGCGGAGCCAACGATGTGCGAGAAGTTCAGGCCGTGCTCTGAACGCGCAGCGCCCGCCCAGCGAGCTGTTCGGCCAGCCTCACCGCATCCCGTCCGTCTACCGCCACAGCATCAGCTCCTATCAGACGGGCCATTTCCGGTCTTTCCAACATAAGTCGGCCACCGACAATGATGCCGATGTCACGGTTTTTAGAGGCCCGGCGAACCGTGGCGACGGCTTTTTCCAACTGCAAGAGGTATGCGTCACAGCTCACTGAAAGTCCAGCGATTTCGAAAGAATCCTGCGCTACGAGATTCACGATCTCGTCGAGGTTCGATAGCGGCAGAGTTTTCACATCCCAGCCAGCCTGATGCAGGAAATGATCAACGATCATGATCCCAAAATTATGCTGTTCACCGGGGACGGGCGCAAGGATCGCACGCCGTGGCGCATTGATCGGCATGAAGCTCTGCCCAGGCAGGCTGCTGATATCGCGCCGAAGCTGCTGCAAGTGTCCTAACGCGATGGTGACGGACGCGAAATCGGTTTCGTCGGACACCCAGCGTTGCCCGAACAATCGCGCCACCGCCGGCAGAAGATCGAGCATCATGTCATCGGCGGAAACTCCGCGCGAATGAAGCGTGGTCACAGCAGGGGAGAGATGGATCGATTCGCTCGTCGCGATCAGCGAGCAAACGTATTCGACATCTTCTTGGGAGACCGTTGATGAATAGGAACGGGGGGGCGGGATGACGGGGATTCCGTGGCTCCGCATCAGGTGCGGAAGGATTTCCCCGGTGATCACACCAGGTAGGGCTGAGCTGGTCTGCGCTCCGTAAGAAGGCACAGATGCACGAAACCCCTGATTGTAAGCGAGGTCGGCCATTTGGACCCCTCCCTGTCCAGTCTCTCCGTACCGGACGCGGTGTCAGTCTGGCGTGACAACAGCCATGGGGCGCTCATCACCCCCGTGCCTGCGACGCTTTAACTGACGATACGACAATATGACGCGCCCGGCTTATGCGCAACCGGGATTCCGATTTCGTGTGTAAAATATTTTGGACGTCAATTTGAATTGACACATTACGGCGGGGTGCTAGCTTAGGTCGACAAGAAGGGGGGGAGATATGGCCGGACGCCTTCGTAATTCCCTCACCGGGCTTTACACTCCGCAGGAGCGCGAGCGCCGTGACGCCTCGCCCTGGACGCTGGTTCAGGGCGTCCTCGCTCCTTTCCAGTTCCTTGTGTTCCTCGCCAGCGTCGCGCTCGTGCTGCGCTACCTTTCGACAGGCGAGGGCTATTTTTCCGCAACCTTGTCGGTGATCGCCAAAACCGTCGTGCTCTACGTCATCATGGTGACGGGCGCGATCTGGGAGCGCGACGTCTTCGGGCAATACCTTTTCGCGCCGGCTTTCTACTGGGAAGACATGGTGAGCATGGTCGTGATCGCCCTGCACACGCTCTACCTTGCCGCGCTGTTGACTAATTCCCTCGGCGAGCGTGGCCAGATGCTGCTCGCGCTGGCCGCTTATG
>JANXTB010000076.1 GCA_025356415.1 Hyphomicrobiales bacterium
CAAAAGCAGCATCGCCACCGTCCGAGCCGAGCATGGCCTCGACCAGCGTGAAGATAAAATCCGCCTGAAAGAGAGCAGCGAAATTGCATTCCCATTCCGGGTCTGGAAGGATTGCGGCAAGCGCGCCGGGACCCAATTGCGCGAGCAACGCCTCTTCACGATCCACGCTCAATTCGAGGCGGCGGATCTGCATCGGTGTCGACAGCCGCGTGCGGAAAGCGTCGAGCGTGATGATCGCGACATCGTCGACAAGCTTGCCGAGCATCGGCAGCTTGTCGATCGAAAACTTCTTGTCGCGTCCGCCTGCAATGAGGTTGCGCGCATTCCCGGCCATGGATCAAGCCGCCTGCTTGGTTTCTGGCGGCGGATCATTCTCGACCTGCTCGATGCTCGGTCGCTCTTTGGAGGGAATCGTCTTGCGGCCATATTCGAGCGCGATCTGCGGCATGGCCCCGGCCATGAAAGCGAGAAGTGTCTGCTTGACGATTATGTAGGAGCGGATCTGCTTCTCGCGCACCATCTTGATCTTCGTGGCGAGCGGCGTCAGCACGCCATAGGACAACAGGATGCCCGCGAAAGTGCCGACGAGCGCCGCGCCGATGAGCGCGCCGAGCAATTCCGGCGACTGGTCAAGCGCGCCCATCGCCTTGATGACGCCGAGCACGGCCGCGACAATGCCAAGCGCGGGCAGCGATTCCGCAACGCCGTTCAGGGCATGATAGGGCTTGGTCTTGTCACGATGAAGCGTCTGCAGCTCCTCGTCCATCAACGCCTCGATCTCGTGCGGCTTGGCGTTGCCGATGATGATGAGACGCGTGTAGTCGCAGGTGAAAGACGTGAGGGAGGCGTTATTCAATATCTTCGGGAAGGAGGTGAAGATCGAGGATTCAGCTGGATTATCGACATGCGTTTCAACACCGCTGCGACCATTCAGGCGCAACTCGCGCATGAGCATGTGCAAGACAGCGAGCATGTCTAGATGTTCTCGCTCCTTGGGCGCCTTGTCGAGAATGGCCTCGAGCATCGCTTTGCCAGTGTCCATGATGGTGTAGATCGGATTGGCGATGATGAATGTGCCCAGCGCGGCGCCGCCGATGATGACGAATTCCCACGGCTGCCACATGACGGCCAGATGGCCGCCCATCGCCGCAAAGCCCCCCAGAATGCTGCCGAATGCGACAACCATGCCGATAATGAAATTCACTGCGCACTCCTCATTCCAACCGTCCGCAAAGTCGGCGCTGGACCTTGCGCGGACCTGTCCCAAAAAACGACAGCTTCAGGAAAGCTTGGCGGCCCAAGGTCAACTCAAAGAGGACGAGTTCGGACCACAAACGCATGGACACATTCACCAGCTATAATGTGCTGTCACGCACCATGCCGGCGACGATCGCCAGAACGGCGAAGGACCCGTCGGTGCAGCGTGAGACCGCCTATTATCAAAGCAAGGTCAGCTCGATCAAAACCATCGACGACTTCGTGAATGACACGCGCGTCCTCACTTATGCGCTGAAGGCCTGGGGACTGGAGGACATGTCCTACGCAAAGGGCCTGATCAAGAAGGTGCTGGAGGGCGGGCTCGACGATCCCCGGAGTCTCGGAAACACGCTCGCATCGGGGCGTTTCAAAGAGTTCGCGTCAGTTTTCAATTTCAAGTCTTACGGTCGCGCGACCATGGCGTTCGACAAGCCCCAGAAAAACACTGTCGATAATTATGTTCGCCAGCGTGTCGAGGCCGATCAGGGCGACGCCAACCCTGCCCTCCGGCTCGCGCTCTATTTTCAGCGCAAGGCGCCGACGATCAAATCCGCGATCTACATACTGGCCGACACAAACCTCCTGAAGGTTGTGCAGACGACGCTCAACATTCCCTCTGCGACCGCGAACAGTTCGCTCGACGCGCAGATGTCGCTGATCAACCAGAAAATGAACGTCGCGGACCTGCAGGACCCAACCAAGCTCAACAAGTTCCTGCAGCGCTTCGCCGTCGCCTATGACGCGGCACATGGCACA
Organism: Hyphomicrobiales bacterium; assembly: GCA_025356415.1. Taxonomy (GTDB): domain Bacteria; phylum Pseudomonadota; class Alphaproteobacteria; order Rhizobiales; family Beijerinckiaceae; genus Terripilifer. Next base: position 2,014 of record JANXTB010000076.1, read on the forward strand.
CCCGGTGTTTCCGCCGCGAGCGTCATGCAGGGTGGCGGCGGCACGATTGGCCTGAACGGCGACCTCCTCATGAGCATTCAGAGAATGCGTTAGGATATACACCATGCAGATCGGCATGAATGTCGCCCTCTCCGGGCAAATCGTCCTGCAGCGCAAGCTCGATACGATCGCTCACAATATCGCCAACGCCAACACGCCGGGCTTTCGCGCGCGGGAAATCACCTTCGATTCCATTCTCGCGCAAACGGGCGACGACAAGACGGCATTCTCGGCTGCCGGCGAGGAATTCACATCCTTGCGCAGCGGCGGGCTGCTCAAGACCGACAATGCACTTGATGTCGGCGTACTCGGCGATGCGTGGATCGGCATTCGCACGCCAAGCGGCATCGCTTACACGAAGGATGGCCGCATGCAGATGATGGACACGGGCGAGTTGCGCACAATGGTCGGCAATCCCGTGCTCGATGTCAGTGGATCGGCGCTGACGCTCGATCCCAATGGCGGGCCGCCCGTCATCACACGCGACGGCATGATTTCGCAAAACGGCGCGCAGGTCGGCGCCATCGGCCTGTTCACCATCGATCCGCAGGCGAAGCTCACGCCGGCCGGCAATTCCGGTTTCACCACGGACAAGCCCGCCGGCCCCGTTCTGGACTTTGCGAAGAATGGCGTCGCGCAGGGCTTTATCGAGACCAGCAACGTCAATCCAGTGATGGAAATGGCGCGGCTCATCACGGTTCAGCGCGCCTTTGATTCCATCAGCGCAGCGCTTGAGAGTTCGGACAATGCGCGACGCGACGCCATCAAGACATTAGGGTCCGCATGAGCTTGCAGCTTCTGAAACAATTGGCGGACCGGCTCGAGCATCAGCAGGCCGGTCTCGTCGAATGCACCGGCCATGTGACGGAAATTTCCGCCGCGGCGTTCCGGATCGACGGACTGACGCCATTCCTGCGTCTGGGCGACAGAATCGAGATCGTGGACAATGCCGCCGGCATGGGCGAGATCGTGCGCATCGATGCGGACGGCGCCGTGGTGAAACCATTCGCCAATCGAGTCGAGGTCGGGCTTGGCGCCCGCGCGCGGATTGCAAGCCGCGTGACGCTGGCGCCCGATGACAGCTGGCGTGGGCGCATCGTCGATGCGCTGGGCCTGCCTATTGATGGCGCCGGTCCCCTGCAGCAAGGCGCGACGCTCATGCCCATCGATGCCGAACCGCCCAACGCCATGCGGCGTGGCCGCGTGACAGAAACGATCGCCACCGGCATCCGCGCCATCGACGTGTTCACGCCTCTCTGCGCGGGTCAGCGGCTCGGCGTTTTTGCGGGCTCGGGGGTTGGTAAATCGACTTTGCTTTCGATGCTTGCGCGGGCGCCTGGCTTCGACACAGTGGTCGTTGCGCTGGTCGGCGAGCGCGGCCGTGAATTGCGCGAATTCATCGAGGAATCATTGGGCGGGGCGCGCGGCAGCGCTGTTGTGGTGGCCGCCACCAGCGATGAAAGCGCCATGCGGCGCCGCCTTGCGCCACGCACCGCCATGGCGATCGCGGAATTTTTTCGCGATCAGGGCCAGTCGGTTCTGCTCATCGTCGATTCCGTCACGCGCTATGCGCATGCGGCGCGCGATGTCGCGCTATCAGCTGGCGAGCCCGCAGTCGCGCGCGGCTATCCGCCCAGTGTTTTTAGCGATCTTCCGAAACTGCTCGAGCGCGCCGGGCCGGGGCTCGAAGGCGGCGGTTCTATCACCGGCGTATTTTCCGTGCTCGTCGATGGCGACGATCACAATGATCCGGTCGCGGATTCCATTCGCGGCACGCTCGATGGCCATGTCGTGCTGTCGCGCGCCATTGCAGAACAGGGCCGTTATCCGGCCATCGATATTCTGGGTTCGATCTCGCGGCTGTCGCACCATGTCTGGTCGCCTGAGCAGCGCGCGCTGGTGATGCGCTTGCGCACGCTTGTCGCGCGCTATGAGGACACGCGCGACCTGCGTCTCATGGGCGGTTACCAGGCTGGCGCGGATGCGGAGCTTGACCAGGCGGTGATTGCCGTTCCCAAGCTCTACAATGCGCTCAACCAGCTGCCACATTCGCCATCCAGCGACGATGGCTTTCGCGATCTGGCTGAAGCTCTGCGCGCTCAATGATCAATCGTCGCCTGAGATCATCCCGCCTGTCGTGATGATGACAAGATTGCGCCCGCGCGCCTCGATCGAGGTCACGCGGCCGAGGCCATCGATATCCGCGCCGACCTTCACGTTGAAGAAACCATTGGGCCCCTGCACCAATGCGGCGCCTTGCGAGTAGCCGCGAATGTAATATCCGGTGGCCGATTTCGACACGACGGGCGTCTCCGCCGGCGGAGGCGCCCGCATGCGCACTGAGCCGACGGGCGTCATGTCGAACTCGGGCTCGGACACACGCGCGACGTTGCCCCGATATGGCGCAGAGACGGGCTGCGCGAAAATGGCGAGGCTCTCGACGCCATTGATGCGTGGACCCTGATCGCTGTTGGCGACCATATAAATAGCAAAGACGGCTGACGTTCCGGCAAGCCCGACGCCGACTGCGCCCAAGGCGAGATCCGCCGTCGCCTTTTGCACGAAGGCGCCTTTCAAGAAACTCAGCCAGAGAAAATAGCTCATCGCGCAATGCCCCATCGCTCCATGGCAGCATGAGCGCGAAGCATTGTGCGAAGCTTTTGGCTCAGCCCTTGTTGCGCAACGTGCTGCGGCCGCCGTCCACTGCAATCACCTGCCCGGTGATCCAGGAAGCGTGCGGACCCGCGAGCAGCGCGACCACATGAGCAACATCTTCCGGTTCGCCAAGGCGCGGCAGCGGATGCATGGCCGCGATGGCGTCGGCCATTTGCGGATTGGCGAGTAGCTTGCCAGCGAGCGGCGTGCGCGTCAGCGATGGCGCGATGCAATTCACGCGAACCTTGGGCGCAAGCTCGGCTGCGAGCGAACGCGTCAGTCCCTCAACGGCGCCCTTCGCCATTCCGATCGACGCATGCCCGGTAAAACCCTGCGCCACAGCGACGGATGAGAACAGGACAACTGCTGAGCCGCCCTCATGTTTGGCCAAGGCCGGCAGCGCCGCCTGGATGGCCTGCGCGGCCCAGAGTGCATTGACCAGATAGTCGCGCTCGAAATCCGCGCGCGTGAGGCGCGACAGCGGCTTCAGGTTGATCGTGCCGACAGCAAAGACAAGTCCCGCGATGGCGCCGCCATCGGCCGCTTCTTCGGCTGCTCGCGCGAAGCCGCCCTCTTCGTCGAGATCGGCGATTGTGTAGCTGGCGCCAAGTTCGCCCGCGAGGCTCGCCAACGCGTCGGCCTTGCGCCCGACCAGATGAAGCGCCGCGCCTTGCGCATGCAGCGCACGCGCGCTCGCCTCGCCGATGCCACCCGTTGCGCCGTAAATCAGGATCTTCGCCATTGCAGCCTCCGTTTCGGGAGGTTTACGGGGCGAAGACCCTGATGGATGAATCAGGCTTGCGCCTCAGCCATAGTCAGGAAGGCGCGAGTAACGTGCCAATACATGGCGCGGGTTTTGGCGAAGACCGGATTATGCGCCGTCTGCGGCAGAACAATATATTGGCGGTCGCCGTTCGGCAGCTGCCGGAAAAATTCGAGCAGATCGGCGTCGGTCGAAATGCCGTCATGGTCGCCACGCACCATGAGCACGGGGCATGTCACCTTCTTCGGATCGACAACCGGCAGGTTCGCCGTCATGTCGAGGTAGGTGCCGGTCGGCACGCGGTCGCCGAACTTCATCTCCTCATCTGCCATGATATCGGCGACGGCCATGTCGTAGCTCGACGCCAAGCCATCACGCGTGAAGATGGAGCGCACCATCTCGCGATCACGCAGCCGCGTGTTGTTACGGCGATATTCCTCGACGCGTTGCGCGCGCTGCTGCAGCGTGGGCGCGCCCTCGCCCTTGTAGGTAAAGGCGGAGAGAACCAGCCGGTCGATGCGCTCGGGCCGCACCATGGCGTAGGCGCCGGCGCGCAAGGCGCCCGACGATGTGCCGAACACATGCAGCTTCTGGCGCCCGGTCTCGGCGACGATGCGCTCGAATGCGACCTTGAGATCTTCGACGCCGCTTGCAATGTCGGAATTGCCGGAGGTGCGATCGGAATGGCCGTAGCCCTCGTGGTCCATCGTCCATGTGTCATAGCCCCAGCGGGCGAAGACATTCATCATGGAATATTCCTTGCCGGGAACATTGAGATCCCAGCTGGTGCCAGACGCATTCGACGAGCCATGCACGAAGAACAGCACCGGACGCGGGCCGTTGGCTGATGGCGCGGCGAGCTGCTTGCGCGACATGTAAAGTTTGACGTCGCCCTTCTTCACCCAATATTCGCTGCGCGCAATGTCGCCCGGCGTGCTGGCTGGCGCCTGTGCAAGTGCGGGAGAGATTTGCGTGGCGGCGAGGCCAAGGCCCGCGGCTCCAAGAAACTGGCGGCGTTGCAGCGCAACTTTCGAATCCATAGACACCCTCCCGCTGATTGTTCTTTGCGGGTAAGCGTATCAGCGGCCGTCGCGCTGGCAAGCTTGGCGGAATCAGTTTTGCGTAAGATCGCGCAGCGCGTCAGGCGTATCGATGTCGATGCGCGCCGCCGGTTCGTTCACGGCGATCTCGATGATGTCGGCGTCGCGCCCGCGCAGCACTTGCCGGGCGCCGGCGTCGCCAGTCAGTTCCATGATTTGCGCAAACAGTGCGCGCGACAGCAGCACCGGATTGCCGCGCACGCCCTCATGCACAGGCACGACGGCCAGCGCGCGCGGACGTTGCTCGAAAGCCTCCGTGAGTTGCGCAATCAGCGCGGCGGAGACGAGCGGCATATCGCCAAGCAGGACAATGGCCGCCGGCGCATCGGCGGGAACCGCGGCCAGACCGGCCTTCAGCGACGACGCCATGCCGCTGGCGTAAGCGGCATTGTGCACTGCCGTGAACGCCAGACTGTGAAGCGCCTCGCTCACGGCGTCCTGCGCATGTCCGGTCACCACAATCAATGGTGACAGCCCGGCTGCGAGCGCGGCTTCCGCGACATGACGCACCAGGGGCTTGCCCGCATGGTGCGCCACGAGCTTTGTCACAGGTCCCTGCGCACCAGCGGCTTTTCGGAAGCGCCTGGCTTCGCCCGCGGCGAGGAGCACGCCCGCGATTTTATTCGTCACCATGCGGAGCTCCGCCCGTGCGCGGCTGCGGACGCGAGACGATTTCCATCAGCAAGCCACCAGCGCCCATCCGGCGGATGTCGCGCCTGGTCACCGGAACAGCGGCGAGCATGCGCTGCAGCACCCAGTCGAATCCGTTTTCCTTCGGCGAGCGCGCACAGCCCGGCGCGCCAAGAAACGGCTTGCCGTCGAGATCGCCGATCAGCAGCAGATTGCCGGGATCGACCGGCATGCCAAATTGCTCGATGGCGCCGCCGGCTTCCGTCAGCGCGGCGGGAATGACATCGCGACGGTCGGTAATCGCCGAGGCGCCGAAGACGACGATCATGTCACACGCCGAGCGTATCTCGTCGATGGCGGCGCGCAGCGCCTGCGTCTCATGTTCGCAGCGCACATCGGCGACAATGCTGGCGCCAGCCGGCGCGATGCGTTCGCGCATGACCCGCAGCGTCTTGTCGATGGTCGATGGCTTCAGCCCCGGCAGCATGGTCGAGATAACGCCAATGCGCAGCGGCCGGTAACGCTCGATGCGCAGCCGCGCGCCAGCCGCGGCGCCAACGGCCCGCGTGACGAGTCCGGCGGGCACCGCGAAAGGAATAACTTTCACCGTGCCGATCATCTCGCCCTCGACGACGCTGCGCCATGGCGGCAAGGTCGCGAGCGTGATCTGCTCATCGACCTCGTTGATCGCATCGACCAGCGAGGCTTCCGCGACGAGCACGCCATTGCACGTTGAATATAAATTGGCGCGGCCCGTGAAGGCGTCCTCAACGCGGATGTAATCGCCACTGATCGCGATTGCGACATGCGCGGCCGCTTCGTCCTCGGTGATATCGCCTGTTTCAAGTTGTGCGACGACGAGAGTTTCAACACCCGCATCGCGCAGCGCGGCGATATGCGCGGCGCTTAGAGCAGCGCCTTTTTTCAGCACGATTTTTTCATTGCGCACGGAATGGGCGAGAATGCCGCCCTCGGCCTGATCCAGCGGAACGGGTCCGAATTTCACGCCGCCTTCTCCACGCGCAAGGGCTTCTTGCGCAGCGCAAGAATGATTTCACCCAGCACCGACACTGCGATTTCGGACGGCGTCACCGCGCCGATATCGAGACCGATGGGCGCCTTGATGCGCGCGAAATCATCCGCCGTGAAACCCTTCGCGGCCAGCCGCTCCAGCCTTTTGGCGTGGGTCTTTCGCGAACCCAGCGCGCCGACGTAAAAACATTCCGCCCGCAAGGCTTCTTCCAACGCGGGATCGTCAATCTTCGGATCATGCGTGAAGCACGCGATGGCCGTGTAGCGGTCGATCTTCATTGGCGGCAACACGGTCTCCGGCCAGTCGGCGATCACCGGCACATCGGGAAAACGCTCGGGCGTTGCAAACGCGGTGCGCGGATCGACGATGGTCATGTCGAAACCCGCAAGCTTCGCCATCGGCGCGAGCGCCTGAGAAATATGCACGGCGCCGATCACCACCAACCGCACCGGCGGCACCTGCACCGTGAGAAAGTAAGACGCGCCCTCATGTTCGACGAGGCCGCTCTTGCCGCTGCGCAGCGCATTGTCGATCGCCTCATTCAGCGGATCGGCGGCCAGCGTTTGCGGCGTCACGAGTCTCTGCGCGCCATCCGCCATGGCGGTGACGAGCACGGCGGCGCGGCGTTCGCGGCGCGCTGCATTGAGGGCCGAGAGAAGGTCGGGACGCATCAGCCGATCCTCTCGACATAGACGCGGATACGGCCGCCGCAGGACAGGCCCGCCCGCCACGCCGTCTCGTCCGCCACGCCGAATTCGAGCACGCGCGGCTTGCCGTCGGCGATCACGTCCAACGCTTCGGTGACGACGTCGCCCTCGACGCAGCCGCCCGAAACCGAGCCCAGAAAATGACCGTCGGCGTCAATGGCGAGATGGCTGCCAACGGGCCGCGGGGCCGAGCCCCACGTCTCCACCACGGTAGCCAAAGCCACGCCCTTGCCCTGCTTCGTCCAGGCTTCGGCCTGTCCCAGAATGTCGTCGTCGCTCGCAAGCATCAAAGCCTC
>JANXTB010000088.1 GCA_025356415.1 Hyphomicrobiales bacterium
GGCCCAGGCGACCCCGTGACCTCGCGCGCGAACTCCAGCACCGCGGACGAATAGCGCGTGTCGCTCGTGCCCAAGCTGCAGATGCAGGAATAATGATTGTGATCGTCGAGCCGCATGAGGCGCGGCGGATGGCCATCGCGCCACGTGAGCGAAATTGCGAGTTCGAATGTGGGCGTGGCCAGCGGAACAGGATCATATTCCGCGACGGTGAGCAGAACCGGGATTTTCGTGCCATCCACATGCGACACCGCGGAGCGGCGCTCGAATGTTTTCTCGTCGGAGCCGAAATATTGAGCGACGTTCGGCCGAATTTCGCTGGCGCGCAGGACATATAATCCGCTTGATAGAATCGCGCCGCAGACTTCTTCGTGCCCGCGCAAAACCGGATCGAAGACATAGGACGCGACATGCGAGGCGCCGGCGGAATGGCCGAAGATCACGATGCGCGCGGGATCTCCGCCGAACTCTGCGATGGCGCCTTTCACCCATGCCACAATGCTCGCGACATCCTCGGACGCCGATGGCCACGTGAACTCCGGCGCCAGCCGATAATTGCCGGTGACCGCCACGACGCCGCGCTTGGCGAAGAAACGCCCGATATTGCCGAAGAATTTTCTATCCTGCCGCTTGTCGCCGCCAGTGAAGCCGCCGCCGGGGATATAAATAACGACCGGCGCATTCTTGAGCCCCGGCCCTGAATAGATGTCGAGCTTCTGTCGGGCGTGATCGCCATAGGGAATATCGAGCGCCTCGACCGTGCCGTCGGCGCTTTCGAGCAGCGGCGCAAACATGGCCTTCGTGGCCTTGTTGATCTCCGGTTGCGCGCCGGCGCCCATGTCTCGAATGGCGCGTCGTACGTCAGCGGGAAGATGTTCCATGGCTATGCTTCTTTCGAAAAGTGAGTGTCGCGCCGTCCTGTCAGTCGATGCCGGCTGCTTCCTTGAGGATGGCCTTGACCTCGGTGCTCGTATCCGCGGCGACTTTCCTTACCAATTCCTGCGCTTCAGCGCCGCCGATCATGACTGCGTCTTCCTGGATGATGCGCTTGTAATCGGCGAGGAAGGCTTCATCCGTGGCGAGGCTCTTGAAGGCCTTGCGCAATTCTTCGGTCGCCTCGGGCTTCGCGCCCGGCGGCATCAGCATGGCGCGCGCCAATTGCGCTCGCAATTCGTTGATGATCTGCAGCGCCTGGAATTTTGGCCCGCTCGGTGCATGACCGTGCGCATCCTTGTAGACATCCTCGAAGAAACGGACGCCGCTCTTCTCCACCTTGTCGCTGCCGCTGAGCGTTCCGTCCGGACGGCGGGAGCCGATCTGCCAGAGTGGAATGGCGATGCCCTTGTCGATCAGATTGGGCACAACCTGTCCCTCGTAGCCCGGCAAGGTCGACAGCATGAAGTTGATTTCATTCTGCGCCATGGCCAAATTCACCGCGCCGGTGGACTGGAAGCCTGTGATGACCTGGTAATGAGGGCCCATGAGATCGAGCATCAGGTGAAGCCGCACATCGTGCACGGTGGAGCGCGCATAACCCGCCGCATGAATGCTTGTCGCTTGCGCAATATCCTGCGGCCGTTGCGCGCCCGGCAGCGCATCCTTGCGCGCATAGGCGACGTAATAGCCGCCGAGGCCCGCGAGCATGGTGAAGTTTTCCATCTTCACGCGCAGCGCGGGATCCTCGACCAGGATGGCCATCGGATTGAAGGTCACAAAACCGAACGTGGTGGAGGGATCCTTGACGCCCACCCCCATGCCCAGCTGGTTGATGGCGGTGAGGCCACCAGCGCCGGGGATGTTGTTGACGATGATGTTGGGCTTGCCCGCAATATGCTTTGCAAGATGGCGCTCGAAGATACGGCCTTCGGTATCGACGTTTCCGCCAGCGCCATAATTGATCACCATGGTGATCGTCTTGTCCTTGAAATATTGCGCATGGGCCGCGCCCGACATGGCGATGGCCGCGAACGAAGACATCAAGACTTTTGCAATCCTGCCCATGTCGTTTCCCCAAGTTGTTCGCAGCGCGCTTTGCGCGTCTTCTTTTCCTACATGGCCCTGAGTGTCGGCATGATTTCAGCATTGAAGAGCTTGAGCGAGCGCATGGATTGCTCAAGCGTCAGATTGCCGAACATCATGTAGCCAAGAATATAATTGGTCCCGAGGATCTCGGTCTGCCGCTGGATTTCTGCAAGGACGGTAGAGGGCGAACCGGCGATGACGGTGCCTTCCTTCATCATGCCGGCCAGATCATGCGAGCGCGGCACATTGAGGCGCGCCGTCAGCTCGTTGACGCCATGCTTGTTGCGCAGCCAGTTGATCTCTTCATGATGTTTCATGGCTGCGGGCTCGGCGATGGCGATCGCTTCGGCATCCGTTTCCGCCACGTAGATCTGGCGCAGCGCGCCGATGGCGGCCCCGCCCGAGAATTCCGGCTTCACGATTTCAGGGCTGCCGCGCTTGGCCAAAGCTTCCTTGTAGGCGTCGATGTTCTTCTTGGCGAAATCGGTCGGGCCATTCGCGGTGAAGTGCATGCCGTTCTCGCCAGCAAACGTGGCGCCGACTGTATTCGACGAACCATACCAGAAGGCGGGCGAGGGCTGATACGTATGCAGCTCGATCGGCGCATTCTTGTAATTGTAAAACTCGCCCTCGTAGGTCAGCTCGTCCGACACCATGCCCTTGCGCAGACATTGATACGCGTCGATGAACATTTCGCGCGACTTGGAATGGTCGATATTATGATAGCCAAGCTCGAATGGAGACACGCCGCGCCCGACGCCGATCTCGAGCCGGCCATGGCTCAGATGATCAAGCATGCAGATCTCTTCTAGAAGCCGCAAAGGCGTGTAGAGCGTGAGAAGATAGCAAAGCGGCCCAAGCCGCATGGATTTCGTTTCCCGCGCCAACGCCGCCAGGAAGACGGACGGCGAGGGCGCCATGTTGACCGGCGAGCAATGATGCTCGGCCAGATGCATGCAATAGAAACCCATTTTATCGGCCGCCGAATAGAAAGCGATCCGATCATCGAACAGCTGGGCGAGATTAGTGTTCGCGCGACCGATATGGTCGAAAAGGCCTACCTGCATGACGTCCCCTCGGCTTTTCTTCTTGTCTCACACAGCTACTCGCCCGGTCTGCGCCGGAACTTGCTCGTCTGGTTGCCAAGGTAGAGGATTTTGCTGGGCGAATGCAAATTTTGCGCGACCTTCGGCCTGCCCCCCCCTTGCGCTTGTCAAACACGGTTTTGTCGCCCAGTATTCGCGCAAATAAAAAGAGAAGAATTCGGGGGGATGGATGTCGCGATTACCCGCAATCGACAAGGATGCGCTCGATGACGCGCAGAAGCGTATGCATGACGAGATCATGCGCGTGCGCGGACAGGTGCGCGGGCCTTTCGCCATCTGGCTGAACAGCCCGGTCCTTGGCTCGCTCGCCTTGCAGACACAGGACTGGTTTCAGAAAAAGTCATCGCTGCCGGCGCGGCTTATTGAGCTGGCGATCCTCGTCATGGCGCGCAAGGCCACGGCGCAATTCGCCTGGGCGGTGCATGAAAAGCGCGGAATTGAAAACGGGCTGACGCAGGATGTCGTCGACGCCATCCGCACCCGCACAACGCCGGTCTTTGCGCGCGAAGACGAGCGCATGACCTATGACATCGCCTGTGAATTGTCTGAGACGCAAACCTTGTCGCCGCTTTCGTACAAAAAAGCAGAAGCGTTTTTCGGCGTCACGACGCTTGTCGAACTCGTGTCGCTTGTCGGTTTCTACGTGATGGTCGCCATGGTGCTCAACACGTTCGAAGCCGATCCGCCGAACGGCAAAATACCCCTCGACTGAGGATTTGCGATGACAGGCACACGATACGTCTTGCACGCGGCGATTGTTGCCGCCTTGAGCGTCGCGCCCGGCTTTGCGTCTGCGCAGCAGGGTGAAAGTTATTTCAAGGGAAAGACGCTAACCATTGCGGTCGCCGGCACGGCGGGCAGCGGGCTCGATACTGGCGCGCGGATGATCTCGCGCTTTATCGGGAAGTATCTGCCAGGCAATGCGGGCGTGCGTGTGGAGCTGATGCCCGGCGCCGGCGGTGTTCGGGCGCTGGAGTATCTCTATTCGGTAGCGCCAAAAGACGGCACTTATATTGGGGCTTTCGCAACCGGCCCGATTCTCGAGCCGCTGATCTCCGGCCGTGTCGTGAAATACAAGACCAGCGACTTCACGGCTGTCGGCGCAATTGAAAACGATGTCAGTTTTTGTGTCACAGGCGAGAAATCCGCGATCAAGACCATAGAGGACGCCCGAACGCGCGAGGTCACACTCGCGGGTACCGGCGCAGCCTCGTCGACGGATATTTTTCCCATCGTGCTGAACGCGACCATGGGGACGAAATTTCGCGTCATCTCGGGTTATGTTGGAACGCAGGAAACCGTGATGGCGGTGGAGCGCGGCGAGGTTGATGGGCGATGCGGCTGGAGTTGGTCGAGCATCCTCTCGTCCAAGCCCGATTGGCTGCGCGACAAGAAGCTGAACTTCCTTGTCCAGCTCGGGCTCGAAAAACATCCCGATGTGAAGGACGCGCCGCTGGCGCTCGATCTCATTCCCGACGAGGCTGGCCGCCAGATGCTTCGCGTATTGGTCGCGCCGCAGAAAATTACTCGCCCCTATCTCGCGCCTCCCGGACTGTCGGCTGAGCGCGCCGCGGACATTCGCGACGCCTTCATGAGCGCCATGAATGACGCGGAACTGCGCGCCGAGTTTCTGAAAGTCGTTGGCGACAAGCCCTCGCCCACGTCGGGCGAAGACATGCAGAAAGTCCTCGACGAGATTTACGCGACCCCGCCCGAAGTCGTCGAGCGCCTAAAGGCTGTCCTGAACAATATCAGGTGAGACGTTGCGCTAAAGCGGCTTGGCGTCGATCAGGATGAAGGCCAGTACGGCGGGCTCTTCGGTGCGATTGCTCCACGCGTGGTTGGTGCCACGCTGGATCAACACATCGCCCTGCTTCAGCAAAGTCTCGCCTTCATCCATCAGCGCATAGATCTCGCCCGAGAGGACGATCGCGTAATCGATCGATCGCGTCTTGTGGAAGCCCGGATGGCGCGGGTTGCCCCGATCGAGCGCGGCGGCGCGGCCACTCGCCTCGTCGGCTTCGCCCGAGCGTTCCTTCTCCAGGGACGCAAGCCGGATCGAATCCGGCGGATAGCTGATGATGCGCAGCACCGTGCCATCGTCAGGCGGTGTCAGCTTGTAAGGAGGCGCAGTGGGCTCGTTCGTGTCGGCGTTGTCGGCTGGTGTGGAAAAGGTCTTCCAGAGTTCCGTCACCCTGGTGCTGCCGACATGGCGCTGAAACACATTCGGGGCGGCTTCATCGGAAACGAAGCAGGAACGGCCTTCTACATTATGGCCCGTAACGACGCGACGAATGCTCAATGGCCTCACTCCTAGTTTGTTTTTGTGTTTCTTGAAGTCGTGAGTTTCGATCTTCGGGCTCTATTGTCAAGCATCGCGCTTGTTTGACAGCCATGCTGTTTCCGGTGAGCATCGTCGCAGGCCGCAGACAATAGCGGCTCTTCGGGAGGACGACATGGCCCTGTGGAGACGCTCCGCTTTCGCGACCGGCATGACCTTGCTTGCCCTCTCGATGGTCCCCGGCGCCCGCGCGCAAACTGGCGCTGATTTCTACGCCACCCATCCGATCACGCTTATCAGCAGTTTCGCGGCGGGCGGGTTCAACGATCTCGCAAGCCGGCTGGTCGCGCGGCATTTAGGTCGGTTCATACCCGGCGCCCCAGGCATCATCGTCAAGAATGTTCCGGGTGCGGGCGGCGTCATCGCGGCCAACAATCTTTATCAGACGGCGGCGCGCGACGGGACGGTGATCGGGCAACTGGATCGCGGCATTCCGCAAACAGGATTTCGCGGTGCGCCCAATGTGAAATTCGACGTGCTCGGTTTCACCTGGCTCGGCTCGCTTTCTACTTACGCCAACGAGGCCTGCATCTTGTGGGTGCGCAAGGACCATCCTGCGATGAGTGTGGAGGATCTGAAGAAGCCATCTCTTCACACGCGGCTTGGCACGGTGCCCGGCGCCACAAATCATCTGCTGTCGAAAGTCTCGAAGAAAGTCCTGGGTCTCAATGTCGATGTGATCACCGGCTATCCCGGCGCCGGGCCGATCTGGATCGCGCTTTTGAACGGCGAGCTTGACGGTCATATCATCGGGACGTCCTCGGTTGAATCGTCCCATCCACATCTCCTGAAGGATGGCGGCATTCGTCCGCTCGTCCAGTTCGGGCGCCAGACGCGGATGGCAGGCTACGAGAATGTGCCGACCGGCCTCGAAATTGCACGCGACGACAACGAGCGGGCGCTGGTCGAATTCGCGGAGCTGCCGTTCGTGACGTCGCTTCCTTTCGTGGCGCCGCCGAATATTCCAGCCGACCGCGCGCAGATTCTCGACGCCGCCTTTCAGGCGATGATCGTCGATCCGGAGTTTATCCAGGATGCACAGCGCATGAAGATCGAAATCAGCCCCATTGCCGGCAAGCCGCTGATGGAGCTGCTCAAGAAATATTCCAAGACCTCGAAGGCTGTGATCGAGCAATATAACCAGGTGATCGACAGCGATCAGTAGAATGTCGCTATTTGGAAACTGCCGGGATCTGGATCAGCTCTTTCAGTTGCGCGTCGGTCAACGGCGCGTTGAGGAATTTGAACTGCACAGCATCCTGCTGCGCCTCGGGCACGCCATCGATGGTGACTGACTGCATGCTTTCCTTGGGGATGAATTCCGCCAGCATGCGCTTGACCGCAGGCTCGGAGAAGCCGGAGAATTCCATGAATTGCGGGATCGCTTCGGGGCTCGTGTAGAGCCAGTCCACCGTCTCGCGATAGCCGCGCATGAAGCGCTCCAGCATTTCCTTTTTTTCAGCAACCAGCTTCGCATTCGCGATCATGACGCGCACGGTCTGCGTCTTGATGGCCGGAATGTCGCTGGCGCGCGCGACGATTCTCACTTCGCCCTTGTCGAGCGCATCGAGCTGGAAGGGCGCGACCGACCAGCCGACGTCGACCTGATTAGATTTTACCTGCGTAAATGTCAGGTTGGGATTTCCGGTCGCGACCGGCTTCGCCTTCAATCCATATTCATCGATGAACTTCAGAACCGCGATATGCGTCGAGGCGCCATTGGTGGAATAGGCGATGCTCACATTGTTCGCGTCGCGCATGGCTTTGATCGGCGATTGCGCAGGCACATACCAGAAGAGCTCGCGCGAGCCTGTCGAACTCGCGCCGATGATGCGCAGCGGTGCGCCGCGCGAAAAGGCTCCAAATACGCCTGACGTGCCGGCGCTCAGCCCGATATCGACGGAATTGGAGACGACGAGTTGCAGCGTTTCTCCGCCGCCCGAGGTGGAGGTGATGTCGAGATCGAGGCCGTATTTCTGGAAGATGCCGTTCTTCTTGCCGAGCTCGGGAATGGCGCTCTCCCAGCTGCCGCGCTGCGGCGAGGCGATCTTCAGCGTCTCGGCGCCGGCGGTCTGCGGCTGCATGAAGAATGCCGCCGCCAAGGCGGCGCACGACGTCCAAAGAACCCGCATTTGGCTTTCCTCCCTTTGATCGCGTTTTTTATTGGGCTTGTTCCAGCCGTTCCGCGTGGCGTTTATCAGACAGCGCAATCGCCCGCCGGTCAAGACGCGCTCGTCCGCACGGTTGACCGGTGAAAACATTCTATCTACGAGGGAAGGCAACGCCGCTGATCTGGTGAAAAAAATGCACGAGGAAATGCTCGACGTCCGCGGACACAAATTGCGGATTCGCAAACAGGGGGATGGCGCGCCGGTGCTTTATCTGCACGGCGCGGGCGGCGCGAACTGGTCGCGCCTGCATGATGAATTGAGCGCCGATTCCTGCGTGATCGCGCCCGAGCATCCGGGCTTTGGGCGATCCGATATTCCCGACTGGATGATGGGAATGAGCGACCTCGCTTATTTTTATCTCGATGTTCTCGATGCGCTGGGCTTCGAGCAGGTTCATCTCGTCGGCCATTCGATCGGCGGCTGGCTTGCAGCCGAAATCGCGATCCGCAACACGAAGCGCATCAAGTCGCTGACCCTGATGGCGCCCGCCGGGATCTCTTCGCCCGACGCGCCGTTCCAGGACATCTTTCTTTGGACGCCCGAGGAATCAGCCGCGAATAATTACTACGACCAGGCGATTGCGCAGGCCCGTCTGGCGGCGCCAGTCGACATGGATATTTTCTTGCAGAACCGCGCCGGCGCGGCGCGTTTGGCGTGGAGCCCGCGGCTTGAAAATCTGCAGCTCGCACGCTGGCTGCATCGCGTCGACGTGCCGACATTGCTTGTATGGGGACGCGAGGACAAGGTCATTCCTTACGCCTGCCATGGCGCCTATCAGAAGGGTATTGCGCAGGCTGAACTCGCGACCATCGAGCGCTGCGGCCATGCCCTGCATACGGAAGCCGCCGACCAAGTGAGCGCCCGACTGAATGCGTTTTTCCGGAGCGTCGCCCGATGAAAACATTCTTCTTCCATCTGATGCCCTACGCGGATCTCGATCTGTCTTATGCGGACACGCATAATTCCGCTTGGGTGACGCTGCCCAATTCCTATTTCGATCCCGCCAAGGGCGCCAAGCTCTACGATCGCTATTTATCTGAACTCGAACTTGCCGATCTGCTCGGTTTCGACGGCATTTGCGTCAACGAGCATCATCAGACGGCCTATGGCATCATGCCTGCGCCCAATGTGATTGCAGGCGCGCTCGCGCGGTCCACCAAGAATGCGAAGATCGCAGTGCTCGGCCGTGCGCTGCCGCTGGTCAACAATCCGGTTTCGATCGCGGAAGAATTCGCGATGCTCGACCAGATGAGCGGCGGGCGTCTTATCACCGGTTTTGTGCGAGGCATCGGCTCGGAATATTTCGCCAGCGGGATCGACCCGACATTTTCGCATGAGCGCTATTACGAAGCGCATGAACTGATCCTGAAAGCGTGGACGCAGACGGGCCCGTTCCGTTACCACGGTCGCCATTTCCAGTTCGATTATGTGAACATCTGGCCGCGCCCCTTGCAGGAGCCGCTCCCGCCGGTCTGGGTTCCATCGCAGGGCAGTTCGGAAACCATCGAATGGGCGGCGGCGGCCGAGCGCAAATACACTTACCTGCAGACTTTCAGCCCGCTAAAGAACGCCAAGAAATCATTCGACGCCTATCGCGACGCGGCTGCACGCGCTGGCTATGAGGCGGACGCGTCGCAGATTGGTTGGGCGGTGCCGATTTATGTCGCCGAGACTGATGAGATCGCGCGCGAGGAACTGCGTCCGCACATTGAGACCTTCTTCAATCGTTTCCTGCGTTTCCCGATGGAGATGCGCTTTCCGCCGGGCTATTCGTCGGTGGCCAGCACGAAGAGCCTGATCGAAAGCAAGGTGCTTGCGCGCGCCAACGCCACGAGTCTTGAATCGCTGATGGACCTCGGCATGGTGGTGGCGGGCAGCGCGAAGACCGTGCGCGAGCGGCTGCTCTATCTGCAAAGCGAGCTTGGCTTTGGCAATCTGATCGCCATGCTGCAGGTCGCGACCCTGCCGGCTGACCTCACGGAAAAGAATCTGCGGCTCTTCGCAGCCGAGGTCATGCCCTATTTGAATCCTGCGCGCACGGAAGCCGCTGCAGAATAAATAAGGGCGGCGCTCGTTTCGAACGCCGCCCGGAGTTTTTTACGCGCGCTCGAAGCGGTCGTTGTTCATGACCTTGGTCCAGGCGGCCACAAAGTCCTTCACGAACTTCGGTTGCGCGTCCGCGCAAGCGTAAACCTCAGCCAATGCGCGCAACTCCGAGTGCGAGCCGAAGATCAGGTCGACGCGCGTGCCAGTCCAGAGCGGCTGCTTCGTCTTGCGATCATGCCCCTCGTAGAGATTGTCGGAGCCCGTCGCCTGCCACTCCGCGCGCATGTTCAGCAGATTGACGAAGAAATCCGTCGTCAGCTGACCCGGCCGGTTGGTGAAGACGCCATGCTTCGTCCCGCCGGCATTGGCGCCAAGCACGCGCATGCCGCCGAGGAGCGCCGTCATCTCTGGCCCTGTCAGCGTCAGCAATTGCGCCTTGTCGACCAGGGCTTCCTCGGGCGCCATCAGCTGTCGGCCATCCACATAATAGTTGCGGAATCCATCGGCGGCCGGTTCGAGCGGCGCAAAGGACTCCACGTCAGTCTGATCTTGCGAAGCGTCCATGCGCCCGGGCTTGAACGGGACCTTCACATCGACGCCCGCGTCCTTTGCGGCCTTTTCGATAGCCGCGCAGCCGCCCAATACGATCAGGTCGGCCATCGAGACTTTCTTGCCGCCCGTTGCTGACTTGTTGAAAGTCTGCTGGATCGACTCGAGCTTCTGCAAGACCTTCGCGAGTTCGGGTGGATTGTTGACTGGCCAATCCTTCTGCGGCGCAAGCCGAATGCGCGCGCCGTTGGCGCCGCCGCGTTTGTCCGATCCGCGGAAGGTGGAGGCGGACGCCCATGCGGTCGAGACCAGTTGCGAAACCGTCAGCCCAGACGACAGGATCTGCGACTTCAAGTTAGCGACGTCCTGATCCCCGATCAGCGGATGATCCACTGCAGGAATGGGGTCCTGCCAGATCAGCGTTTCCTTCGGGACAAGCGGGCCGAGATAGCGCGCGACTGGGCCCATGTCGCGATGCGTGAGCTTGAACCATGCGCGGGCGAAGGCGTCCGCGAACTGATCCGGGTTCTCGTAGAACCGGCGCGAGATCTTCTCGTAGGCCGGGTCGAACCTCAACGCGAGATCCGTCGTCAGCATCGTCGGCAGATGCTTTTTCGAAGGATCGTATGCGTCGGG
This sequence comes from Hyphomicrobiales bacterium, assembly GCA_025356415.1. Taxonomy (GTDB): domain Bacteria; phylum Pseudomonadota; class Alphaproteobacteria; order Rhizobiales; family Beijerinckiaceae; genus Terripilifer. The sequence continues at coordinate 10,869 of JANXTB010000088.1, forward strand.
AATATCAGGCGTCGCATTCTTCGCCTTCCACTGCTGCGCGCCCGCCGGGCTCTTCGTCAGCTCCCATTCAAACTTGAACAGGTTGTCGAAGAAATGATTGCTCCATTGGGTCGGCGTCTGCGACCAGGTGACTTCCGGCCCGCCCGTGATGGTGTCGGCCCCAAAGCCTGTCCCGTGCTTGCTCCGCCAGCCAAGCCCCTGGTCCTCGAGCGCAGATCCTTCCGGTTCAGGGCCGATGAGGGACGGATCGCCCGCGCCATGCGTCTTGCCGAAGCTGTGGCCGCCGGCGATGAGCGCCACCGTCTCTTCATCGTTCATCGCCATGCGGGCGAAGGTGTCGCGAATATCGCGCGCCGCGCCCAGCGGATCCGGTTTGCCGTTCGGGCCTTCCGGGTTGACGTAGATGAGACCCATCTGCACCGCGCCAAGCGGGTTCTGCAGCTCGCGCTCGCCGCTGTAGCGCTCGTCGCCGAGCCATGTCCCCTCCGGACCCCAGTAAAGCTCCTCAGGCTCCCACGTATCAGCACGGCCGCCGGCAAAGCCGAAGGTCTTGAAGCCCATCGATTCCAGCGCGACATTGCCGACGAGAACGTAAAGGTCCGCCCAAGAAATCTTCTGTCCGTATTTCTGCTTGATCGGCCACAGCAGGCGCCGCGCCTTGTCGAGGTTGGCGTTGTCTGGCCAGCTGTTGAGCGGCGCAAAGCGCTGCTGTCCGCCGCCTGCGCCGCCACGCCCATCGGCGATGCGGTATGTGCCGGCGCTGTGCCACGCCAGTCGAATGAACAGGCCACCGTAATGGCCGAAGTCCGCCGGCCACCAATCCTGGGTATCGGTCATCAACGCGCGGAGATCTTGAATGACAGCGTTGAGGTCGAGGCTCTTGAACGCTTCGGCGTAATCGAAAGCTTCACCCAGCGGGTTCGAGCGCGGCGAATGCTGGTTGAGCATTTGAAGGCTCAACTGCTCCGGCCACCAGTCACGGTTACTGTGGCCTGCATGCCCATGTGACATAGGGCATTTGCCCGGGCCTTTGTCGTCAGCCTTTGTGTCCATGCTTGTCTCCTACCGCTGTCTTGTTCTTTTGACCGGGTGCTCCCCATCGTGTCACGGGAGCCCCGGCTGACTCAAGTTAGCGCGATCCTGCGTTCATGTGGAATCACTTGAAACGCCAGTCGAAACGGTACGGTCACGTCTGACTTGCAGGGCGACAGCTTCGCTGGAGGTAACGACGAAACAGGATCGCCTGCGACAACACATACTTTATCGCTCCTAGCGCGTTGACCAGATGAGAAGGTCGTCGGCCCGCGCATCCTCGACGGGATCATTGCGTGTTCCGAAGCTCAACAGAGAACCGCAGTGGCGTCATGATCGAAAACAAAATCGCGGCCAAGCTCTCGAAAGAAGAGCGGTGCCGCCTGCTGATTGAAGCGGTGAGCGACTACGCGATCTACATGCTTGACCCTGACGGCATCGTCTCAAGCTGGAACCCGGGCGCGGAACGCTTCAAGGGCTACACCGAAGACGAAATCATCGGGCAGCATTTCTCCAAGTTTTATACAGAGGAGGATCGCGCGGCTGGTCTGCCCGCCCGCGCATTGCGGATCGCTGAAACCGAAGGCCGTTTCGAGAACGAGGCCTGGCGCGTCCGCAAGGACGGCAGCCTGATGTTCGCGCATGTCATCATCGATCCGATCCGCGGGCGCTCCGGCAAGCTGTTGGGCTTTGCCAAGATCACGCGTGACATCAGCCAGCACCGTATCGCGCAGCAGGCGCTCGTCGCCAGCGAAGAACGCTTTCGCATGCTGGTCCAGGGCGTCCATGATTACGCTATTTACATGCTCGATCCGATGGGGAACGTCATCAGCTGGAATCGCGGCGCGCAGCGGTTCAAGGGTTATACTGAGGATGAAATCATCGGGCGGCATTTCTCGAGCTTCTACACGGAGCAGGATCGCGCATCGGGCCTTCCTGCTCGCGCCCTGAAAATGGCGCGGGAGGAAGGCAAGTTCGAGCAGGAGGGCTGGCGCGTCCGCAAGGATGGCTCGCTCATGTGGGCGCATGTGGTGATCGACCCGATTCTGTCCGATGCGGGCGATCTTCTGGGATACGCGAAAATCACGCGCGACCTCTCGGACCAAAAAACGACGCGCGACGCCTTGCATCACAGCGAGGAGCGTTTTCGACTGCTTGTCCAAGGCGTGCAGGATTACGCTATTTACATGCTCGATCCCACCGGGCGCGTCACCAACTGGAACACCGGCGCGCATCGCTTCAAGGGCTACACGGAAGCAGAGATTGTCGGAGAGCACTTCTCGCGTTTCTACACGGACGAGGATCGTGCAGCCGGACTGCCTGACCGAGCTTTGAGAACAGCCGCGGAAGAAGGCCGGTTCGAGCAGGAGGGCTGGCGCGTCCGCAAGGACGGAACGCGCTTCTGGGCGAATGTCGTCGTGGACGCTATCAAGGGCGACAACGGCGAGCTGATCGGCTTCGCAAAAGTGACGCGTGACATCACCGAACGCCGTCAGGCGCAGGAAAATCTTGAACAGAGCCGCGCGCGTTTCATCCAGTCGCAGAAAATGGAGGCCATCGGACAGCTCACGGGCGGCATCGCGCATGACTTCAACAATCTGCTCGCCGTTGTGCTCGGCAATCTGACGATGGCCAAGAAACGCCTGCCAGCAGACCCGAAGCTGAAACAATTGATCGACAATTCGCTTCAGGCCGCCGACCGCGGCGCGACGCTGACCAAACGCATGCTCGCTTTCGCGCGACAACAGCAGCTCGCCGCGACAGCTTTCGACGCGCAGCAGCTCGTTCGCGACATGTCGGATCTGTTGCAACGTTCG
>JANXTB010000100.1 GCA_025356415.1 Hyphomicrobiales bacterium
CTCGCTATCGTCCCGCGATGGACATCAAGGATGGCGATCACGGGCGTTCGCTTCGTTTCATTGAACCTTGCCGGGCTGAAACAGCAGCACGGACTACCACTTTCGGCAGCGTGGATGCGGGGTTCCAGGGATTCAACCAGAGAGGCGGTGCTCGAGGTTCTTCGGGGCAAGCTGCCACATTACGCAAAGAGCGCATGAGGTCCCCCACCGTTTGTTAAGCGAAGCGGACTACATCTTTCTTTCAAGCTGATTGATGCCAAGTTCGTCGGAGAGCACGTCCAGCTTGGTAAAAAGCTGTTCCGGGATGGGAATGCCATTCTTGTCCCGTTCGATCTTGCGCCGGGCGCGTTCGTCGCCAGGCAACCGGATGTGATCGACATCGGGCATCCGAAATCGCATTTGAGCGCGTCTCGTAAGAGCGGCTGCGACAAGTCACTATGTTCGGGGAGCTGAGCGTTGTCACCGACTGTGACGTCAGAACGTAATGGGTTAGGGCCGCGGTGCAGTGCTCATAAAAAAAGAGCCCAATGCACTGAGGCCAATGACAACGGTTATCGGTAGCCCTGCCTAAAAAGTGAGGTAAAAATTTAACTGTCGTCACGATGTCGGCGTGATCTGTTTGTCGTGTTTCAGTTCGCGGTCTACGTCGACGAGGATCTGACGTTGAAAATGCCGATTTGACAATGTGCGATGCGTGATCGTGACCACAGCCGCTTCCGGTAATGCGCGTATCAGGTGTTCCATCATCTGTTCTTCAGCGGCGCGTGAGAGAGCGCTTGTGGAATCATGCATCAATATCCAGCGTGGCTTGTGGATGATGGCCCGGGCGAACCCAAGCCGCTGCGATTCTTCGAACCCAAGCTCTGCGCCCCAGTTCGACGTGGTCTGCAGAAGCGGTGCGAGATGCGTCAGCCCAACATCGACCAATGCCTGAGTTACGCATCCCGCCAATACGCTGTCGCACTCCAGGGGCTCTATCAAAACGCGGAGCAAGGTGTCCGTCGGAAAGTATGGACGCTCTCCCATGAAAAACGGTTCACATTGCTCAGGAAGTTCAATGCGGCCCGCTCCCCAGTAGGACAGCCCTGCAACAGCACGAAACAAGGCCACCGCAGCATCAGGCGTAGCTTCGATGATTACGCGCTCGCCCGGCTTAATTTCTGACGTCAAGCGGTCGACGACTAGCTCGCCCCCAGGGGAGACCAAGCTTAGATCGCGAAACGTAAGCGATGGGCCGTTTTCTGGTAACCGGGTGAAGGATCCGGCCCCCGCCACCGCGGAGCCAGAATCGATACTCGTCAGCGCATCCTGCAACCCCAACACGCGTTCGCACGACGCTTCCCATTGGGCTAACGTCGAGTAGTTGGCCGACAACCATGAAAGCGCCGCTGTTACCTGTGCAAAGGCAAGAGTCACCAACACGAGATCGCCGAGACTCATCTCTCCAGAAACGAAGCGCGGCGCAAGAATCAAGAGCGGCAAAACAGCCGTGAGTTGCCCATATCCAGCAGAGAAGAAGATCAGGTTGCGCAGCAACTTTCTTTGCCAGGACCACGCAACGCAAATCAGCTCGAATGCTACAGAAAGTCGGCGCCGTTCGCTAGGTTCCGCTCGAGTAAGCGCAATGGCTTCAGCGTTGGTAACGGCGTTCACCAGACTTGCGCGATAGTCTGCTTCCGTCGCCTGGCGACGGTCAGTCGCCCGAACAAGCGAGTGGCCCACGAGGATTGTGATCGTAGCGCCAATGCTGGCGTATAAAAGTGCTACCCAGACCATGTGTCCAGGCAGCGTTATCGAAAGGCTGCCCACGTCAATTCTAAGCGGACCGGAATTGAACCACAGCACACCCGTGAAGAGGAAAAGCTGCGTCACAGCGTAGAGAAAAGTGACAAAGAACTCGACAATCATTTCGCATACGATGCGGACATCCTCTGAAATTCGTCCGTCTTCGTTTGCATGCTCACCGCCGATGTACCGCAGACGAAAGTGGCGGCCCTCCGCCATCCAGATATCGCGGACCGTTTTCGTCAGATGACTGCGCAATGCCATTTGCAGCCGCAGTTTCGTTTCGAGATTCGTAGCCTGCATGAGCATAATGCCAGCCACGATCACGAAGAAAATCCATGTCTGTCTCAAGAGGCCAGAGATCGATTTCTGCTGAAGAAGGTCAAAAAAATCAGCATTCCATGTCGTCAGGCGAAGCATAAGAAAGACTTCGCCCACGGTGGCCGCCGAAACTACTGTAATCAACAAACAGGATCGCCACCGTGCGCCTGTCATCGAAATGCCCGCAAGCAGCCGAAGCATCCGCGTGGCGGCATGGCCGTTTGTTTGACCCGAGCCTTCGACGCCCGTTCGCCGTGGCTGCACCTTCGATTGTTCGGGGCGGATCCACACCTTCAGCTGCTTTCCTCGGTCATCGCATCAGCAACCTGCCTGCTCGCTGCGTGTAAGAGACGCTGCTACGAATACGAATGCGACGGCGGACCGATTCCGACCCAAAGTTGCCAGTCCACCTCCTGCCCGCGAGCGGCGATGTGTTCGCAATCGACGCCGTCGATGACGCCATGTCCAATATACGCATTCTCCAGAACGTCAGTCATCAACTGCTCCTGAGGATTGTTGAGCAGCAGATCGGCCCCGGCGATTGAAACACCGAATTCATCGCGCAGGCGGTTCACCAGCTGGTCGACGCCCAAAAGCTGATCGTGCGGCGTCGTCCTGAGCTTTCGTTACAAACCATCTGCACATGCGTTCTAGCCGCTGCGATTCCAAGTTGCCGCTCGAATTGGTAATTCACGTGAATTCGGTCCAACTTATTGGAAAAAGATTCCATCCGGCATGCGTTGGCATTGACTAGACTGAATCAGATCGTGTCGTCCGCGTTCCCCTCGCCTGCCCTGGTAATAGAGCCGAGGGCTGTCTCGCGATCGCGTGTGTCGCGGCGAGCACAAGCAGCCTGGTGCTTGCAAACAGGAGGCGAATTTTCATCGCGAGTACCCCGCTGACTATCTCTCGCGATGGAAGAATATCGGAACAATGCAGAGCATTGACTAAAGTCAGCGCGCTCGCGCGATGGTACGTTTTGGCGCCATATCTCCGGTCGCATTCCGTAGGTACGAATACAATATTCGAGTTATCTCATGCACCATTCGGCGCTTCCGGTGCGCCATCGGAAGGGCGGACCTCGACAGCGGTCGCGGAGCCGACGCCCTTTGCGCCGGGGATCCTGTCCGATGGATCGCCGCGCAGCGCGGTGAAATCCGGCGCCTGGCTGGGCTAGACGCTGTGACGCGCGCGAACTTCGTTCGGACCGATGCGGGTCCATTCGCCTCCCTTCGCCGGCTGCAGGATGGTGGCCAGCTCGGAGGCGAGCTGAAACATGTCGCGGTCAGCGCTGGCGAGCGACGTGCGTCCGCGTTTGCGCTCCTGCCGAGCCACCGCCGTCGCGAGAAAATCGTCGGCTTCGTAGCCGGCTTGGCGCACAGAAATCACGTCATCAGGTGGCCCGATCGCGCGGCGGCGTCGCCGCTTTCACTCAAAGCCGCAGGCCGCGCGCTGCTCGGTCATGTCCGGCCCGCTTATGCGGGCTATGAAAGCCCGGGCCAGATCCGGAGCTCCACTGTGCGCGCTCGCAGCGGCCGTATACGTCGTCATCAGGTCGAACGGCGCCGGCAGGGCGCCCACGTAAGCAAGCCCCGGGGTCATGCGGATCTCGGTCAGCTGGGTGCAGCCAAGAGCCGCTTGGTCTCCATCCACGACCATCTGCCGCATCGCGGTTTCGCCGTTCGGAAATTCACGCACTTTAGGCGCGACCTGTCGTTCGATGCCGAGCCGGATCAGCATGGCCTGCACATGCGCCCCGGCCGTGGATTTGCGCAAGTCAGGCGCGTAAACGGCGGAGGCCGCAAGAAGCGACGCTGCAAGTTCATCCGCTGTTTGAATTTTTGGCGCGGGCGCGCCGTTCAGGACAGCCACCCCGGTCCGCACGCCGCCGATCGGCGCGACAGAATCCGGCGCCGCCTCTCCGCGGGCGGCGAGTTCGCGAATGAGCGCATCGCTGAGGATCAGGACATCCGCGCTGTGATCCTTGAGGAACTTGTCCCGGATCGCTCCGACTGCGGAGAACTCGCCCTCGATGGTCGCGTCCTGCGAGATCCGGAGCCAGTCGGCAAGGCTTTCCACCAGTGCTTTCGTAGCGCCGCCGCCGCTGACGCGCAGGATTCTCGTCATTCCACCTTGGCTCCCGAAATGCGCACGACCTCAGCCCATTTCTTGATGTCGCCTTGCATGAAGGTCGCGAATTCCGCCGGCGACATGGTCATCGGCTCCGCGCCTTGGCTCCTCCAGGAGGCCTGCAGATCAGGCCGCTTGACGATCGCCGTGATGGCGGCGTTGAGCTTGTCGACCACTTCGGTCGGCGTCTTGCGTGGCGCCATGACGCCGAGCCAGATCGTCGCCTCGTAGCCGGGCACGTATTCCGCGACGGTCGGCAGTTCCGGCAATTGACTCGTGCGCTTCTGTCCCGTTGTCGCGAGCCCGACCACCTGTGCGCCCTTGATCGCCTCGACCATCGTGGTGAGCGCGTCGAACATCAAATCGACATGCCCGCCGACGACGTCGGTGCGAGCGCCTGAGCTTGTTCGATAGGGCACGTGCAGGATGTCCATGTGCCCGAGCGCTTTCAGCATCTCGCCCGCCATGTGATAGGGCGTGCCCGGTCCGGAGGAAGCATAGGTCAGCTTGCCGGGCTGCGACTGCGCCAGCTTGATGAGCTCCGCCATATTTTTCGCCGGGAGACCGGGCCGGCTCACGAGGACGAGATCGGCGTAATTGATGGGGGCGACAGCGACGAAATCATCCATCAGCGCGTAATTCTTTTTCTCGAACAGCGTCTCGTTGACCGTATGCGTGTTCGAAATCAGCAGCAGAGTGTGGCCGTCGGCCGGCGCCGTTTTCACGGTTTCGGTGCCGACAATCGAGCCTGCGCCGGGCCGGTTCTCGACGATGAAGGTTTGCTTGAGATCCTCGGACAAATGTTGCGCCAGAATGCGCGCGTAGACATCCGCCGAGCCGCCAGCCGCAAATGGCACGACGATGGTTACACGCTTCGAAGGATACTCGAGGGCCGCGAGGCCGCCGGCTCCGCCGAAGAGCATCAGCGTCGAGAAGAACGCCGCCCGCACCAAATTCGAGGACGAGATAGCGAACCCACGCCAAGGCGCGGCTATGGCAAGCATGCGCATGCTGATCCTCCCGGACAGGAACCTGTGTCGGCCCTTCATCTAGGAATGATCCGCCGTCACATGGGCTAAGTCAAACGATGAGCCCTTCGGTAGAAGGCGGGTTACTGGGGAAGCATGTCCCAGTAACAACTTGTCGAGTTGCTCTGCCGTACGTCCGGCTCTCGACAATATCGACATTGACCACGGGGGTCCGCGCCTTTCATACTTCGGCAAAGAACAAGCAGGGGGCGAAATGTCGGAAATTCATGGAATGCGGCTCTTGAGCCAAGACACCCTGCTGGAGCACGGCGGCGTGGGCGAGGGCATGTCTCTCCAGAAGACAAGGGATGGCCGCCGCATCATGTGGCTTGCGCACGAGGGGCCGCCCATCAATTTCACCGGCGTGGACGTCACCGATCCTTCACGTCCTAAAGTGGTCGTCCAGACCAGGCTCCCGCACCAGAAGGTGCGTTCCAATTCGCTCGAGGCCTGCGGCGACATTCTCGCGGTGGCCTATCAGGTGCTGGAGCCCGGGCTCACGCCGGCCGGCTTCGAACTGTTCGACATCAGCAATCCCGAGGAGCCCAAGTCGATTTCCTTCGTCGATTGCTCCGGGCCTTATTCGCGCGGCGTCCACCAATTGTGGTTCGTCGATGGCGAGACCGTGCATTGCTCTTCGGGCGCGCCGGACTTCCAGCCTCGCAACCAACTCGACGACCAGATCTATCGCGCCTTCAACGTGAAGAATCCCTCGAAGCCGGTGGAGCTCGGCCGCTGGTGGATGCCCGGCGTCAGCGTCACCGACGCCGCGCCGCCGCCGCAACGCCTGCCGATCAACACCGGCTTTCGCGCGCACAACACCAATGTCTATCCGAACCGGCCCGATCGCGCCTACATCGGCTACATCGATGGCGGCGCTTTCGTGCTCGACATATCCGACATTTCGCGCCCGACAATCGTGAGCCACTGGAATCCGCATCCGCCCTACCCCGGCTTCACGCATACGGTGCTGCCGCTGTTCAGTCGCGACCTCTACGTCGTCTCGGACGAATGCGTGATGGACGATGGCGTGGACTGGCCGAAGCTCGTGTGGGTTCTCGACGCGCGGCGTGACGATAACCTCGTGCCGATCTCGACATTCCCGCTTCCCTCCGTTGAGGAATTCGGACATCGCGGCGGCCGATACGGCGCTCACAATCTTCATGAGAACCGACCCGGCGAGACGTCCTTCAAGTCGGATACGCTGATCTTCGGGACCTTCTTCAATGGCGGCGTGCGCGCCTTCGACCTGACGGATCCGTTGCAGCCCAAGGAAGTGGCCAAGTTCGTTCCAGACGGGCCGAAGGGATCGCGTGTTCCCGCGATCCAGATCAACGACGTGTTCGTCGATGAAAACGGCATCGTCTACGCGGTCGACCGTCACGCAGGCGGGCTTTACGCCCTCGAGCTCACGATCTGAAGATGCGGCTCAAGACCGATGCGCGAACGCCGGTCACGATTCTGACCGGCTATCTCGGCAGCGGGAAGACGACGCTCCTCAACGCCCTGCTCCGCGACGAAGCCTTCGCGGACACGGCGGTCGTGATCAACGAATTCGGCGAGATCGCAATCGATCATCTTCTCGTCGAAAGTTCGATCGAGAACGCGCTTGTTCTGCAGTCGGGCTGCATCTGCTGCGTGATCCGCGGCGATCTCGTCGATACGTTGCAGGACCTGCGCCGGCGCGGGAGGGATGGCTCGCTGCCGCCCTTCCGCCGCGTCGTCGTGGAGACGACGGGGCTCGCGGATCCCGCGCCGATCATGAACAGCATTCTTCGCGATCCCGTGCTCGCGCCTTCCTACCGTCTGGGCAACGTGATCACGGTCGTCGATACGCTTTACGGCGCATCGCATCTCGCGCGCGAGCCGGAAGCGGTGAAACAGGTCGCGCTCGCTGATCGCATCGTGCTCACCAAGATCGATCTCGCCGGCGCCGGCCAGGCCGAGGTGCTGGCAGATATGATCGCGCGCCTCAATCCCGACGCGCGGATCGAGCGCAGCGCGCCGGGCTCCATTCCCGAGGCGCTGCTCGCCGAAGACGAAACACTTGCCACTGCCGGACGCGCGACCCGCCTCAACTCCGCTGCGCTTGCCGGAAAGCCGCATGCAGGCGACGTCCTGTCCTGCTGCATCTTGCGCGATGATTCCATTCCCGAAGCCGCCCTCGTCGAGTGGCTCGATTCAATCACCAGCTTGCGCGGCGCCGACCTGCTCCGGTTGAAAGGCATCGTCAGTCTGGAAGGCGTTTCCGAGCCGGTCGTCGTGCACGCGGTTCATCATTATGTCCATGAGCCAATCATTCTTCCGCAATGGCCCGATGACGACGCGCGAAGCCGGATTGTCGTGATCGGCCGCAATCTGTCCGAGGCGGGGCTCGCGGCAAGTCTCGATGCGGCGGTCAGGGCTGCGAGAATCCCGCAGCCTTGAAGCCCTCTTTCGCGGTTCGAAACGGACCCATGGGAAGCGCCTGCCCCGTCCAGAATTCGATGGCGTTCGCGGGCAACAAGCGCGCCAAAACCGCCGCCACATCCGGAAGCCCGGCATCCGTATCGATTTCGACGAAGGCGACTCCCGCCGTCTCCAATGCATGCAGTCTTTCACGCGCCCGGCTCGGAAATGGAATGCGGCCTTTCAGCAGCACGACGGACCATGAGGCGCCCGTCCAGAATGCGAAATCGACAATGCAGGAAACCTGCGCGGAACCGAGGAGAAGCTCGGCGCGCGGCAGCGGCATGGGCGCTGAATATTTCCAGTCGTCCAGGCGGAACAGTCCGTCGTATCCGGCGAGCGCCGAGATCGCCTGTCCCGGGCGCTTTGCCAATTCGCCCTCGACCCATGCGCGATGTCCCGCGAGGAAGGCCTGCGCACCGCGATCGAATGCATCGCATGCTCTCTCAAGCAGGCCGTAGACGGCGGCGAAGGGATCGGCGCCCGCGACCAGCCGCTCGCCGGACAAAACGATGCTGGCGCGCATGTCGTTCAATCGCAGCATGCGCCCGTTTTCGATCGCGATGCGCAAGCCGGACGAAGCGCCGGAATTCCGAACAGCCTTCGTAAGCGGCACCCCGAAACGCACCTCGACCGGTGTCATTCGCGCACCTGCGGCTGCCACCGCAGCAATCGGCGGCGCAAGGCTTCGAAACCCTTCATCAAGACGAGCCCCATGATCGTGATCTCGACGATCCCGGCGAAGACGCCCTGCGTGTCGGCGAAGCGCCCGGCGGTCATCATGGCGCCGCCGAGCCCGGGGCCGCCCATCATCATTTCCGTGACGATGGTCGTGATGAGCGCAACCGGCAACGCGATCTGCAGGCCTGTCATGATCTGCGGCAGCGCGAGCGGGAAGATGATCTCCCAAAGCGTCTCGGCCTTGCTCGCGCCCAGGGACCGCGCCGACCACACCGGCCACTTGTCGCATTGCTCGGTTCCAGCATTTGCGGCGAGCACGATCGGGAAGATCGCCGAGATCACCACCATGATGATTTTCGACGTATCGAACACGTCGAACCACAGGATGAAAATCGGCAGAAATGCGATCTTCGGCATCGGGAAGCCAACCGAGATCAGCGGATCGAAGAACCATTTGATCAGCGCGAAACGGCCCATGAGAATGCCGAGCGGAATGCCGATCACGGCGCTGATGACGAAACCGAGCACGGCGCGCCAGAGCGTGCGGCCAAGATCGGCGAGCGCGACGCCGGACGCAAGATCGTCGGCCATGCGCCGCACCACATCCTCCGGTGCGGGCAACATGAAGGGACTGATCACGCCCGAGCGCGTGGCGATTTCCCATGCGAGCAAAAGCACGACGAAGACGCCGGCCTGAATGGCCGTCTCGCCCGCCACCGTATTCAGCCATGGCGTGCGCGGCTTGTTCCGTGCCGTGTTCTGCTTTTCGGTGATCGCGGTCATGTCACCGTCCACCGGAGCAAGCGGCCTGACAGCATGCTGTAAGCGCGGTCGACGAAGAAGCCGATCGCCGCGACCGTGAAGATCGCCGCGAACATGCTGGGATATACGCCCCCGTCTCCCAGGAACGCGATGAGATAGCCGATGCCGTCCTTGGCGATCACGAATTCGCTCGTGACCATCAGGATGAAGGCGAAGCCGAGCGCGGTGCGGATGCCTGTCAGCACCGAGGGCATGGCGGCGGGCAATAAAACTTCGACGAGGGATTCGCGGCGCGATGCGCCAAGGCTTGCGGCCGACCAGAGCAGAAACGGATTCACCGATTTCGCGCCATTGTAAGCGCTGACGATCACCGGCAGCAGGCATCCGATGAAAATAAGAACTACTTTCGATGAACTGCCCAACCCCAGCCAGATCATCATCAGCGGCACCAGCGCGGATTTAGGGATCGGATAAATCATCTGCACCAGCGGATTGAGCGCGAGGCGAAACGGCTTCGACACCGCCATGATCAGGCCCGCGGGCACGCCGATCAGGATTGCGAGCGCGAGCCCGCCGAACGCGCGCGCCATCGACATGGCGAGATGCCAGGCGAGCTCGCCGCCAGCGATGAGCTGCAGCCATGCGCCGCCGATGGTCGCCAGATCCGGCAAGACCTGTCTCGACACGAGGCCGAAGCGCGTGATCGCCTCCCACGCCAGAAGCAGGAGTAACAACGGTGAATAGCGAAGGATCGTATTCATGCCGGGCCGCGCATGGCGCTTTCGGCCATGTCCTTCACGAGTCTCCAGATGTGTTCGGATTTCGCGGTGAACTCGGGTTGCGCGAGCATGTCCTCGACGCTCTGGCGCTCGAGGCCGACCTCGATGAGATGCGAAATGCGCCCGGGCCGCGGGCTCATGATGGTGATGCGATCGGCGAGCAGCACCGCTTCCTGCACGTCGTGCGTGACGAAGACGACGGTCTTCTTCGTGCGCTGCTGGATGGCGCGCAATTCTTCCTGCATGATGCGGCGCGTCTGCGCGTCGAGCGCGCCGAACGGCTCGTCCATCAGCAGAATTTCAGGATCGACCGCGAGCGTCCGCGCGATGGCGGCGCGCTGTTGCATGCCGCCGGAAAGCTGCGATGGAAAAGCGTCCTCGAAGCCGGTGAGATGCACGAGCTGGATGAATTCGCGGGCGCGATCTTCCGCTTCCTTGCGCGGAAAATTTGCCTTGCGGAGTCCATACAGGATGTTCTGCTTCACGGTCATCCACGGGAACAGCGCGAAGTTCTGGAACACGATGCCGCGCTCGAGGCCGGGGCCGGTCACCTCCCCCGAGCGTGTACGAATGCTGCCTTCCTGAAGCGGAATGAAGCCGCCGATCAGATAGAGCAGCGTGCTCTTGCCACAGCCCGATGGACCAAGGAGCGCATGGAACTCCTCGGCCTGAATGTCGAGGCTGATGTTTTGCAGGGCTATGATTTCCTTCCCGCCCCGCAAGACATAGGAATGCTGGACGTTCTCGATGCTGATCGCAGACCGGGATGCGTCACGCATGGGAAGCCGTCACTTCGCTTGCGAGGTGAGACGCTTCTTGGCTTCCTCGACGAAGCTGAGGTCGACATATTTCGGCGCAACCTCGATGCGTTGCGGCAGCAGCCCGATCTGCTGCGAGACATCGACGATCGACTGGATGCCCGGCACATTGGGGATCAGGTAAGGATCGCGGAAATAATCCTGATCGGTGAAAAGATAAGCGAGATCGTCGGGCGATTGCTTCATGAACTTTGCGATGATCGCCACGGCCTCTTGGTGATTGGCTGGATCGGTAAACCAGCGCATGGCGCGCACATGATCCTCGAAGAAGTCGAGCAGGGCGGCGCGGTTCTTGGTCAGGAAGTCGTTGCGCGCCGCAAGAAACACAAGTTGCTGCTGTCCCACTGCATCCTTTGCGGTGAACAGCGTCTTGTAATTGCCGGTGGCGCGGAGCTTCGCGGACATCGGCTGGAGCACGGTGCCCATGTCGATCTTGTGCTCGTCGAGCATCGCCGGAATATTGGGGAACGCCACTTCGACAGTGGAATAATCGCGATTTTCAAGCAGGCCGTTCTTGCGGAACATGGCCTTGACCGCCGTGTCGGAGGCCGAGCCAACCGCATTTGTCCCGACGCGTTTGCCTTTCATGTCGGCGACGGAATTGATGCCCGAGTCGCTGCGCACGAGAAAGGTTTCGGTGTGGTGACCTGCGACGCCATCCTGAATCACGTCCGCGACGACGCGCACGTCGAGGCGCGCGTTGAGCACGGAGAGCGCGAGCACAAGCGGCGCGAAGGCCGCCATGTCGATCTCGTTCGCCGCCATCGCCGAAATCTGCGGCGAGCTTCCGCGGAACAGGATCGGCTCGACCGTGTAGGAATTGCCGTAATATTTCAGGATTTCAGGCTTGGAATAAAGCACCGGGATCATGTGACCCGGCATCGTTGACCAGCCAATCCGGATTTTCAGGGGATCCGCCATGGCGCCACGCGACAAAGGCGCCATCGCCAGGATGAGCATTGCGATAAGAAGCACTCGCGCCCGCTGCATATGCATCCTCCCACTGATATTTTTTTCGATTAGATGGGGCCAACCTGAATGTGTCAACTTAAGCTGGCGAACGCGCTTATCCATTCTCCGCCGCAACCCGGCCTTTGAGCATCTTCAACTCCCACGGCATGATGACTTCGCGGAAGATGACCGGATCGGTCCAGCCGCGCGGCTCACGCCCGAGATGGCCGCCCGCGGGATTGATCCAGGCTTCCTTGGGGACGTCGCCCGTCTCCAGCAGCACGTAGACATCCGACATCGGCACCTGTGAATCCCGCGCGCCGGTTACGATGAACATTGGCGCGGTCGGCCGTTCCAGAAGACCCTGCGCCCGCAGCGACAGGTCTGGCAGGATGCGCGCGAGGTCATCCACGCTCGAGGCGCCGTCGATCACGTGAATGAAAGCCGGCGTGAGGTCGAACAGATATTCGCGATTGCCGAGCGTATTCTCGTAGAGGAATTTCTCGGTGAAGAACTCATGAACGGGCGGCGATTGCGCCACCGCGCCGAGGATCCGCGAACGCTCGATGACCGCGAGCTTCGCCGCCCAATAGGCGCCGAAACTCACCCCGTGAACAACAATGCGAGAGGCGTCGACCTCGGGACGGGTCTGCAGATAATCGAGCACGCGCGAGAACATGCGCTCCGAATCCACCCCGACCCTGAACGGGCTCTGGCCGGTGCCCGGGCTGTCCACCGCGATATAACCAACGCCGTGCGGAATGATCTGATTATACGTCTCCGACACCGTCTCCTTGCGGCTGTCGAGGCCGCTGATAACGAAAACGAGCGGTGCCGGCCTCGGGGCCGCGGGCAAGCGAAGATAGGCGACGATCGGGCCGTCCTCGAAAGGTATTTCAATTTTCTCGGTCGGCGGATCGAGAAGCCGCGCATGCGCCGTGTAGGCGTCCACGGCCTTGGCGTAAGCCTGTTTCTTCATGTCGGAATTCGGCACCGGCCATTGCGCGAAGTGAAACAGGCGCCACGCGCGAACGAGATGCTTGTCGGCCTCCTCCGTCGACGCGGCCTTGGCGGCGCTGTCGACATAGCCCTGTGCGACAGCGCAAAAGGCGCGCGCCCATTCATCGCGGTCGCGTGTCTGGATGTTCGCAAATGCGGCGCGCAGGTCGCCGGGATCGAGGCCGATCATCGGATAATTGCCGCGCTCCGCGCGGGCCAGCGCTTCGGACTTGACCTCTTCGATCGTGCGTTCCGGAGCCAATTCGCGCTTGAACGCGCCGTCCTTAGTCTCAGCCATTCGCAGTCCTCCCTCGCCAAGACTTGCACCGGACGATTTCCGGGGTCAAACCGCAAACGCGTCCGACGCTTACCCCACGCGTACCTCCCGGATGGCGTCCTTGACAGGGGTGCTGGCCCGCATCATCGTCGTACTAAGAAAAGCGATGCAGTTGCGCCTGAGCCAAAGCTGCGACCGCCAGATGACAGGGAGGGTGAATGCGCAGCGAAGGCCCGCAGCCGCCGTCAACCGACGAATGCGCAATTGTCACGCGGAGCGCTTGCAAGAGCTTTCTTGACGGCGACGTGATCGCATTTCAGGACCTGGATCTTTCGATCCGAAAGCAGGAAATCCTTTGCATCGTGGGGCCGAGCGGCTGCGGCAAGACAACTTTGCTGCGCGCCATCGCGGGCCTGACTTCGCTGACATCCGGGCGGATCGAGGTGAACGGCGAGGCCGTCGTCGGACCGCCCGAAGGCGTCGCGACCGTCTTCCAGCATTTCGGCCTGCTGCCCTGGAAGACAGTGTTCCAGAACGCCGCGTTCGGCCTGAAAATTCAACGCAAGCCGCAAGCCGAGATCGAGGAACGCGTCCGGCATTATCTCGACATCGTCGGCCTGCAGCGTTTCGCCGACAGCTACCCCTACCAATTGTCAGGCGGGATGCAGCAGCGCGTCGGCCTCGCCCGCGCGCTGGCGATCGATCCTTCGGTTCTGCTGATGGACGAGCCCTTCGCGGCGCTCGACGCGCAGACGCGCGAAATCCTGCAGGAAGAACTTGTCGCGCTGATGCAGCAGCCCGGCGAACGCAAGACAATGGTCTTCATCACGCATTCCATCGATGAAGCCTTGATCATGGGCGACCGGATCGCCGTGATGAGCGCGCGGCCGGGGCGCGTGATTGAGATGATCGACGTGCCCTTCGCCTGGCCCCGCGATGTCGAGGAAATCCGCGCGCGCCCGATCTTTGCTGATCTGCGCCGGCATGTCTGGACCCTGCTTCGCAATCCCGCCCAGCGCTCGAAAAGTTCCAGCGAGGTTGCATGAGCACTCTGGAAACATTGCCCGCAGCCGCTCCCGTCGCGCCGAAGCGCCCTTGGACGCTCGGCCGCCGGCTGCAATCGCTCATCATCCGCGCAGTGTCGCTCACTTTCATCCTCGTGCTCTGGCAGGAACTCGGCAAGAATGTCGATCCCGTCCTGTTCACGACGCCGACCGCGGTCGCCAGCGCCGGCGTGAAGATGATTGCGAGCGGCGAATTGTGGACCTATCTCGCGCCGAGCCTGCTGGTGCTCTCTTACGGGATGCTGCTCGCCAGCGTCATCGGCATCGTGGTCGGGCTCCTGATCGCGCGGTTCTGGCCGGTTGAAGTCGCGCTCAGTCCGGTCATCACCTTCCTTTACTCGATCCCGACCGTCGCGCTCGTGCCGCTGATCGTCATGTGGGCGGGGTTCGACACGGCTGCGAAAGTCGCGATCCTGTTCCTGTTCGCCTTCTTTCCGGTGGTCATCAATACCCATCAGGGCGTTCGCAATGTGGACCCGAAGCTGATCGAAGTCGGTCGCGCTTTCCGCTGCTCGGAAGGCCAGCTCTGGACCAACATCATCCTTCCCGCCGCCCTGCCCTTCATCGTGACCGGCCTGCGGCTCGCGCTGGGGCGCGGCCTCATCGGCATGGTGCTCGCAGATCTTTACACGGCGATTTCGGGCATCGGTTATCTGATCGTGCGCACGGCCAACACCTATCAGGTCGATCGCATGTTCGTGCCGATTGTCGTGCTCGGCTCGCTCGGCGTGGGTCTGACGGCGCTGCTGCATTTCGTGGAACGGCGGATCGCGCCCTGGACGGCGCGGCGGGCTGAATGACATCGATCGGGAGGACATGATGAGTGCACGGCCTGTTCACCAACAGCGC
>JANXTB010000117.1 GCA_025356415.1 Hyphomicrobiales bacterium
GGGGATTCCTGCCGGACGTGTCGTATGCGAGTCTGTCGCATGCGCAATGGAATTTCCTTCACAGTTTCGTCCGCCGATCGTCGGCGTCTTCGGGCCTTGGTCAAGAACCGCAACGCTCCGCAGAAGCACGTGTGGCGGGCGGAAATCGTTTTGCTCACCGCAGATGGCGTCGGAACGAACGAGATCATGAGCCAAACGGGCAAGTCGAAAACGTGCGTCTGGCGGTGGCAGGAACGCTTTGCGCAGGAGGGCTTTGATGGCCTGCTGCGCGACAAGACACGGCCATCACGCGTCAAGCCGCTGGGCGATGAAGTCTCCGCGCGGATCGTCGCGCTGACGCTCAATGATCCACCCGGCGAGACTACGCACTGGACTGGCGCTTTGATGGCGAAGGCCGCGAACGTTTCGGTCAGCTCCGTCCAGCGCATCTGGCGCGCCCATGGGCTTCAGCCGCATCGCGTCAGGCAGTTCAAGCTTTCAAACGATCCGAGGTTCGTCGACAAGCTGCGCGATGTCGTCGGCCTCTACGTAGATCCGCCGGCGCACGCCATCGTCCTCTCGGTGGACGAAAAGAGCCAGATTCAGGCGCTTGACCGCACTCAGCCTGGTCTGCCGTTGAAAAAGGGCCGCGCCGGAACCATGACGCACGACTACAAACGGCACGGAACAACGACGCTGTTCGCCGCACTGAACGTTCTCGATGGCACGGTCATTGGCCGCAACATGCAGCGCCATCGGCATCAGGAGTTCATCCGCTTCCTCAACGCCGTCGAGGCGGAGGTTCCCGAGGGCAAGGCGGTTCACGTGATCCTCGACAATTACGCGGCGCATAAGCATCCGAAGGTCCGTCAGTGGCTCGACCGGCATGAGCGGTTCACATTCCACTTCACGCCGACTTCGTGCTCATGGCTCAACGCTGTCGAAGGGTTCTTCGCTACGCTGACGAAACGAAGATTGAAGCGCGGCGTGTTCCATTCGATCGTCGATCTACAAGCTTCGATCAACCGTTTCCTCAAAGAGCACAACACGCAGTCGAAACCCTTCGTCTGGACCGCCGATCCCGATAAAATCATCGCGGCTGTTCGGCGCGGGCACCAAGTGTTAGATTCGATCCACTAGATGGATTGCCGCGTCGCGACGCTCCTCGCAATGACGAACGCGAGTTACAGGCGTCGGCTGAACGACCACAGCGCGTAAAGCCGGCGCCACAACGGCGCGGTGATCAGCGTTTGGAAGGGCTCGTAGCCGCCCTTCTCCATGCGCTTCAAATAAATCGGCACGACCGCCAGCGGCATCAGCGCAGCCCGCGCGCTTGCGTTCATTTGCGGGGCGGCGCGCAGCGCGCAATCGTGGTGATGACGCGCCAGTGCGCGCAGTTCGCCCAATGCATCGCACAGACCCGGCGTGACCGTTCGCGCCATGACGTCATCGCGCGTGACGCCGTAGCGCGCGAGAATATCGGCCGGCAGATAAAGCTGGCCGCGCGCGGCGTGCCAGGGAAGCGCGCGCAATAATCCCGTGATCGCGTAAGCGACGCCGCCATGTCCAGCAGCCTCCGCGCCGCCGGGATCGCGACCGTCGGCCAGAACGAGCGACGCGAGCCGCATCAGCGCGGATGACGTCTCGCCGCAATAACCTTCGAGATCGCCGCTGGTCGGCATCGGGTCGTCGTAGAGATCGAAAGAGCGGCCTTCGATCAGATCTTTCAACGCCTGCACTGGCAGATTGAAACGCTCGACCGTATCGATCAGCGCGCCAGCGATGGGGTGAGCGTGGACGTCGCCCCTGCCCTCGCCACAAAGCGCATCCCGCCACCATTGCATGCGGATTTCGCCGGTCAGCGGCTCCGACACGAGTTCGCGCACACGCGACAATTCGAGGCTGAAACAATAGAGCGCGTGGAGATGTGGACGCTTGATTTCGGGCGCGAACAGGCAGGCGAAAAAGCGGTCGGGATCTTCCTTGCGCAGCATGTCTGCGCAAGCGGCGTAATGACTCTCGAGCGCGCTCGTCATGCGACCGCCAGCAGCGCGGCGGCGACGCGGCGCTTTTCTGCAAAGAGGATGTTGTAAGTGGCGATGGCGTGCGAGGTCGCCATGGGATCGACGCCGATCCCCGCCGCCTTGAGTGTCGCGCGTACATCGGCGCGGATGGGCAGCAACTCGCGGCCCGTGCCGATCAACAGGAGATCAATGGCGCCCGCGGGCTCGGAGAGCACCGGCGCCAGCATGTCGGGCGTGATGTCGGCGGGCGTTTCCGCCGCCCAGATGTGGATGCCGGACGGCAGCACGATGATGGAGCCGCGATGCGACATGTCGGCGAAGCGGAAACCGCCCGCGCCGAACCCCTCGACCTCGAAGGAGCCGGGAACGAAGCCATCATATTTGCGCGTCAGTTCCGCCATGTCGCCTCGCCGTTCGCCTGAGCCGTCATTGCGAGCCGCAGGCGAAGCAATCCAGAAGCCTCACGTGGGGCCTCTGGATTGCTTCGCTTCGCTCGCGATGACGTACACAGGATTTAGGCGCCCGAGGCGCACGCGCAAGTCCTACGCCGTCGCCTTGCCGGGCTTGCCGCCCTTAGACTTCTCGACCACCGGCTCCGCGAGGTCGCCGGGGCGGACGCCGAGGTAGATCAGGATCGGCGAGCAGATGAAGATCGACGAATAGGTCGCCACGATCACGCCCCACATCATCGCCAGCGAGAACGACTGGATGACGTGGCCGCCGAAGAACACCAGCGCCAGTAGCGCGAGCGTCGTCGTCGTCGAGGTCATGATGGTGCGCGACAGCACCGCGTTGATCGACAGGTCGATCATGTCGGCGATCGGTAGTTTCTTGTATTTGCGCATCATCTCGCGAATACGGTCGAGCACGACGACGGTCTCATTCAGCGACAGGCCCACGATGGTCAGGATCGCCGCGATAGAGGTGATGTTGAACTCGAGCCGCGTGACGGCGAAGAAGCCGACGGTGAGCAGTAGATCATGCATGGTCGCGATGACGGCCGCGATCGCGAGCTGCCACTCGTAGCGGAACCAGAGATAGACCAGCACCGACAGGATCGACATCACGACGCCGAGCGTGCCCGATTGCACCAGCTCGCCCGAGACGCGTGGGCCGACGACTTCGATGCGGCGGAATTCGTAATCGGCGCCGATAGCTTCGCGCACCTTTTCCACCGCCGCCTGCTGCGCGGCGTCGCCGCCCGGCTGCAGACGCACGCGCACGGTTGCGTCGGACGTGCCGCCGAAGGCCTGCACTTCCACTTCGCCGAAGCTGTATTTGTCACCCAGGGCGCGCAATTGCGCGAGGTCGGCCACGCCCGATTTGGCGCGCACTTCGAGCAGCGTGCCGCCCGAGAAATCGATGCCGAAATTCAGGCCCCAGAAGATGAACATCAGGACCGAGACGATCGACATGAAAGCCGAGAACGGATAGCTCACGCGCCGCAGGCGCATGAAGTTGAAGGTCATGTTGTCGGGAGCGAGGCGGAAAGTTCTCATCTGTGCGTCGCCTCGTTCAGATCGGCAGCTTCGATGGCCGCCCGAAGCGGTACCAGAGCGCGATCATCATGCGGGTCATGGTGACGGCCGTGACGACCGTCGTGAGAATGCCAAGGCCGAGCGACACGGCGAAGCCGCGCACGGGGCCCGAGCCCAGGAAGTAAAGGATGACGGCGGCGACCATCATCGTCGATTGCGAGTCGATGATGGTGGCGAAGGCGCGGTTGAAGCCGGCGTCGAGCGCAGAGACGACCGTGCGGCCATTGCGCGATTCCTCGCGGATGCGCTCATAGATCAGCACGTTCGAGTCCACCGCCATGCCGATGGTGAGCACGATGCCCGCAATGCCCGGCAGCGTGAGCGTCGCCTGCAGCAGAACGAGACCCGCGAAGATCATGATGATGTGAATCGCCAGCGCGAGATCCGCGAAAATGCCGAACACGCCATAGGTGAGCAGCATGTAGCAGAGCACGAGGACAGCGGCGACATAAGCGGCGCGTTTGCCAGCCTCGATCGAATCCTGACCGAGCCCCGGGCCGACCGTGCGCTCTTCGACGATGGAGAGTTTGGCGGGCAGCGCGCCGGCGCGCAGCAGGATCGAAAGGTTGTTCGCCTGCTCGACCGTGAAGCGGCCCGAGATCTGGCCGGAGCCGCCGGTGATCGGCCCGAGAATGCGCGGCGCCGAGATAACCTTGTTGTCGAGCACGATGGCGAAGGGCCGCCCGACATTGGCGCTGGTCACTTCGCCGAAGCGCTGGCCGCCGCGGATGTTGAAGCGGAAATTGACGACCGCCTCGCCGGTGCGCTGGTCGAAACCGGGCTGCGCGTCGGTGAGGTCTTCGCCTTCCACCATCACGCGCTTTTCAACAGCAATTTTTCCCGGCTGGTCGGTCTGGTCGAGCTGATCGACGTCGGACGGGTTGGCGCCGGGATCGGCGACGAGTCGGAATTCGAGTTTCGCGGTCGTGCCAAGGATTTCCTTCAGGCGGTTCGTGTCCTGAAGGCCCGGCACCTGCACCAGCACGCGGTCGGAGCCCTGACGCTGAATGTTCGGCTCGGTGGTGCCGAGCGCGTCGACGCGACGGCGCAGCACTTCGATCGTCTGGTCGACGGCGCGACGGACGCGATCGTTCACGCCGGCGTCTGTGACAGTCATTTGCACAAGACCGTCAGGCTGTTCGGCGACTTCATAGGCCGCAGCGCTCGTCACGCCGAGAGCCGCAGCGGCACCGCCTGACGCGAGGGTGCGGAGCTTCGGCAGCAGCTTGGCGCGATCGCCTGCATCAGGCACGCGGACCTGGACGGTGCGGCCCTGTGCGCCGATGCCGCCAGTGATGCGGATGTTTTCTTCGCGAAGCGTGCGGCGCACGTCGTCGCGGAGATTGTTCACCTGGCTGCGGGTCACGTCCGCCGAATCGACTTCGAGCAGGAGATGCGCGCCGCCCTGCAAATCAAGGCCAAGCACGATGGCCTGCATCGGAACCCAATGCGGGAGCGTCTTCTGCAGCGCGAGGCGCGTGTCGGGCGACAGCAGGCTCGGCAGGATCAGCAGAAAGCTGACCAGCGTCATGGCGAAAACAGACGCGACCTTCCAGCGGGCGAAACGAAGCATGTTCTTCTTGGTCCTCGGGCGGCGGGGCTTGGAGCCCCTGCCGCATCAATCGGCGTCAGTAGGAAACTCGCGAAACCATCAATCCTTGACGGGTTCGCCCTTGGTGCGGACGTCCGTGATCATGGTGCGGATCAGGCGCACGCGAACGTTGGGGGCGAGTTCAACCTCGATCTCCGGGTCGTCGGTCACCTTCGTGACTTTAGCCACAAGACCGCCGGAGGTGACGATGGTGTCGCCGCGACGAACGTTCGCAATCATTTCCGAATGCGTCTTGGCCCGCTTCTGCTGTGGACGCAGGATCAGGAAATACATGATCACCAGAATAATGGCGAAAGGCGCCATCTGCATCACGAAATCAACGCCGCCCGGAGTTCCGGCGGCTTGGGCGTAGGCAGGCGTGATCAGGAAGTTCATGGAGAGTCCTGTGGGGCAGATGGCCAAAGGGGCGGCAAGCCGCCCCCGGAATTCGCGCGGACTATACCTTTCAGCCTCGCGAAAGCAATGGCCGGGCCGTGGCCTTACGCTCTCGTGAACCGCGCAGACGCCCTTTCGGCACGCGGTTCTATGGGCTAAAGCGCTGACACCCTCCTTTTTCAGTGAAACGCGACATGTCCGACCCCACAGAATCGCTCCTCGCCCGCATCGCCGACGCGCTCGACCGGCTGGCCCCGCCGCGTGCGGCCAAGCCTGATCTCGCCGCCGCCGAGGCTTTCGTCTGGCATGCGGACCGCTCGGAGCTTGCGCCCGTGCCAAAGGTCAACCGCGTGGAGCTCGCGCTCCTGCGCGGCATCGATCTCGTACGCGACCAACTGGCTGAAAACACCGAACGCTTTGCGCGCGGTCTGCCCGCCAACAATGCGCTGCTGTGGGGCGCGCGCGGCATGGGCAAATCGTCTCTGGTGAAAGCGGTCCACGCCGAGGTGAACGCAGCGCGCGGGACTTTGAAGCTCGTCGAGATTCATCGCGAGGATATCAACAGTCTTCCGCTTCTGATGGGCATTCTGCGCGACGCGCCGGGCCAGTTCATCGTGTTCTGCGACGACCTGTCTTTCGACTCGGACGACACCAGCTACAAGTCGCTGAAAGCGGCGCTTGAAGGCGGCATCGAGGGACGGCCCGCAAACGTGATCTTCTACGCTACATCGAATCGCCGCCACCTGTTGCCGCGCGACATGATGGAGAACGAGCGCTCGACCGCGATCAATCCGGGCGAAGCCGTGGAAGAGAAAGTCTCGCTGTCGGATCGCTTCGGCCTGTGGCTCGGATTTCACCGCTGCAGCCAGGACGAATATCTCAGCATGGTGTTCGGCTACGCCGACCATTTTAAACTTAAGGCTTCACGCGAAGAGCTTCACGCCGGCGCCATCGAATGGGCGGCGACACGCGGCGCAAGATCGGGCCGCACGGCTTGGCAGTATATTCAGGATCTGGCGGGGAAGTTGGGGCAGCAGTTGGGGTGAGCGCCACGTGAGGCGCTATTCCCCTCTCCCGCGCTCGCGGGAGAGGGTGGCGCGCGAAGCGCGACGGGTGAGGGCGCCGGGGCCTCACACCCTCTGAAGAAATTCTACCAGCGGCGCCGCCCTCATCCGTCATGCTCCGCATCACCTTCTCCCGCGCCGCGGGAGAAGGAAGAGCAAAAAGAGAGATGGCGGGCCTCTCTTGGGACCCGCCATCGGCTGCGCCGGTTTTCGTGTCTCGCGGAAACCGGCGAGATTCGTTTGGGTCAGAGACCCGCGAGGTACTGCGTCGGGTCGACCGGGGTCGAGCCCTTGCGGAGCTGGAACTGCAGCTGCGGGGACGAGACGTCGCCGGACTGTCCAGACTTCGCCACGACCTGCCCGCGTTTCACCGTTTCGCCGCGCTTCACCATCAGCTCGCCATTGTGGGCGTAGGCCGACACGAAGCCGTTCGGGTGACGGATCAGGACGAGATTGCCGTAGCCTTTCAACTCGCTGCCGGCGTAAGCGACCGTGCCGCCCTCAGCTGCCTTGACGGCCGTGCCTTCCGGCACCGCGATGCTGATGCCTTCGCTCTTGCCTGCCTTGAAGCCCTGAATGATGCGGCCACGCGCGGGCCAGCGGAATTCAGGCGATGCGTCTTCAGCCGAAGCTGCGGCCGGCGATGCGTCGGACTTGGCGGTCGGCTCGAGGGCCGCCGTGCGGACTGGCTTGGCGGCTGGCGCTTCCGCGACGGGCGCGGCCTTCGCAGGTTCGGCCTTTGCGACATTGGTGACGGTCGGCTTCGCGATCGGCGCCGCGACAGCCTGCGTCGCCGGCTTGGCGGCGATGACCGCCTTGGCGGCGGCAATGTTCGGCGAAGTGACGTGAGCCGCCGTTGCTTGCGGTGCGATTGTGCGCGGCGCCGTCTGGGCCGTCGCACGCACGGGAGCGCTGGCGATCACGCGCGGTTGCGCCATCGGCGGCGGGACGTAAGCGGCGCGAACGGGCGCTGAAAGAGGTGCGGACTGGATCGGCGCCGAGAGCGGCGCGGACTGGACCGCGGAGACAGGAGCGGCGCTCGCCATCTGCTGCGAACTACCAAACGGCGAGGCCTGATCGACCCTGGCCGAAGACTGGAAGGGCGACGAGGACCCAAAGTCCGCGAAGCGGCTTGAATCTGACGAGCAACCTGCAAGGAGAGCTGACGTAAGCCCCGCAAAAACCAAGCGGGCAGCGCTACGGCCGAGGCCAAATCGAACAAACTGACTCATAACGCGTAACCCACGCTGAAGCATTTACGGTATGAGCACTTGACCATGCGGCGGTTAAAAGAGCGTTTAGGATGAATGGAAATTGAACGAATTGCGGCGATTTTCTGAACATTGTCAGAGGCGCGGCTCGCAGCAGGCTGAAGTCAGGCGCCGGAAACGCCTGAAATCAAAGGCTGAAAGCGACATGCGGCGATGCGTTCTTGCGCAAAACCGTCAGGCCCATGCGTCATTTTAACGATCGTCGCAGACCCCTTCGCCTCGCCCGGCTCGCCATAAAGAATGACGCCACCTTCCGCGAGACGGCTCAAAAGCGACTCCGGCACTTCCGGAACGACACCCTGCACGAGGATGCGGTCGAACAGGCCGATGTCCTCATCCAGCACGAGACCATCGGCGAACAACACCTGCACATTTTCAAGCCCGAGCGCCGCGAGCCGCGTTGCAGCGGCAGACGCCAGCGTCTTGAAGCGCTCGACGGTCACAACTTCGCGCGCGAGCTTCGACAGGATCGCCGCCGAATACCCGTTGCCGGTTCCGATTTCCAGAACGCTATGGCCCGGCTGCACGCCCAGCGCCTCGACCATGCGCGCGACGAGGTAGGGCTCGGGCATCGTCTGTCCGCAGGCGATCGGCAGCGCCATGTCGCGCCACGCGAGATCGGCGTGACGGTGCGGCACGAATTCTTCGCGCGGGATTTTTTCGAGCGCGCGCAACACGCCCGTCTGCGAAATGCCGCGTTCGCGCAGGCGCAGCAGGAATTGCATGGTCGCCTGCGCAATAGGCGAAGCATCGGGCTCGGGGTTGGTCTGGTCGATCTCCATGCCCTGCCCCTTTCTGCTTTTACGAGAAACGCGCCGCGAGCTGCGTAACGCTTGGTTCGTCGGTCAGGTCGAGCCGCAGCGGCGTGATCGAAATGCGATTGTCAGCGATGGCCGCCAGATCGGTGCCGCGCGCCGGCGTCGATTTCAGCCGCGAGAAGCCGATCCAGTAATAGGGGTTGTGGCGCCCGTCGAAACGCTCGTCGAGTTCGAGATAGGTCGCATCGCGGCGGCCCTGCACGGTGACGGAAACGCCCGTCACGAGCTCCGGCGCACAGCTCGGGAAGTTGAGATTGACGAGTACGCCCTTGTCGAGATCCTCGGCGAGCAACTTGCGGATCAGGCCCGGTGCATGGGCCTCTGCGCAAGCGAACGGCGCGCTCTCGCGCTGACCCGGCGGATAGCCCTGGCTCAAAGCGAACGAGCGCACGCCGAGCAGCGTGCCTTCCATGGCGCCCGCGATGGTGCCCGAATAGGTGACGTCTTCCGCGAGATTGTGGCCGACATTGACGCCCGACAGAATGAGGTCCGGCGGGTTGTCGCGCATGATCCGGCGCACGCCCATGATGACGCAATCGGTCGGCGTGCCCTTCACGGCGTAACGCTGGCCCTCGACATGGCGCAGGCGCAGCGGATCGTTCAGCGAGAGGGAATGCGCGACGCCGGACTGGTCGGTCTCGGGCGCGACGACGGTGACGTCGTCAGTCAACTGGCGCGCAATGCGCTCCAGCACATTCAGCCCCTCGGCATGAATGCCGTCGTCATTGGTGATCAGAATGCGCATGTTCATCCTCAATCTCGGTGTCCTCCCTTCTCCCGCCCGGCGGGAGAAGGTGGCCGACGAAGTCGGACGGATGAGGGCGTTTCAGCCTGCGGAGATTTCAGCAGAGGGCGCCGCCCTCACCCGTCATGCTTCGCATGCCACCCTCTCCCGCCAGCGCGGGAGAGGGTTTCGCCCCCGGTCCCTCACCCGGCCTTCGTGATCTTTTCCAGCCCGCCCATATACGGACGCAACACGTCCGGCACGGTCACCGAGCCATCTTCGTTCTGATAATTCTCCAGCACCGCGACAAGCGCGCGACCGACCGCGATGCCCGATCCGTTCAGCGTGTGCACGAAGCGCGTGGTCTTTTCGCCAGCCGGGCGATAACGCGCGTTCATGCGCCGCGCCTGGAAATCGCCGCAGACCGAGCAGGACGAAATCTCGCGGAAGCGGCCCTGCACATCGCCGTCCTTCTGGCCGGGCAGCCAGACTTCGAGATCGTAGGTCTTCTGCGACGCGAAGCCCATGTCGCCCGTGCACAGAGTCATCACGCGGTAATGGAGGCCGAGGCGCTTCAGCACCTCTTCGGCGCAGGCCGTCATGCGCTCATGCTCGGCAAGCGACTCCTCGGGCCGCGTGATCGACACGAGTTCGACCTTGGCGAACTGGTGCTGGCGGATCATGCCGCGCGTGTCGCGCCCGGCGGAACCGGCTTCTAACCGGAAACATTGCGTGCCGGCGGTGACGCGCAGCGGCAGCGTAGAATCGTCGAGGATCTGCTCGCGCACGAGATTGGTCAGCGACACTTCGGCGGTGGGGATCAGCCAGAAATCATCACCTGCGCGAAACTGGTCGTCGCGGAATTTCGGCAATTGCGCCGTGCCATACATGGCGTCGTCGCGCACCAGCAACGGCGGGTTCACTTCCGTGTAGCCGTTCTGCTCGGTGTGAAGGTCGAGCATGAATTGCATCAACGCGCGCTCCATGCGCGCGAGCGCGCCTTTCAGCACGACGAAGCGCGCGCCGGACATGCGCGAGGCGGCTTCGAAATCCATGAGGCCAAGCGCCTCGCCGATTTCGAAGTGCTCCTTGGGCGTGAAGCCGTCGGCGAACTGGCGCGGGGCGCCGATGCGGCGCGTCTCGACATTGTCGTGTTCGTCCTTGCCCTCCGGCACCTCGGCCAGCGGCGTGTTGGGGATTTCCGAAAGCGCGGCGTCGAGCGCGGCGATGGCGGCCTTCTCGGCGACTTCCATCTCGCACATGCGGGTCTTGAGTTCGGCGACCTCGGCCTTCAGCGCATCGGCGCGGGCGGCATCCTTGGCGGCCATGGCCTGGCCGATTTCCTTGGAGGCGGCATTGCGGCGCTCCTGCGCTGCCTGCATGCTCGCGATGGCGGCCTTGCGGGCGTCATCGAGCGCCAGCAGCTTTTCGGAGAGCGGCTCGAGGCCACGCCGGCGGCGACCTCCGTCGAACACAGCCGTATTCTCGCGAATCCATTTGATGTCGTACATGGAAAGCCTTTGGAAGACCTTGGAAAGGACCTTGGGGGCGCCGCCGGACCGGCAGAATGGCCCCCGGAATGGCATTGCCCGGCTCGGGATGCAAGAGGGGGCGGCGTGTGAGCCCTACGCCAAGCGTTCGTCATTGCGAGGAGCGAAGCGACGCGGCAATCCATCTAGCGCCTCACGACCCCACCCCGCTCGGCTTCGCCGAGCCGGCCCTCCCACAAGGGGGAGGGTTAAGAAGCGTCCTCGACCTTCGCCTTTTCCCGCTGCTTCTCGACAAACCCGACCGAAATGATCGACAGCTCGTAGAGCAGCAGCGCCGGGATCGCGAGGGCGAATTGGCTGAAGATGTCGGGGGGCGTCAGCACGGCGGCAACGATGAACACGATCACGATGGCGAAGCGGCGCTTCGCTTTCAGGAAGTCGCTGTCGATGATGCCGATGCGGCCCAGAAGCGTCAGCACTACCGGCAGCTGGAACGTCACGCCGAACGCAAAGATCAGCGTCATGATCAACGACAGATACTCACTGACGCGCGGCAGCAGTTCGATCTGCGCGCGGCCCGGCTCTTTCGATTGCTGCATGGCGAGGAAGAAGTGCAGCAGATTCGGCGTCACGATGAAATATACGAGCATGGCGCCCAGCGCGAAGAAGATCGGCGTCGCCACCAGATAAGGCGCGAAGGCCATGCGCTCGTGTTTGTAGAGGCCCGGCGCGACGAAGGCGTAGATCTGCGAGAAGATCACCGGGCACGCGGCGAAAAACGCCGTGAACATCGCCACCTTGATCTGCGTGAAGAAGAATTCCTGCGGCGCGGTGTAAATGAGTTTCGCGTCCGGTCCGGCGGCGTGCTCGAATGGAATGACCAGAATATTGTAGATGTCCTTCGCGAAATAGAACGCGATGATGAACATCACGATGAAGGCCAGAACCGCCTTGATGAGGCGGGAGCGCAGTTCGATCAGATGCTCGATCAGCGGCGCGCGCGTGGATTCGATGTCGGCGTCGGTCATGTCTGTGTCACGCTTGCGACGAACGGGCGGGAGCCTCAGGCGCCGCCGCCTGCGCAGCCTCCGGCGTCACAGGTGCGATCGCGGCTGCGATCGTCGATTCAGTCGCCGCGGGCGCCGCTTCCGGCAGTTCGGGCATGTTGACGACGTTGACCGGCACGGTCGGCTCGGCGGGCGGCGTATAGTCCGCCTCGTGCGGAACCTTCGGCCCCTCGATGGCGCCGCCGATCTCGTTGCGCACGGTGTTGATGGGATCGAAATCGACGTCGAATTTTGCGGCGTCGCCGACTTTCGCGACTTCCTTGCGGATGTCCTCGATGTCGGCCTCGCGCATCGCGTCCATGAACTGGCCCTGGAAATCAGCGGCCATGCGGCGCATTTTCCCGATCGCCTGCCCGACCTGCCGCAAGACGCGCGGCAGCTCCTTCGGTCCGATCACGATCAACGCGACAAGGCCGATGACAATGAGTTTGCCGGCGTCGAAATCGAACATTCAACAAGCGTCCTGAACTCAAAGCCGCCCACGCGCGCTGGTATCAGCGCACGTGACCGGCCGGCGATCCATCGGATCGGTCTTATAGGCCTCAGCTCGCCTTGCGCGGCTCGGAGGCATGGTCGACCGGCTGGACCGGCGTCGACGTCGAGGTCGGCGCGGCGGTCGTGTGCGTCACCGGCGAGACCGGCTGGTCGATGCGCGGGGGCTCGGCCTTGGCCGTCTCCGTGTCATCTTCAGCCATGCCCTTTTTGAAGGACTTGATGCCCTTGGCGACGTCGCCCATCAGGTCCGAAATCTTGCCCTTGCCGCCGAATACCAAGAGCGCGATCGCGCCGACGACGATCCAGTGCCAAATGGAAAAGCTACCCATGAAAACCTCCGGTCGGCTGGGCCGTCTGGCCACATCACCGCTATGAGTCGAGAAACTATGCGTCGGGCGCGGCAAAAACAAGGAGAGAGGTGGGACGGGAGTAGCCCTTCTCCCGCGCTGGCGGAAGAAGGTGGCTCGCGAAGCGCGACGGATGAGGGCATTCGATCAATGTAGCGGCGGTGGCCGCCGCCCTCATCCCGCCTGCGAGGCAGGCCACCTTCTCCCGCTCGCGGGAGAAGGGCGGGCCCGATCATTCTTCCTCACGGTCAGAGGTTGCCTCATCCTCGCCAAGCTCTTCTTCCGCCGCCTTGATCGCCTCGACCATCGCCTCCGCGACCTTCTCCATCTCGGCCATCGTCACGGCGTCAACAGCCGCGTCCACGGCGGCTGAAGCCTCCGCCTGCGCTTCTTCCGACACTTCCGCGAAGAGGTCGTCGGCATCGCCCTCAAGCGGCTCTTCGCTGTCGGTCAGCTCGGCGGAATCGTTAGGCGTCGGCACGCCGAAGCCCGCCGGCAGGCGGCCATCGAACAGGCCCGCGCCCTTCAATTCTTCGAGACCGGGCAGATCGCCGATCGCTTCAAGCCCGAAATGCAGCAGGAAATTGTCCGTCGTGCCGTAAGTCACCGGGCGGCCCGGGGCCTTGCGGCGGCCGCGCAGGCGCACCCAGCCGGTCTCGATCAGCACGTCCATCGTGCCCTTGGAGATGGCGACACCGCGAATGTCCTCGATCTCGGCGCGCGTCACCGGCTGGTGATAGGCGACGATGGCCAGCGTTTCGAGTGCGGCGCGCGACAGCTTCTTCTGCTCCTGCGTCTCGCGCGACAGCAGATAGCCGAGGTCAGCGGCGGTGCGGAAAATCCACTTCGAGCCGACACGCACAAGATTGACGCCGCGCGTCGAGTAATCGGCCTTTAGCGACTCGAGAACTTGCGTAGCGTTGACGCTGTCGGGCAGGCGCTTCTTGAGTTCGCTCTCTTCAACCGGCTCGGCGGCGGCGAACAAAAGCGCTTCGGCTATGCGCTTGGCCTCCCGCAAGGCGGCCTCCTCTGCGCCATCCAATGGCAGCTGCGGATAGAGTACGGCGATCTGTGCCAATGTTTCCTCGTCCTTCAATGTCTATGCAAGGGGGATGGCGTCAGGCCGCCTGCTCCCGCCCCTCGTTTGAAGTGTCCGGCGTCTCGCCCGTGCGGCCGTTACAGCCCTTGATCCAGATCGGCGAAAACGCGCGATCCTGGCGAATTTCAATGCGGCCTTCACGCACCAGCTCCAGCGATGACGCAAAGCATGAGGCGCGCGCGGTGCGCTGCAATTCAGGGGCGACGCAATATTCGATCAGGAACTGGTCCATCGTGGTCCATTCGCTGATCGCGCCGGCAAGGCGTTCTATCGCCTGACGAGCTTCGGCGAGCGACCAGACGACGCGGCGTTTCAGCGTGACGCGCGACAGAGCATGCGTCTGGCGCTGCTGGGCGTAAGCCGACAACAGGTCGTACAGGCTGGCTGTATATTCCGAATGCCGAATAACCGAGACGCCCTCGGGACGGCCGCGCAGGAACATGTCGCGACCCAGGCGCGGGCGATTCATGAGGAGTTCAGAGGCTTTGCGGATGGCCTCCAGCCGGCGCAGCCGCGCGGCGAGCGCGGCGGCGAGATCGGCCGCCAGAGGCTCGTCGCCCTTCACCACTTCGCTGGGGATCAGCAGGCGCGACTTCAGGTAAGCGAGCCAAGCCGCCATGACCAGATAGTCGGCGGCGAGTTCGAGGCGCACGCGGCGCGCCGCGTCGATGAAGGCGAGATATTGCTCGGCGAGCGCGAGCACGGAAATCTTGGCGAGATCGACCTTCTGGCGGCGCGCGAGTTCGAGCAGCAGATCCAGCGGTCCCTCAAACCCGTCGACATCGACGAGGAAGGACGGCTCGGCATCGGCCTTATCGATCGTGACCACCTGATCGAAGGGCAGCTCGGTCGCCAACGAATCACTCCGCACAGCCGGAACATCCCGGAACTGCCGCGGAGAGTAGTCCCCTAGCTCGTCATCGCAAGCGCCGAATTGAGCTCTGCGCGGGCGTCCACAGGATCAAATACCTGTACCGTCCCGGCTATCAGCGCGAGCGCGGCTGCAGCGCGCTCCGCCGCCCTGCCCTCAAGCTGCGGGCTGGCGGCTGCCACCTGCCGGGCCTCTGCAAGATCGCCATTGCAATGCAGCGCCATGTCCACGCCCGCCGCAAACAGCGCCTCGGCGCGGTCGGTGAACGAGCCCGAGAGCGCCTTCATCGAAAGGTCGTCGCTCATCAACAGGCCGTCGAAACCGATGGCCTGCCGGATGATTTCCTGCACCACCTTGCGCGACGTTGTGGCCGGGCCGGTGGGATCGAGGGCCGTGTAGACGACATGCGCCGTCATCGCCATCGGCAGGTGGGCCAGCGCCTTGAAGGGCGCGAAATCCGCCCGGTCCAGCTCGGCCAAAGAGGCGTCCACGCGCGGGAGTTCGAGATGGCTGTCGGCCCCTGCCCGGCCGTGCCCGGGCACGTGTTTCATGACCGGCAGAACGCCCGCCTGCATCAGCCCAGCGGCCGCCGCGCCGCCGAGGCGCGCGACTTGCGCGGGGTCGCTGGAATAGGCGCGGTCGCCGATGACGTTGTGGCCGCCGGACGCCGGAACATCGAGTACCGGCAGACAATCGACATCGATGCCGCAGGCGCGCAGATCGTGGCCGATGAGCCGCGCGCAAAGGCGCACGAGTTCGTCCTTGCGGGATTGCGGACAATCCAGCGCGTCAAAGCGCGCCGCCGCCGGATAGGCTGGCCAGACCGGAGGACCTAGCCGCTGCACGCGCCCGCCCTCCTGATCGATCAAGACCGGCGCGTCCGCGCGGCCGACGATGGCACGAAATTCGGACGTCAGCGCCAGGAGTTGCGCCTGATCTTTCACGTTGCGCTTGAAGAGGATCAGGCCCCACGGCACGGAGCCGGCAAGAAAGACTCTTTCCTCGTCCGTCAGGACAAGGCCTGAAACGCCACAGATGAATGCACGCGTCACCGGCGTTCTCGCTCAGTCGCGCGCGACGAAGCAAGGGCCGCCGCCGGACTTGATGCGGGCGCAGAGCGTGTTGGCGTCCTCGCTCGACAGGCCCTTCACGCGAACGCGGTAGACCGTCTTGCTGCCGACTTCGGCCTTCAACACCGAAGGACGATAGCCGCCCAGTTCAGAGGCGTATTTGCGCGTCAGGCGCTCAACGGCGTCCTTGGCCTCGGCTGGCGACGTTGTGCCCGCAAGCTGCACCGCGAAGGCGCCGCCGGCGCCGGTCGGCGCGGGAATGCTGCCGGTTGTCGCAGGCGCGGTGGCGACGGCGGCCGGCTTGACGACCGGCTTGGACGTGACCGGCTTCGGATCGGGCGCACGAGCGACCGGCTTCTGGCCGGAGCCGGGCGTGTTGGACGGCGTCATCTGCGCGACGAGCGACGACATGTCCATCGGACGCGGCGCCGGGACCGGCGATGTGGCGGCGGACCCGCCAGGCGTGGGCGATGCAGCCGCGGCCGCCTCAGAGCGCTGGGCTTGCGCGGACGTGGCCGGCGTATTTCCGTCGACGATCGTCCCGTCGGGACGGACAGAGACGGCCTTCACGCGCTTGGGTTCGGCGAATATGGAATTGGCGACGGGCGGCGGTGTAGGCGGCGCGAGCGTCACGGGTCCGCCGCTATCCGTCACACGGACCGGACGACCCGAAACGCGAGCGGTCGCCCCGACATCGACGGGCTGCTCTTCGCTGGTCACGACCTTGCTCTGCGTAGCCCCCGAGGCGCCGCGCTCAAGGATCGAAATCGACGGCTTTGCGCCATCGGTAGCCGGCTCCGCCGGCGCCACCTTGGTGGGGCCGGAATTCGCCATGATGGTCGGGGCGTCTTTGCCGAAGCCGGTCGAGCCGCGCATCATGTAGGCGCCGGCCGAGCCGCCGGCGATGACGAGAATCGCCGCGCCGATCAGCAGCTTGGCGCGCAGAGACTTGCGCGGCGGCTCTTCGTGATAGGCGTCTTGCTGATAGTCCTGCGAGTAATCCTGCTCATGCCATGTGGCGTGCTGGTGAGCGAAGTCGCCCGTTGGCTGCGCCGGCTGCTGGCCGTAATCGTAGGCCTGACTTTCCTGCGAGGGATCATAGCCCTGCTGCGCATATCCATGTCCGTAAGCGGGCTGCTGCGAATAGGCGGGCTGCGGCGGCGCGTACGGATCGTCCTGGCGCTTCGGAGGATAAGGTTCGAAAGCCGCGGCGTAGAGCTGATCGCGCGAGGGAGCGGAGATCGGAGGCGGCTCGCTCGGGCGGGCGCTCTGGCTGGCTGGCGCGTCGAAAATCTTGCTGAAGGCGTCGTTGTTGGCCTGCCCGACGAGGCGCGCCAACTCGGCCAGAGGATCGGGCTCCGGCGCGGACTTCTTCGCATCAATACTTTCGCGCATGCGGCGCTCAATCTCTTCCAGATCAAAAGCGTTACGGGGCTCGCCGAAATAACGCTGCTTGGCGACAGGCTCACTCATCTCACACCTCGTAGCGCGGTCCGGAGACACTGTCCTTAGCTTGAGCGCCAGACTAGCCCAAGGGCGAGAGTGGCGGCAACATGCTCAGCGCATTTCCTCGGGCGCACGCACGCCCATTATACCCAAGCCTGAGGCTAAAACACCCGTTAATGATAAAACGAGTGCTAACCGTGCTTTCGATAACTCTCTATT
The DNA here is from genome assembly GCA_025356415.1 of Hyphomicrobiales bacterium. GTDB lineage: Bacteria > Pseudomonadota > Alphaproteobacteria > Rhizobiales > Beijerinckiaceae > Terripilifer. Next base: position 17,510 of record JANXTB010000117.1, read on the forward strand.
TTCTTCGTTAACAAAGCGTAATTCGTGGCTGTCCTTGCCGCGATTCCAGTGTGAGTGCAAAGCGCTGGCGAGATCGTGCAAGTAGAATGCGATGCGATGCGGCTCATGCGCGGCAGCCGCCGCTTCAACCTGCCGCGGATATTGCGCGATCATTTTCACGATGCCTTTTTCGCCTTCGTCGACCAAAAGGTCGAGATTTGCTGCCCCAAGTGATTCGGGGGACAGGTCCATATCCGGGAAAACAGCCTGCGCCTGACGCAACACCGAGCGGCCACGCGCATGCGCGTACTGGACGTAGAAGACAGGATTGTCCTTCGACTGCTCAATGACTTTCGCCAGGTCGAATTCCAGCGGCGCATCATTCTTGCGGAAGATCATCATGAAGCGCACGGCGTCGACGCCGACTTCATCCACCACTTCACGAAGCGTCACGAAGTCCCCAGAACGCTTGGACATTTTGACCGGCTCGCCATTGCGCATGAGCTTCACGAGCTGGCAGAGTTTCACGTCGAGGGTGGCGCTTCCGCCCGAAACCGCTTTCACGGCGGCGGTCATTCGCTTCACATAGCCGCCGTGGTCAGCGCCCCAGACATCGATCAATTGCGTAAAGCCGCGATCGACCTTCGACTTGTGATAGGCGATGTCGGACGCAAAATAAGTGTAGCCGCCGTCCGACTTCACCAGCGGACGATCGACATCGTCGCCGAAATCGGTGGTGTGGAACAGCACCTGCTCGCGGTCTTCCCAATCCTCGACCGGCGCGCCCTTGGGCGGCGGCAGGCGTCCGTCATAGACGATGCCGCGCTTGCGCAAGTCCGCGATCACCGCGCCGACGCAATCGCCGTCCGGGCCATTGGTGAGCGAGCGCTCGGAGAAGAAGACCTCGTGGACGATGTTCAGCGCGGCGAGATCGGCGCGGATCATGTCCATCATCATCGAGATGGCGATCTCGCGCACTTTTGGGAGCCACGCGGCTTCGGGCTGGTCGTGCAAGGTGACGCCAAACTGGTGGGCGAGCTCGACGCCTACCGGCTTGAGATAATCGCCGGGATAGAGCCCTTCCGGAATTTCGCCGATGGTCTCGCCGAGCGCCTCGCGGTAGCGCATGAAGGCCGAGCGGGCGAGCACATCCACCTGCGCGCCAGCGTCATTGATGTAATATTCGCGGGTGACGTCATAGCCCGCGAACGCCAGCAGATTGGCGAGCGCATCGCCGAACACCGCGCCGCGGC
>JANXTB010000133.1 GCA_025356415.1 Hyphomicrobiales bacterium
CGAATTTCCCGTACGGCATGGTGATGAACAGCGAGAACACCACGCCCAGATGCACGGCGAGCAGCACGCCCATCGCAGGCGTCTCGCGCAAGATGAGCAGCGCAAGGCCTGTCACGCTGGTCGCAAGAAGCATCACGAGGAAGGCGACATCCATGCCCTTGCGGGTCTCGTCCACAATCGCCGGATCGCGCGCTGATTTTGCGATCAGCGTGACAGGCCTTGCGCTGCTCATCTTGCGCGAGACGCCTGCGATGGGCGTGCTGCTCGCCGTGCATCTGGGCGTGGTGTTCTCGCTGTTCATCACCATGCCGTACGGGAAATTCGTGCACGGCATCTACCGCTTCCTCGCACTCGTGCGCTACGCGAAGGAAAAGAAGATGCTGGAGATGGGCGAGGCGTAAGTCTCGGGCCATCTTTCCCTCGTCATTGCGAGGAGCGAAGCGACGCGGCAATCCATCTTGGCCGCACATGCGATTGCAGGACGGCTCACGCCGACGACTCGGGTATGGATTGCTTCGCTCCGCTCGCAATGACGGCAGCGTATGCGCCCCGCTCCCTCGAACGGTGCGGTTCTGACCAAACAGCTGCGGCTTAAGTACTGCCTCTTGTTTCGCCTTGCGCGCGCAAACCGGCCGGACAACAGTTCTCTCCAATCGACACGAGCGAGTTGCCGATCGGGGGAGACGCGCCATGAAAGCAGCCATAATCGGTTCAGGCTTGTTGATAGCCGCTTGGTCCGCAGTTTCACCAGCACATGCGCAAGGAAAGGCCGCCACCCTTGGCGCGGTTCATTTCCCGACATCCTGCGCCGCGCCAGCACAAGAGGCGTTCGATCGCGCGATGCTGTATCAGCATTCATTCTGGTATTCAGCTTCGAAGGAAAGTTTCGAAGAGGCGCTCAAGGCCGATCCAAATTGCGCTATCGCCTTTTGGGGCATCGCGCTTTCTCTCCTGAACAATCCGCACTCACCCATCCCCACCGCAAATCTTGCGCCGGGCCTGAAGGCCATCGAAACCGCGCAAAAGACGGGATCGCCTTCGCAGCGCGAGCGTGATTACATCGATGCCCTGACGGTCATGTACAAGGATTACGACAAGCTCGATCACCGGACGCGCATCACGCGCTTCCGCGATGCGACGCAGAAGCTGGCCGAGACCTATCCGAAGGATGATGAAGCGCTGCTTCTGTATGGCATCACGCTGAACACATCGGCGTCGCCGTCCGACAAGACCTACGCCCAGCAATTGAAGGGCGCCGCGATCATCGAGGAGGTCTTCAAGCGCCAGCCTAATCATCCGGGCGCGCCGCATTACCTGATCCACCTTTACGACTATCCGGCGATCGCCGACAGAGGTCTCACGGCCGCAGTGAGCTATGCGAAAGTGGCTGCGGACGCGCCTCATGCGCAACACATGCCGTCTCACATTTTCACGCGGGTAGGTTACTGGCGCGAGTCGATCGACTCGAACCTGTCCTCGGTCCGGGCCGCCAAGGCCACCAAGGAGCCGGGCGACCAGATGCATGGGTCGGACTACCTGATTTATGCCTACCTCCAGCTCGCGCGTGACAGCGAGGCAGAGGCGACCGTCAAGGCGCAGATCGCGACATATGAGGCCAACAAGGATGTCATCCGGATCAATGCGGGCGCCTACGCGCTTGCCGCCGGCCCCGCGCGATATGCTGTCGAGCGCGGCGAGTGGAGCAAGGCCGCGCAATTGCAGGTATGGGAATCGCCGCTGAAGCACACGATGGCGCTCACGCATTTCGCCCGGGCGCTCGGCGCCGCACGCTCCGGCACCCCCGACGCAGCGCAAGCCGATATTGCCAAACTGGCCGAAATCAGCGCGCAATTGAAGGAAGCAAAAGACGCCTACTGGTCAGAGATCGTCGACATTCAGCGCCAGATCGCAGCCGCCTGGGTCCTGCATGCCAAAGGGCAGGACGACGATGCGCTGAAAGCCATGAGCGCGGCAGCCGACGCAGAAGACAAGACCGAGAAGTCTCCCGTCACACCTGGCCCCCTGGCGCCAGCGCGCGAGCTCTATGGCGCGATGTTGCTTGAAACTAACAAGCCCGCAGATGCGCTGCGCGCTTTCGAGACGACATTGCTGAAGGAGCCCAACCGGCTGAACACCTACGCCGGCGCCGCGCAGGCTGCAGAAAAGTCCGGCGACGCCGCGAAGGCGAAAACCTATTTCGCGAAAGTCCTGGACCTTGCCAAGGATTCAAAATCCGACCGGCCTATCGTGGCGCAGGCCACACAATATATGTCGCGCTGAGCAAGGGGGCCGGCCTTCAAAGCCGGCCTACCCGTTCACGCGCTCGACTTTCGACACCACCGGTTTCGCCTTCAGCTGCGAAACGATCGCGTTCAGATGCGCGAGGTCGAGCACTTCGATGTCGATGACGATGTCGCGGAAGTCCGGCGAATGCGAGATGAATTCGATGTGGTCGATGTTGGCGCCCGCATCGCCGATCACCGTTGCGATCATGCCCAGCGTGCCGGGCTCGTTGATCGCCGTCACGGTGAGGCGCGCCGGGAAGAAGTCACGCCGCTCGTCGTCGATGTCCCAGCGCACATCGAGCCAGCGCTCGGGCTGATCATCGAAATCCATCAGCGCGGGCGACTGGATCGGATAGATCGTGATGCCCTCGCCGGGCGTCAGAATGCCGACAATGCGATCGCCCGGCACCGCGCCGCCATTGGGCGCAAAACTCACCGGCAGGTCGCCGCCAAGGCCGCGGATCGGAATCGCCTGCGACTCCGCTTGTCCCTCTGCCCCAGGCACTTTGAACACGAGGCTCGCGGCTTTCTTCAGGCCGAACCAGCCGGGGTCCGCCTTCTTCACGCCAGCGCCAACCTTGCGTTCTTCCTTGAAGTCGGGATGCACCGCCTTGACGACATCGCCCGAAAACATTTCGCCGCGCCCGACGGCGGCCAGCACATCGTCGACACTTTGGCGCGCAAGGCGCGGCAGCGCGCCTTTCAGCTTTTCGTCGGAGAACGGCTTCTTGGCGCGCTCGAAGGCGCGCGTGACGATCTGGCGGCCAAGGCCTGCATATTGCGAGCGCACCGCGTCACGCGTCGCGCGGCGGATGGCGGAGCGCGCCTTGCCAGTGACAACCAGCGTTTCCCACGCGGCGGGCGGCACCTGGCCCTCAGCCACCGCGATCACGACTTCGTCGCCGTTTTGCAATTCTGACAGAAGCGGCGCAATGCGGCCGTTGATCTTGGCGCCCACCGCATTGTTGCCGACGTCAGTGTGCACCGCGTATGCGAAATCGATCGGCGTCGCGCCGCGCGGCAGCGCGATCAGGCGGCCCTTCGGGGTGAAGCAGAACACCTGGTCGTGGAAGAGTTCGAGCTTCGTATGCTCCAGAAATTCTTCCGGTGAATCGCCTTCCGCCAGCAGCTCGATGGTGCGGCGCAGCCAGCGATAGGCGCGGCTCTCGCGCGACAGCGCGTCGGAATCGGTGGCGCGGCCATCCTTGTAGAGCGCATGGGCGGCGATGCCGTATTCGGCGATGTCGTGCATTTCCTGCGTGCGCACCTGCAACTCGACGCGCTGGCGCCCCGGACCCACGACGGTGGTGTGAAGCGAGCGGTAATCGTTCTGCTTGGGCGTTGAAATATAGTCTTTAAAACGGCCCGGCACGAAGGGCCATTTCGTATGGATGACGCCAATGC
>JANXTB010000192.1 GCA_025356415.1 Hyphomicrobiales bacterium
GGTCCAGATTACTTTCAAAGACTCCACCGGTCAGTCGCGCACCGTCGAGGGCGAGGTCGGATCGACCGTCATGGAGACGGCGCTCAAGAACAATGTGCCGGGCATCGAGGCCGAGTGCGGCGGCGCCTGCGCCTGCGCCACCTGCCATGTCTATGTGGACGAGAGCTGGGCCGAGCGCATCCCGCCCGCGCAGCCAATGGAAGAAGACATGCTCGACTTCGCCTTCGACGTGCGGCCGACCTCGCGCCTGTCTTGCCAGATCCGCGTCACGGCCGAGATTGACGGATTCGTTGTAACGACGCCCGAGAAGCAGGGCTGACCATGGCCGAGATCATCAAGACCGACGCATTGATCATCGGCGCTGGGCCGGTCGGCCTGTTCGCCGTCTTCGAACTCGGGCTGCTCGACATCAAGGCGCATGTGCTCGACATCCTGCCGATGGCGGGCGGGCAATGCGCCGAGCTCTATCCGGAAAAGCCGATCTACGACATTCCCGGTTTCCCGACGATCACGGGGCAGGGCCTCGTCGACAATCTGATGAAACAGATCGAGCCCTTCGGCCCGACCTTCCACTTCAATGAGATGGTCACGAACGTCGAGCCCATCGGCACATCGGATGCGCCGCTGTTTCGCGTGAGCACCGACGGTGAACTCGTGTTCGAGACGAAGGTGCTGATGATTGCGGCGGGCGGCGGCTCGTTCCAGCCCAAGAAGCCGCCAATCCCCGGCATCGACGCTTACGAGGGGACTTCGGTTTTCTACGCCGTGCGCAAGATGGAGACGTTCCGCGGCCGCAACGTGCTCGTGGTGGGCGGCGGCGATTCCGCGCTCGACTGGGCTCTGAACCTGCAGAAGGTCGCGGGCCGCGTCACGCTCATGCATCGCCGCGACGCATTCCGCGCCGCGCCGCATTCGGTCAACGCCATGCGCGAACTGGTGCACGAAAAGAAGATGGATTTCGTGCTCGGCCAGGTGACGGGCCTGAAAGGCGAGGGCGGCATGCTGTCGGCGGCTGTGGTGCGCGGCGAGGATGGAACAAGTTTCGATCTGCCCTGCGACGCCATGCTGCCGTTCTTCGGCTTGACGATGAAGCTCGGCCCGATCGCCGACTGGGGACTCAACCTTCATGAGAACCTCATTCCGGTCGACACGGAAAAATTCGAAACGAACGCGCCCGGCATTTTCGCGGTGGGCGATATCAACACCTATCCGGGGAAGTTGAAGCTGATCCTCTCAGGCTTCCACGAAGTCGCTTTGGCTGCGCAACGCGCGCACCACTACGTGTATCCGGACAAGAAGCTGCTGTTCCAGTACACGACGTCGTCTTCGAGCTTGCAGAAGAAGCTTGGGGTTTCGTGAGAGGTTACACGCGTTGAGGCGCCCTCATCCGTCACGCTTTGCGTGACACCTTCTCCCGCCAGCGCGGGAGAAGGACGCGTGCGTCCCTTTCCCGTTTCACGGGAGAGGGTGGCCGCCGAAAGGCGGACGGGTGAGGGCGCCCGCCGCAAATGTAATTATTCCTTCTTCTCACCAAACAAGAACGGCGCAACATCGCCCACGCCCGGCGCCTTGCGGACCGCGTAGGGCAGCGGTCGGCACACCGCCATAGCCGATAACCCTACGCGCGCGGTGAGCAGCCCGTTCAGCACGCCCTCGCCAAGCCGCGCGGAAAGCCGTGACGCAATGCCGTGACCCAGAAACTGCTGCACCAGCGAATCCCCGGCAGCCATGCCGCCCGTGATCGCCAGATGCGCGCCGACTGATTTGATCAGTCGCAGGAAGCCCAGCATTCCCGGGCGTCCGCCGTAAATCTCCGAAATACGCCGCACGAGCCGGAACGCCTGGCCGGCGACGAAAAGCAGATCCACAATCGCGCGCGGGCTGATGGCGGTGACCACCGACACGCGCTTGGCCGCACGCGCGATCTCGCGTTGCGCCTCATCATCGAGCGCATCCATCAGCTCGCGTTCGGCAATGTCGATCAGGTCGCGGCCATCGACGATCTCGCCGGTAAGCTGCGACAGCTGCGCGCGCGCGCGCGCCGTCTCTGGCCTGCGCGCATAAAGACTGACGAGTTCGCGCGTCAGCGCGCGCGCGGCATCGCGATCATCCGCCTCACGTGCGCGGGCGAAATTCGCGTGCATCACCGCAATGTGCTTTTGCCGCAGCACCGCAGCTATTTCCCGACCCGCCAGCACCAGCAGCGACATGACGAGCGCGGCAAGCAGCGCAACGCCGATCCAGCCCAGCGCCGGCGCGCGCGCGAAGAGGTCCGTGATCAGCCGGTCGAACCAAAGTCCGATGGCGAGCGACACAAGCGCGCTCGCCGCCGACCAGAACAGCCCGCCCCACGTCAGGAAAGCGCGCGCCACCATGCCGCGTTTCTGCGCGGCCTCAATGGCGGCCTCTTCGCTGGTCGCCTCTTCATCAAGCGGCGCGGGGAGGAAAACGTCGGGCGTTTCCTGCACGATGATGCGGTCGCGGTCTGGCGCGGCCTCATCGAGGCGAAACGCGCGCGGGCGTGGCTGCGGCGACTTCATGCGAGCCGGTCTCCAATGAGGAATTGCAGCGCGCGGTCGAGGCGGATCTGCGGCAGCAATCCGCGCTCGCCGTTGTCTTCGATGTGCAGAAGCGGCGGCCGGAAGCGCACGAAACGATAATCGGCCTCGCCCTCGGCAACAGCCAGCGCCTCGCCGCGAAACACCGCGCGCGGATCGGCGGGCAGGGCGCCGGGAAAGATCGCAGCTTCCTGCGTTCCGTCAAACACATCGTCGCCGATGCGTTCGCCCGCGAGCGGCGTGCCGACAATCGCGTCGAGCATCGCGCCATCATGTTTCACCTGCGCCTCGCGTGTCGCACGCACGGCCGCCAGCGCAATCACGTCGACATCGGCGCCAACGCCTTCGGCGCGTGCAATCGCGCGCGCGGTAAGCTGGCGCAGGATCGCCTCCAGCCTGTCGTGACTCGTGTGATGCAGATGATCGGCCTTCGTCGCCGCAAAGAGAATCTTGTCGGCACGAGGGCGGAAGATGGTGGAGAGAAACGAATTGCGCCCGGCGCGAAATGCAGTGAGCACGTCGGTCATCGCGGTTTCAAGATCCCGCACGGCCGCAGGGCCGGAATTCAATGCAGCGAG
>JANXTB010000231.1 GCA_025356415.1 Hyphomicrobiales bacterium
GGCGGGAGAGGGTGGCTCGCGGAACGCGAGACGGGTGAGGGCGCCGCAAATGCTGAAATCTTGCAGAATTGCGCAATCTGGAACGCCCTCATCCGTCATGCTTCGCATGACACCCTCTCCCGCCAGCGCGGGAGAGGGGAACAAAAAAAACGCCGGCGTTTCCGCCGGCGTTTTCAATTCGTCAAATCACCAAAAACCCTTACGCCATGCCCGCCTTCAGGCGGTCGGGCGTGAACGGTCCCTGGCGCATACGTACGCCCGTTGCGTCATAGATCGCGTTGGCGACGGCCGCCACGACCGGGCGCATCGAGCCTTCGCCTGCGCCGTTGGGCGGCAGGTTCTGGCGGTTGATGAGCACGACGTCGATTTCGTGCGGACGCTCGGTGATGTCGAGGATCGGATAGGTCAGCCAATCCACGCTGGTGACGTTTTCTTTCGAGAACATCACCTCTTCATGCACGGCGCGGCTGAGGCCCTGGCAGATGTTGCCCTCGATTCCCTGCGTGAGCAGGCGCGGGTTGATCACGATGCCGCAATCATGCGCCACCGTGAATTTCCGCGCATGCACCTTGCCGGTCTTCATGTTCACATCGACTTCCGCAACGATGGCGACACGGGTGCCGTTGCGCTGCGAGAAGGCGATGCCCTGGCCGGTTGCGATGTCGCCCTTCATCTCCTTGCGGGCCGCGGTGCGGGTCTTCCAGCCGGCCTTGTCGGCGGCGGCCTTGATCGCATCCTTGTCGCGCTGTTCGGCGGCGAGCGAGAGGCGATAGGCGACCGGGTCCTGACCCGTCGCATAGGCCACTTCGTCGACGAAGCCTTCATTGGCGAAGTGAATTTCCGGACCCAACGGATCGCGCAGATGCGACGAGCGCAGCGGGCTGACCAGTTCGAGGAACGGCGGGATCACTTCCCAGGTCTGCTGCTTCACCGGGAAGGCGTAGGATTCCTCCGGCGTCGCATAGGTCAGGCCGGGCTTGGCCGCATAGCCGATCATCTGTGCGCCGAGGTTGTCCGACGGATCGGATTCATTCGACGACACGTTGAGGCGATCGAAAGCCTTCGAGTGGAAGTGCCAAGCGACAACCTTGCCGTCCTTCAGGCCAGCGCGGATCGTGTGGATCGAGGCGGGGCTTTTCGGATCCCAGCCAGAACCCTCATGGCGCATGCCCTGATAGCGCACCGGCTTGCCGGTCGCCTTCGAGAACAGCGCCGCGAAGACGGCGGCGTCGCCGGCGTCGTTACGACCGTAGGAACCCGGGCCAGCGGCCCAGATGCCACGCACTTGTTCGGGCTTGAGGCCGAGGACCTTGGCCACGCCGTCACCCGCGAAATGTGGCTTCTGCGAACCGGTCCACAGCGTCGTGATGCCGTTGGGCTGATAGTCGACGACCGCGCAAGCCGGGCCCATCGAGGCATGCGACTGGAACGGCCATTCGTAGGTCGCCTCGATGACCTTGTCGGCGCCCTTGAACGCCTCCTCGACCTTCGCAGGATCGACATTCTTCGCGCTGCCGCCCGACTTGATCGACTTGGCGTTGCGAATGTGGGTGTAGAGATCCTTCTGGTCGGGGAAGGGCGCCTTGACGACAGACCAGGTCACCTTCAGCTGGCGCGAAGCCTTGATGGCGTCCCATTCCTTCGGCGCGACAACGCCGAGAAGTCCCTTGTCCCAGATCACTTTCGCGCCAGGGATGTCCTTGATCGAGGCTTCGTCGACGGCGGTCGGCACGGAGCCGGCGACTGTCGGCAGGATCGTGCGGGCATGCAGCATGCCCGGGAGCTTGATGTCGGTTACGTAATCGCTCGTGCCGAGCAGTTTCCATTCGACGTCGCGGCGGGGCTGCGAGGTGCCGTAGACCTTGTAGTCCTTCGGGTCCTTCAGCTTGGCGCGGGTCTTCATGGAGAGATCGTTGCCGACCTTGCCGTTCCACTCGACTTCCGTTTCAAACCAGCGACCGCCGATCAACTCGCCATAGGTGGTCTTCTTGGCGGGGTTGCTCTTCGACGTGATCACGCCGTTGGCGGTGGAGAGATCCTCCATCGGAACTTCGAGCTGCTTCGACGCGAGTTCGAGCAACACGTAGCGCGCTTCGGCTGCGGCGTTGCGCAGCGTCGCGCCGCCATGCGAGACGCCCGTCGAGCCGGATGCGCCGCCCTGGTTGAGGCTGGTGCCGGAATCGCCCGCGAGCACGATGACTTTGTCGGCCGGAAGATCGAGCTCTTCGGCGACCATCTGGGCGACGCCGACGTCGGTGCCCTGGCCCATGTCCATCTTGCCGAAATACGCGATGGCGGAGCCGTCAGCGCGAATGGAGATGTAGGAAGCGAGTTTCTTGGGGTCGAGCGGCGGGCGCTTGTCGGCGCCGAAGGTCGCGGCCTGCGCGAGCTGGCCCGGCAGCAGGACGGAAACCGTCAGCGCGCCGGCGCTGCCGAGAAAATGTCGGCGATTGATGTGGCTGTTCATGGGGTTCCCCTTCTTACGCCGTGGCGGCGCGGCGCACGGCGCGCATGATCGAAGCATGGGTCGCGCAGCGGCACTTCAGGCCGGTGAGCGCATCCTCGATCTGGGCGTCGGTCGGCTTCGGGGTTTTTTCGAGAAGCGAAACGGTGGTCATGATCCAGCCGTTCATGCAGTAGCCGCATTGCGGGACCTGCTCATCGATGAAGGCCTGCTGGACCTTGTGCGGCTTGCCGTTGGCGTTGAGGCCGCCCATGGTCGTGATCTTGCCCTTGCCGATCGAATCGACGGGCATGGAGCACGAGCGGACGGGCTGTCCGTCGATCAGCACGGTGCAGGCGCCGCACTGGGCGAGGCCGCAGCCAAACTTGGGGTTCTTCAGTCCGAGGTCGTCGCGCAAGGCATAGAGGAGCGGCATATCCGGATCCGCATCAATCGTATGCGCCTTGCCATCGACATTGAGTTCGATGCGTTTGGCCAAGTGTCGTCCTCCCGTTTTTAAGGATCATATATCCCGTTTGGTGGGGCATCCTGTCAGCTTTTGCGCGAAGAGCAATATGCTTCTGGAGCCTTCACCCCAACATTGAGATATTTTGATCGGAAACCAGAGCTCAGGCGCAGCATGAACGATTTCTACAGGCGCGAAACCAGAGGCGACAAGGCCGCAGCGCCGCTCATCGTGACGGCTCTCCTGGAGCCTGACGCAGCGTCACGCTTCGAGGTCATGCGCCGGGCTTACTTTCCGCCAGCGCGCAACAAGACTCCTGCGCATCTGACTTTGTTTCATGCGCTGCCAGGCGCGCAACTTGCCGAGCTCGAGGACGAACTTGCCGAGCGATGCTGGCAGGCCGAGCCGTTTGAGGCGCGCGCCAGCGGCTTGCGGTTTCTGGGCGCGGGCGTGGCTATTCTGATCGAAGCGCCGCCGCTGCTCGCGCTGCGCGCCGGCATTGCGCAGAGCTGGGCGGAAGCCTTGACGCCTCAGGACAAACAGCGCTTCAACCCGCACGTCACCGTGCAGAACAAAGTCACGCCGACCCACGCGCGCCAGACCTATGACGCGCTGCAATCCGTGTTCGCGCCGTTCGATTTCACCATCGAGGGACTGGAGCTCTGGCATTATCGCGGCGGCCCGTGGGAGGCCGCCGGACGCTTCCCCTTCGGCGGCGCGCCGACCTAACTCTTCAGCACCGCGCAGGCGCCGCCTTTGGCGCGGATGCGGTCACACATCTCGTTCGCCGCCTGTCGCGTCTGCGCGGGCACGCGAACCCGATAGAACGGACGCGTGCCACGGGTGCGCCATCGCGTGCCGATGATCATCGGCTGCTGCTCGCCAATCGCCGAGGCGACGCTCGCCAGATTGCGCCGGAAACTCGCCAGCGCCAGCGCGCGGCTGAAATTGCCGGCGAGCTGCACGCCCCAGGGCGCGAAGACGGCGGCGACGAGCGTATCGGCGGCCCTGTCGAAACCATTGCGCCCAAGCGCGGCGACCACGGTGAGGCATCTCGCGTCATGCTCGTGCGCCAGATCGTCATCGCTCTTGCCGGCGGCCCAGTCTTCAGCCGTGGCGCCGGTGATTGCGGCGACATAGTCGCGCGTCTCTGCCGCGAGGCCGCCCTTCTTGTCCTTGAACGCCGCGACGCGGTTCGGGCCGCCATTGTAGGCCGCCGCCGCCAGTCCGAGATTGCCGAACCGCACGCGCAAATCAGCGAGCAGCCGGGCGGAAGCCGGGATCGCCTGTTCGGGATCGAACGGATCGGCAAGGCCGCGCTCGGCCGCGGTGCCGGGCATGAATTGCGCCACGCCCTGAGCGCCCGCCGGACTGACCACATGCGGGCGGAAGGCGCTTTCCTTGAAGATGAGCTTGGTGAAAAAGCCGATGGGCAGCTTCTCTCGCATGGCGGAATTCTCGACCAGCCGGCAGAGAGCCTCGCGCAGGGATTCCTGCGCCCCCTGTGCGGTCGCGCCCGGCGCGAGCAAGACCAGGCCCGCCGTGAGCGTCGCCATGCGCGTGAAGAAGCGGATCATGTTTCCTTTTTTGTCAGAAGCGCCAGCCCGGTCATAAATCTCTCATGTCTTTGTGAGAGATCAAGGCCGGAACGAGCGGCAGTTCGCAAGGTTTCGTTCAGGAAACCAATAGGGTGGAGTGATGTTAATGGCCGACGGGGTGCGCCCGGATGATCGCGAGGCCGCGGCTATCTTCGAGCCCGACGTGATCGCGCTCATGCGCAAGGCGTTCGACGCATCCTGGTCGGCGCTGGCCTTTGCGCGCCTTGACGACGAGAACGACATTCGCACCACGCGTGAGGCGCTGGCCAAGCGCATTCTGGAAGGCGCAGCCGGGGGAGAGCGCCGCGTGCCGGTGCTGTCCGGTGACGCCTTGGGCGCGCTCGAGCCGCGCCGTGCTGGCGCAACGCCGGGAGAAACGCAATGGCGCATTTCGAGGTCCGCTTCCTGAAAGACGTCTGCAACGACACGGGCCACGCAGGCTGCGTGCTGCAGCATGTCATCAGCCTCGAGGCCGTGGACGCTGGGCAAGCGCGTACCGAGGCCTGCGCGTTATTTTGCGCGCACGAGAAGGTCGGCTGCTGGCAGGACCACGCCGACCGCGTCGATATCATCGAGATCGAACGATTGCAGCCGCCTGACAGGCGCCATTCCTGAATTTTGATGCGCGCTTGCGCGCATGTTATGGCTCAGCGTTTAGTTGATTCATTTTTTGCCGATTTTTTGCGGAGTTATCGATGCGGGCGCTCGTCGTCTTCGCCCATTATTTCAAGGCTGAGTCCAAATCGAATTATTCATCGACCAACGCTGAGCAGCGCGAGGCGCGCCGCCAGTCGATTGCGCGCGTGTTGCTGGCCTGGCGCGCGCATTTCGGCGAGACCGCGTCGCTCAACGTCGAGCACAGGAAATTCGAACTCAACGCGCCCGCGCTCAACACGCTCGACATGGCCGTGGTGGTGAATGGCGACGATCACCTGCTGGATGACGCGTTGCTCACGCGGCTCGGCGTGGAGAAGCTGACCTGTTCGCTCGACCAACCCCGCATGCTGCCGTTCATGGCGCAGCGCGTGATGGCGCAGCGGAAGGCGCAATATGACTGGTACGTCTATTCGGAAGAAGACGTGCTGCCTCATGATGCAAACTTCTTCGGCAAGCTCGGCGCCTTTCAGAAAAGCTTCGGCGCGGGCTGGGTGTTGCAGCCCAATCGTTACGAGGTCAACGCCGCCGCGCTGCGGCCCAAGACCTACATAGACGGCGACCTGCGCATCGGGCTGATGTCGCGGCTTTTCGCCTTTGTGCCCGAAACAGAAAATCTACTCGTGCAGCGTGACGCATCCGGGGTCGTGAAATTCTTGCGCGCACAAAACCCGCATTCCGGCTTCTTCGCGCTGAGCGCCGAGCAGTTCGACATGTGGTCCAGCGCGAAGCACTTTCTCGACATGGATTGCTCGTTCATCTCGCCGCTCGAAAGCGCTGCAACGCTGGGCCTTTTGAAAACCTTCTCGGTCTACAAGCCAGCGCTCCCGATGCATCATCTGGAGATCGAACACCTCGACACGAAATTCTCGAACATGAATTTTCCGCTGCTGCTGCGCGGCGAGCTTGATCCCGACTGAGCGTCAATCCTGCGGAGCCAGAATGCTGCGTGCGCGCTCGATCGTGGCGGCGGGCAGGGCGTAGAACGAGCCGATCAGTTGCGATATTTCCCGATCGTCAACCGGATTGATCTCGATGCCCCCGCGCGCGGCCGCAGTGAGAAATTCGGAATCGTCCACAGCCGCCTTGAAGGCGTTGCGTAACGTCTCGAGCCGGTCCGCAGGCGTGCCTGGCGGTGCGGCCAGCGCCTTGCCGAATTCCCATGGGCCGAAGGTCAGCGCAAGAATGTCGCGCGCTTGCTGATCGGGCGCGAGATCGATCGCCGTAGGCACGAGCCCATCGAGCTCGCGATGCGTTTGCAGCCCCGTTTGCAGAAGGATACGGAACTTGCCCGCCGCCATGTCGACGCGCGCGCTCGGTCCGAGCGACGAGACAAGAAGCCCGCAGAAGCCATCGACTTCACCGCGCTCTGCAGGGTGGCGGATGTCGAGAAGATTGGGATAGCCGAGCACGATATCGAACTTCAGCCCCAGCAACCGCGCCAGGGCACGCGCTTCCAATGTGGATGACGCGGCCGGCCCCGTGCCGCCGAGGATCGTCTTGCGCGTTTTCAAATCGTCCAGCGTTTGAATCGCCGGATTCCAGAACGCGCAAGTTCCGACCTCGCGGTTCATGCTGCCGATCCAGCCGAACAATCGTGAATCATACTGCGCCGCAGCTGGATTGAGCAACGGCTCCGTCACGTTCGCCGGCGCGGGCATGACGAGCGTTAACCCATCCCTGGGAGCGGCCTGCGCCAGATAGGACGTCGCCCGAAGGCCGCCGGCGCCGGGCAGGTTCTGCACGATGACGGAGGGCGCCCCGGGAATGAAGCGCCCGAAATGCTGCGCGAGAAGCCGGGCATAGGCGTCGAATGCGTTGCCTGGCCCCGGCACAAGCGGGCCAACATGTCGCGCCATGACGCGCGGGTCGGCATCCGCCGTTCCACCGGTCTCGTAGCCGACAATGATCCTGATCGTCTTGCCTGCGTAAAACGGTTCCTGCGCCGCGGCGGGGCCAGCGACGCACATGGCGCACAGCACGAGGGCAAAGACGTGTCGCATGTCGCCCATCAAGCGCCGCCATCTTTCGGCGTCGGCGGCAGGCTCAGCGCAACATGCTCCGGACGAAAGCCGAGCCCGATGAGCCGCGCCGGCAGGTCGCGCAGAAACGGCGTGTGGGAGAGCATGCGAATATACCAAGGCGCGCGAGGCTCCGTGCCGCGCGACAGCGCCGGCAAGATCACCCTGTTTTGAATGGCGATCTGCAAGGATTGCGTGGCGCGCGTCGGAAAGGCGCGCCGCCTTTGCACGCCTTCGAGCTCTGCGAGCGAAGGCGCTCCGCGCCGCAGGCTGTCAGCCAGCAGATTGGCCGCGGCCACGGCGTCCTGGATCGCGAGATTGATGCCCACGCCGCCAATCGGCGACATGGCGTGCGCGGCGTCGCCGATGCAAAGAAGGCCGGGCCGGGCCCACTTCCAGAGGCGGTCGATCGCCACGCTCAGGAGTTTGACATCGTCGAAGCTCTTGATCTCGTCGAAGCGGCTGCGATCCATCGCGGCAGCGCGGGCCAGAAGATCGATGAAAGCCGGAAGCCCCTGCGCGCGGATCTTGTCCGCCGAGCCTTTGGCGATCACCATCGCGCATTGCCAGTAATCGCCGCGATCGATCATCACGAACATGGTCCCGGCGCCGATCCGCCCGAGGCTTTCAGACTGCTCGCCTGGCGCCTTGGCGAGTCGCAGCCAGAAGACATCCATGGGCGCGCCCAGCTCCTCGACGACGAGCCCCGCCGCGTGGCGCAACACCGAGTGGCGCCCGTCAGCCGCGATGACGAGGTCGGCTGCGACCTCGAAAGGGCCATCCGGAGCATGGCCGATCACGCCCGTCACCGACCCTCCGCCGTTTCGCAGGCCCGTCGCTATCGCCTCCATTTTCAAATGGAATCCGGGCCAGCGCTTTCCCTGATCCGCCAGAAAGTCGAGAAAGTCCCATTGCGGCATGAAGGCGACGAATTTGCACCGTGTGGACAATCGCCGGAAGTCGGCGATCCGGACTCGATCGCGGCCAATGACGCCGTCGATGGTTTCGACCCGGCTGTGAGGCCGCTCCAGAAGCGCCTCGAGGAGGCCCAGTTCCGACATGACCTGCAGCGTTGAGGGATGGATCGTGTCGCCCCGAAAATCGCGGAGGAAATCCTTGTGCTTCTCCAGCACGAGAACATCGATGCCGGCACGTGCAAGAAGGTACCCGGCCATGACGCCAGCGGGACCGCCGCCCATGATGCAGCATGTTGTGCGCAACACATTCACGGCCCTGACCCCCGCATCAATTGTGCACGATTGAGCGTCAGCGCTTCCGCGATATTCCCAACGACTCAGGCTTTGCAGGACGCCAGAATGTCCCTGTCTCTACAGCCTTGGAAGCCCAACTGAATATTTAGCCCAAACGTTTCATCAGCCGTGCGGAAGACGACAGGCCAAAGATGTTGAACGATTTATTGCAATGCTCACGCTGACCCCCTCTGGCCGTTAAAAATTTAGCTAAACCGTTGTCATGACTGAAAAAAGCTCTTTCGTGCCTTTATTATAGGCGATAAATCTCAAAATAGTATTCTTGGCCAAATTAACCGGCGCTTAACCATGGCGCCTAGTTTAAATCCGCGCCAATTCACATTTTACATTATTAACCCCGGCGTTAAGGAATCGGAGTCGATGCGGATTCATATGTAAATCTGTCAATGAATGACAGGAGTTAGACTTATGTTACGTCGATCATTTCTAGTTTTGTCGGCCCTCTGCTCAGTGTCGTCGGCCGCGCTCGCAGGAACAACGGTAGGCACGAATTTTACTGTCCAGGTGCAGGTGACTGCCGGCTGCAAGATTGCCACCGATATCGCGGGCCCGATCACCTTCACGGCGACGCCCGGCACTTCGGCAGCCCCCGCTGACGTCACTGCATCAGCCGTCGTCACCTGCACGACCACAACGCCGTACGACCTTCACATGACGACGACGAACGGCTTCAACATGAAGAACGGCACAAGCCAAATTCCCTACCTCGTCTTGGCGACCACGGGCGGCACGCAGAAGACCCTCGGTTCGACCTTGATCACGACAGGCTTCACGGGCACCGGCACGGGCGCCGGGGTGACGATCCCGTTCGTGTTCCGCATCCCCTCCACATCATGGCTTTCGTCGCTGCCGCTCGGGAACTACACCGACACGCTGACCCTCAACGTCGACTTCTGACGCCGGCCAGCGCGGCTCACTCACAAACGAGGATCTCATGGGCTTTACTTTTCCGCCCGCCGGGCTCCCGGCGGCATTGATGACGCTTGTCTTGATTTTGCCAGGCGTAAAACCAGCGGCTGCGGCATCGATTTCGGTGTCGCCGATCCGCGCCGACGTGATGGAGCCGGGCAACTCGACGTCGTTCACGATCAAGAACGACGCCGCGCGCACGGTGAATGTCCAGGTCCGCATTTTCAAATGGTCCCTCACCAATGGGGCCGATGATTATGCGGAGACGGACGAAGTCGTCGCAACGCCGCCCGTCGCTGCCGTGCCGCAAGGCGCGGCGGCCACGGTCCGCATTCTCAGAACCAGCAGGTCGCCGCTGAAGGGAGAGGAATCGTATCGGCTCGTGATCGATGAAATTCCTGACGCCAATCGCGTGCGCAATCTCGGTGTGAATGTCGCGCTGCGCTACACGATCCCGGTGTTCTTCCTTTCAGGCGAGGCGGCGCAGCCGCGTCTCACCTGGACGGTGCGCAGCGAGAAAGGCAAGCGCATGCTGGTCGCCACCAATGCGGGCGACAAGCATCTGCGCATCAGCGCGCTGAAAGTCGGCTCGACGACTCTCGTGCCGGGTCTTGCCGGCTATGTGCTCGGACATTCGTCGAAGAAATGGGAATTGCCCGGCGGCGCCTCCGGCGCCATCTCCGCAGACAGCGACGCGGGACGCATCAATGCGTCAATCTCTCAATAAACGTCAACTTGCCTGCATCATTCTCGTGATGCTGGCGGGCATGATGTTGGCGAGAACGCCGGCCATGGCGCAAGCGGCTTTACCGCCGATTGCGCCAGCGGCGAACGCGTTGGACGGGCCACGAAAACTGCAACTCGAAGTCATCATCAACGACGAACCAACTCAGCTCTTCGAGCCGTTCGTTCATGATGTGGCAAGCGACCGTTTCTCCGCGAAGAGAAGCGATCTCGAAGAAATTGGAATCAGGACGCCGCCCGGCGAGCCGGACGAGATGGTTTTTCTCGACCGGCTCGGCGTGACCTATCGCTATAACGAAAGCGCGCAGCGCATGGAGTATACTTTGGCCGACGACCAGCGTCTGCCGAAGGTCTACAACGCCTTGAACGGACCCGCGCGCGTGACCCCACGGGCGGACTTCGGCGCGAGCCTGAATTACTCACTCTTCGGCGGCACGATCCGCGACATGAACATGGGTCAGATCCAGTTCACCGGCACCAATGCATGGCTCGATGCGCGCGTCTTCAGCGACTACGGATTGTTCCAGCAGACCGGCGTGCTCGGCAAGACGCTCATCGACAATGACACGAGCGTGCTGCGCCTCGATACAAACTATACATTCGCGAGTCCGGAAACGGCCATTACGTATCGCGCGGGCGACACATTGTCTGGCGGGACGGCGTGGTCGCGGCCAATTCGTATGGCCGGCTTCCAGATGGCGCGCGATTACACCTTGCGCTCGGACATTGTGACGCGCCCGCTTCCGGTGATTTCCGGAACCGCGGCGGCGCCATCCACTGTCGATGTCATCGTGAATGGACTGAAGACCTACTCGCAACCCGTCGGCGCGGGCCCGTTCAGCGTCACCAACCTGCCGGTGCTGGGCGCCGGCGGCGACGCGCGTGTGCTCATCCGCGACGCCACGGGCCGCACGTTCGAGACGCCGCTCACATTGTTCAATACCGCCAACATGCTGGCGCCCGGCCTGTCGGATTTTTCGCTCGAGGCTGGTCTTGCGCGGCGCAATTACGGCGCGCTCTCGAATGATTATTTCGAAAAGCCCATTGCATCGACCACGTATCGTTATGGCTTCAGCCGATGGCTGACGCTTGAAACGCACGCCGAAGCCGGCGCCGGTCTCGTCAACCTTGGCGGCGGCGCGTTGGTCGGCCTCGGCAATTTCGGCACCGCCAATGTCGGCCTCGCGGCGAGCCATGCGCCGGGCGGATCGGGCGGGCAGATCTACGCCGACTATCAGGTGCAGTGGGGCGATATGACCTTCAGCATCGGCACGCAGCGCGCGCTCGGCAATTACAACGATCTCGCGTCAGTGACCGCGAACTATAATTACAATCCCGCGCTGACGCAGACGAGTGCCTACGGCACAGTCCCTATTGGCGCGATCAACACTTACGTAAGTCCGCGCCCGCCGCGCGCTCTCGACCGGATCTCGGTCGCAACGCCGCTTTTCGACGGCAAGTCGAGCATCAGTTTTGGCGCAGTCAATCTCGTGCAGCAGGACTGCACGGTTTCGCGTCTCCTTACGGCGTCTTTCACGCGCACGCTTCCGTGGAAACAGGCGACCTTCTACACGACCGCCTACGGCGATTTTGGAACGACCAGGAATTTCGGCATCACGGCCGGCATTTCGTTTGCGCTTTCCTCGGGCGTCAATGCGACTGTGGGCGCGCTCGCCGACCGCCAGAATGGCGGCGCGCTGACGGCCGATATCGCCAAGAACCAGGAGCCGATCGACAACACAGGCGGCTGGCGCCTGCGCGGCGGAGCGGGCGGTCAAAACACATTCGGCGAGGCCGATGGCAGCTATCGGACGTCGGTCGGCCAGCTTCAGGCGTCCGCCGTGCAAAGCAAATACAACACGTCGGTTACGGGCCAGTTCGATGGCTCCATCGCTTTCGTCGGCGGGGCGCCGACGTTCGGCAACAAAATCACATCAGGTTTCGCGGTGGTCGACGCCGGTGCGCCGGGCGTTCCGATCACGCAGGACAACAGGGTGGTTGGAGTCACGGGCCGTTCGGGGCGTTATCTCGTTTCAAATCTGCGCACATGGGAAAGCAACAGCGTCGGCATCGACGCGAGCCAAATGCCCGTCGCCTTCGATGCGACAAGCACGAGTGAAACGGTGGCGCCGCGCGACAAGAGTGGCGTTTATGTCCGCTTCGGCGAGCAAAAGAAGAGCCGCTCGGCCATCGTTATTTTCAAGGATGCTTCGGGCAAGCCGCTCAGCGTCGGATCGCGCGGCCGCATCGAAGGACAATCCGACTCATTCCTGGTCGGCTACGACGGCCGCGCCTACATCCGCGATCTCGCGCGGACAAACGTCGCGCTGCTCGATCTCGGCGATCGCGATTGCCGCGCCTCGTTCGATTACGAACCGGAGGATGGACGACAAGGGCTCGTGAAGGGAGTGGTGTGTCAATGAACGGGTTCCGGATCTCGATCGTCATCGCATTGGCGAGCCTTGGCCTGATCGCGAGCGAGGAAAAGGCGCTTGCCGTGCCGAGTTGTTCGGTCACCTTTTCGGCGGTCGCATTTGGAACGAACATCGATGTTCTCTCGGGCGCATCGGTCGACAGCGCCGGTACGGCGACGATCTCATGTTCGAATTTCGGCAGCAGCACGAACGCCAACGTGGTGGTGTGCATGGGGATGAACGACGGCGCCAATGCGACTGGGGCGCCGCGCAAGATGGCTTCGGGGACAAACAGACTGTCCTACGATCTCTACACGGATTCAGCTCGGGGCACGCGCTGGGCGAACGTGCAAGCCAGTCTTCCTCGTTACGTTCTGACCGCTGCGACGCCGTCGATCGCCGTGCCCGTCTACGGTCGCATTGCAGCGGCGCAGACGACGACGCCTGTCGGCGGCTATCTGGATACGATCACCCCGAATGTCTTCTGGAACAATTTTTCCGGAAGTACGCCTGCCTGCTCATCCCTGACAAAGAAGATCACCGTCAGCACGTTTCAGGTCACCGGAACCGTCACGGCGAATTGCGCCGTCTCCGCAACAAATCTCGTCTTTCCACCGCAAAGCGTGATCCAGACGCTTGTCGATGCGCAGAGCAACATCTTCGTGACCTGCACGGCAAACGCGCCCTACTGGATCGCCCTCGACGGCGGTACGACCGCCGCGACAGATCCGACGCAACGCAAGATGAGCCTCGCCGGACAAACCATCACCTACGGCCTGTATCGCGACACAACCCGAACCCTGCCATGGGGCGCCACCAAGGATACCAACACCGCATCGGGCACGGGATCGGCGACATCCACCACCTTCCCGGTGTATGGACGGATCCCCGTACAGAGCACGCCTGCGCCCGGCACGTATCAGGATACTGTGGTGGTGACTGTCAATTTTTGAAGGTGAGTGACGCAGCCGTCGCGTGCTTCGTCACATCCCACTCGCGACACTAAGGCCCTTCACGCCGAACTTCTCGATCAGCTCCGCGACGAAGCCTTGCTTGCGCGCGGCCTGCACGAAAGTCTCGAGCCATGGCGCGGCGATCTGTTTGGCTTTGGGCACGCCGATGGCTTGCTGCACGGTCATGAAGCGGCCTTCGAGCAGGCGCTTGCCGGGGAGGTTTTCGACATCGCCCATCAGGCGCGCGCGCAAGCCCGCAAGCGCGTCGAAACCGCCGGCGGCGAACATGTCGAAGCTCGCATCCATGCCCTTGGCCGGAACGAGCTCCGCGTTCTTGATGTTGCGATCGAGCCAAAGCCCGTAGGCGGTTCGCTCCGCCACCACGATGCGGCGGCCCTTCACGTCGACTTCTTCGATGCGCTGGATATCGGAGCCTGCGGGAATGAGATACGTCGCCTCGATTTCCGAATAGGCGGATGTGAAAGCAATCGACTCCGCACGCTGCGGCTCGGCGCCGATGAGGGCGATGTCCCATTCATCCGCGCCAGCGCGATCGGCCAGCGCGCCGGGATTGGGGTAGGGGAGATATTCGATCTTCAGCCCCAGACTTTGCGCAATCGCGGCGGCCATGTCGGGCGAGACGCCGGCCGGCCCGCCGTCCGCAGTCCGCTCGGAGACGAGCAGGAAGTTCGACATGTTGATCGCAGCGCGCAGGACGCCATTCGGCGCGAGGGCGTTCTTGATGTCGGACGGCATCGGCGCAATGTCGGGATGAAAGGGCACGATGGCCTCCTGGTTTTCTGAAGACGTAGGTTGGTTTTTCAGTCGCTGGCGCTGGAACCCGGAAGAACCAGTTTGTCGAAGGGAACGGGCTTTTCGAGATCGCCGATTTCGACGAGCGCATTCACGACGCTGTCGAGTTTCTTGCGCGAGATCACACTGGTCGGCTCGAAGAAGCGACCCTCGACCATGAAGTCATAGGCTTTCTCGACATCGCGCTTCTGCCCTTTGCTGGCGTCCATCAGAATCGCGATGGCCCGGTCACGATTCTTCGGATCGTAGAGCCAGGCGACGCTCTTGTCGTTGACGGTGAGGATCTTGGCAACGGCGTCCTTGTTGGCGGCGGCCCATTTGGTGTTCACGACCGATCCTGCGAAAGGCATGTCGGGGGCGACGTCCTTTGTCAGGCCCAATGTGCGATAGCCTTCCTCCTCCGTGTAGTAATTGTAGGGCGGCAGGACGATGGCGGCGTCGACCGCGCCTGACTTCAGCGCCGCGACCCGCGCCGGCGTGGCGCCTGCGTAGCTATAATCGACAGATGCCGGATCGACGCCGGCGGCGCGCAGCATGCGGTCGGTGAGAATGCGCGTGATGTCCTTGGCGCCCCCGACGCTGATCCGCTTGCCTTTCAGCGCCGCCACATTAGCAGCGTCCGGCTTGCCCATGAGGATAAAGGGCGCGGGAGTGATTTCGAGCCGGACGATCGCGACAGGCGCGCCTTTGTCGATGGCCTGAATGGGCCCGACGAGGCCGGAGTTCAGGCCGACGTCGATCGAGCCGGCCGCGACCTGCTGGGCCAGCCCAGCATTGGAGGGGACGAACACCAGATCGACATTGATGCCTTCAGCGGCGAAGAAGCCGTTTTGAAGGCCGACGAAAACGGGCCAGAGCGAGGCGCTCGCGGAGCCGACCGACGCCATCGTGACTGTCTGAGCATGAGCCCGGGGGAGGAGAAGGGTCGCCGAGACAAAGGCCGCGAAAGCCGCCCAGCGCATGGATGCAACCCTCATGCAATTGCTCCTCGAAATACACGATCAGGAACGGTCGCGCCTGCGCATGCGAACTGTCAAGTATGGCTGTCGCAAGGGCTCGCGTCGAACCCGGCTGAACAATTCTTCAAAATGCATAGGGAGTTTTGGAGCGGGCGAAGGGAATCGAACCCTCGTATGAAGCTTGGGAAGCTTCCGTTCTACCATTGAACTACGCCCGCGACGCGGCCTTGGCTGCACCGGCATCATAGCCGTTCACCATGCTCATGTTCAAGTGGCCCCCGCGGGTGTTTTAAGCGAGGCCCCGCAGCTTGTCTGCGGAACCGGAGCGAGGCGCGCAAGTTGGGACTGGCTTCGAGAGCGCCCACGCTATGGCGCGCTCTCCTCTCAGACGGAGGTCGCAACACATGCGTAACCAACTTCTCACAGGCGTCGCGCTTGCGGCGCTGTCCTTGAGCATCGCCGGCGCTGTCGCGCAGGAGCGTAATCCCGCCGCCGGCGCGTCGCCGGGGGCTTCTTCATCTTCATCTTCATCTTCATCGACCGAGCGCAGCGGCGCGGCTGCGGTCCGTAGCGAGGAGCGCTCGACGCAGGGCCAGCGCGCTTCGGAAGGCGCGGGCCGCGAAGGCGCCACGCGCAACGCCAGCGAACGCGGGCAGGAACGCTCCGCCGCCGGTCGCGAAAACAACGAGGAGAAGGCCAAGGCCGCGTCCTCGTCCAGCAACCCGTCGAGCAGCAGCTCTTCGGCGAGCAATCCTTCCGCCAGCAATCCTGCGGGCAAGAGCTCTGCGGCCAGCAGCCGCGACGAGAAGGACAACAAGTCCAGCCCCGCCAGCGCGCAGTCCAGCGAGCGCGACCAGAAGAGCGGCGCATCGTCGTCTTCGTCGAGCTCGGCGCAGCGCAGCGGCTCGGAACAGAACTCCGGCGCCCGCTCCAGCACGAGCGCGTCCGGCTCCAACGAGCGCAATGACAACAAGTCGTCCGCCTCGTCCAGCGATCGTGACTCCAGTCGCGACCGCAGCCTGTCGACGTCCACGCAGAATGCGCCGTCGCAGTCCAATCCGCGTGAAGGCGCGGTGCAGAACAACAACCAGAATCCGTCCGCTGCGTCGTCGTCATCCTCGACGACCACCAACACCTCGGCGTCCAGCACGCGCACCGGTTCCGACCAGAACCGCTCCGCGTCGTCCGGCTCGCAGAGTGGCGGCAACGTGCAGGTGCGTGGCGAACTCGATGTTGACGAGCAGTCGGCGACGAAGGTGCATGACCGCCTGATCCGCGAAAGCGGCGCGCGCGAAACCAACGTCAACATCAATATCGATGTCGGCGGCCGCATTCCCGACAGCGTGCGCCTGCGCCCGGTGCCGGCCGACATCGTGCAGATTTCGCCGCGCTATCGCAGCTACGAATACACGATCGTGCGTGACGAAATCATCATCGTCGAACCCAAGACCAAGAAGGTCGTGCAGGTCATCTCCAGCGGCGGCGGTGGCGCCCACAGGTCGAGCCACATGGTGCGGCTCGACACGAAGCAGCGCGATCTCGTCAAGCGCGACGTGCTGAAGACGCGCACGGGCTCAGTGAACCGTCAGGACCTCAACATCGAGCTTCGGCAGGGCATTGAAGTGCCCGATCGCGTGACGCTGCAGACCTTCCCGGAGGAGGTCTGGCGTGACGCGCCGGAGCTGCGCGAGGTGCGCTATTTCATCATTCAGGATGAAGTGGTGCTCGTCGATCCCGACACCCGCGAAGTGATTGAGATCCTGCGCTAAGCGCCCACACCCTAACCCCTCCCGCAGTGCGGGAGGGGTTTTGCTTTGCGCTACGCTTGACGAACGTCCTGGTCTCGCCCATTCACCCGCCATGACCGACATCGCCATCGCCAAGCCTTCAACCGACCTGCGCATTACCAGCGTCGTCGGGGCGGCGCATTTCACCAGCCATTTTTACCAGCTCGTCCTGCCGCCGCTCTTTCCGATGATGCGCGAGAGCCTCGGCGTTAATTACACCGAGCTTGGGCTGATGATGTCGATGTTCTTCGCGGGCTCGGGCCTGTTTCAGGTTGTCGCCGGCTTCGTCGTCGATCGCATCGGCGCGCATGTGGTGCTGCCAGCCGGCATGGCGCTGCTCGCGGGCTCGATCATGCTGATGGGCTTTGCGCCTTCGCTGTGGATGCTGTTCGCGCTGGCGCTGCTGGCTGGCATCGGCAACAGCGTCTATCACCCGGCGGATTATTCCGTGCTGACGGGCCGCATCACGCCCTCGCGCATGGCGCGCGCCTATTCGGTGCACTCTGTCACCGGCACGCTCGGCTGGGCGGCTGCGCCTGTCACGCTGGTGTTTCTGTCCACGACGTTCGATTGGCGGATGGCCTTGTCGATCGTCGGCGCCGCCGGGCTCATCTGCGCGGCGCTGGTCGCGATGGATCGTTCCGATCTCATGCTGCCCGTGCAGAAAAAGAAGGTCGATGAGTTCAGCCAGGGCTCGAGCCTGCGGATGTTCACATCGCCCGCCATTCTTATGGCCTTCGTGTATTTCACGCTTTTGTCGGCGGCCTTCACGGGCTTGCAGAATTATCTGCCGACGCTGCTGCCCAAGACGCAGGGCGTGTCGCTGTCTTTTGCCACCACGGTCACGACCTTCTATCTCACCGTCTATGCGACGGGTTCGCTGGCGGGCGGCTTCCTGGCCGACCGCACCCGGAACCATGACCGCGTGATCGGCTTCGGGCTGGTGCCGATGGTGCTGCTCAGCCTCTCGATGGGCTTCGTCCCCATGCCCGCGCCCGTGCTGCTGATCGTCGCGATGGCGACCGGCTTTCTGGGCGGCATGACCATTCCCTCGCGCGACATGCTGGTTCGCTCGGCGACGCCGGTCGGCTCGGCCGGCAAGGTGTTCGGCTTCGTCTATTCGGGCCTCGACCTCGGCGCGCTGATTGCGCCGCCCACGATCGGCTACATGCTTGACCATGGCTCCATCCATGGCCCCTTCATCTTCATCGCGCTGACGATCCTCGGCACGCTGGCGCCGGCTTTCTTCGTTGCGAGACGACATTAGGCCACGTGCAAAAGCCGGGGCGGGGCGCTATATTGTCCGCCATGACGGACCAGATCCACACAGACGCCCTGCCGGCCGAGAGCGACCACGAGGTCGCGCGCCTGATTTGGCAGATGGCTGGGATCGGCGCCGCGCTGCTCGCGGCGGCGGCGGGGCTGCTGTGGTATCACTTCGGTCCGGTGATTTTCTTCGACACTCTGGCGACATTGCAGAGCTGTTTCTGAGGGATCGAATTTGCCCATGAATGCGAAGCAGAAACGGCTCCTCCTGCCGCTGGCGATCCTCGCGCTCGGCCTCGTCGCGCTGATCGGCGCGGCCGCGTTCATCGTCAGCAGCGGCGGGGAACAGGCGCGGGCGTCGGTCATCGGCGGCCCATTCACGTTGACCGACCAGAACGGCGCGCGCGTCACCGAGGCGACCTATCGCGGCGCGCCCTCGATCGTGTTCTTCGGCTACACGCATTGCCCGGATGTCTGCCCGACGACCTTGTTCGACATGTCGGAAGTGCTGAAGCGCCTACCTGCCGACAAGCGCGTCTCGGCGCTGTTCATCACGGTTGACCCCGAGCGCGATACGCCCGCGGCGCTGAAGGAATATCTGTCGAGTTTCGACCCGCGCATCTCGGGCCTCTCGGGCTTGCGTCCTGAGATCGATGCGACGCTGAAAGCCTATCGCGTCTATTCGAAGAAACAGCCGCAGGAGAACGGCGAATATTCGCTGGACCATTCGGCCATCATCTATCTTATGGACAAGCAGGGCCGCTTCGTCACGGCGCTCAACCTGCAATCGCCGCCCGAAACCGTGGCGAAGGAAATCCAGCGCTACATGTGACTTTTCAGAAGAACCCGACCGGGAAATATTTCAGATACAGGTCGGCATATACGCCGCGCTGGTTGAGTTGCTTCAACCCGTATTCCAGCAGACGCCGCAAATCGCCATTGCCCTTGCGCAGCGCGATGCCCACCCCTTCGCCGAAATAGCGTTCGCTCAAAAACGGCCCGCCGCGAAACGCGCAGCAACCGCCCGCATCCGTGCCGTTGAGCCAGAGCGACAACGTCACGCCATCGCCGAACATCAGCGGAATCTCGCCCGCCTTCAGCGCGGCGCGCAGCGCGTTCTGGCTGTCGAATGTCTTGATGTCCGCGCCCTTGAACATGTCGCGCAGGAAGGCTTCGTGTGCTGTCCCCGCCTGCACGCCGACAACCTTGCCGCGCAGAGGTTCAGGACGGACGTCATCAAGGTCCGTCGCATCCTTGGCGGCTACGAAACGCCCGGGGGTCCGGTAATAGGGCGCGGTGAAGTCCACTTCCGCGCGGCGCTCCGGCGTGCTCGCCATCGAGGCGATGACCGCGTCGGCGCGGTTTTCCGTGAGGGCGGGAATCAGCGTGTCCCACCGGCGCGGCTGGATCGTGCAGGGGATCTTGAGCTCTTCGCAAAGCGCGCGGGCGAGTTCGACGTTGAAGCCGGTCAGCGATCCGTCGGGCAGCGAGAAATTGAAGGGAGGGTAATCATCCTCGGTGACGAAGCGCAGGAGGCGCGGGGCAGGGGTCTCGGGCCGCTCGACGCGCCGCTGCGGATCCCAGAAGCCTGGAATGGGGCTCTGCGCCAGGGCGGGGGCGGCCGAAAGCCAGAACGAAACGACAATGCAGGCTACAGCTTGACAGTAAGCGCCCCATTTCCGGTATGGTGCGGCGGGGGCGTCGCGTTGGGTGAGTTGAGGCGTGTTCATGAATCCTGCGATTTCGTACAAGGCTGCGCGCGCATTGAAGCGCGGACGCGGGCCAACGCGCAAGCTTCCAGACGAGATCGATTTTCTTCGCTACGATTTTCCGCTTCCCCGGCTCGAGGAGGCCGTTGAAAAAGCGCGCGAACTTGGCGTCGGCGTGGACGATTTCCTGATCGCCGAGGGGTGGGTCCCCGAAACGGATTATTACGCAAGGCTCGCGATCTCCCTCGATGCGGATTTCCTCAGCGGCCCGCTCGAGCTCGACGCGAGCGCCGACTGGCGCGCCGCGCTTCGCACGGGCGTGTGCCGGCTCGCGGATGGACGCTGGCTGATGGCGCCGCGCGGCGCGGGCGTCTCGGCGCTGGCGCCGCATATCACGCCGGAACTCGCCCACGCGCAGCTTGCGCTGGCGACGCCGAGGGATTTCGAACGCGCGGTCTTCACGAAATTCGCCGATGAGATTGCGCAGGAGGGCGCCCAGGCGCTGCTTCTCGCGCGACCGGATTTTTCCGCGCGATCAGGCGCCAGCGGCGCGCAGAAGTTGCTGGCGCTGGCGCTCTGCATCCTGCTGCCCGCGGAGCTCGCCTTCGGCCTGCATGTCTGGGCGGTGGCGTTTGTGCTCGTCGCGACAATCATGTGCGTCGCCGTCGTCGTGCGCATTGTGGCGACGGGGCTTGCGCTGGCGCCGTCGCGCGCCGTGCGGCCTTTGAGCGATGCCGAGCTGCCGACCTATTCGGTGCTCGTCGCGCTCTACGATGAATCCGAAGTGGCGGCGCGACTTGTGGCCGCCATGGCGGCGCTCGATTACCCCACGGCCAAACACGAAGTCATCTTCATCATCGAGGCCGACGACCTGGTGACGCGATCCGCGCTCGAGCTCCAAGTGCTTCCCGCGCATTTCAGGATCATCGTTGCGCCTGACGGTGCCCCGCGCACCAAGCCGCGGGCGTTGAACATAGGCTTGCTGGTGGCGCGCGGCGAACGTCTCGTCATCTACGACGCCGAGGACAGGCCGGAGCCGGACCAGCTGCGCAAGGCGGCCGCGCGCTTCCATGCCGGGTCGCCAAAGCTTGCTGCGCTGCAGGCGCAGTTGAGAATCGAGAACAGCACGGACAGCTGGCTGACGCGGCTTTTCGCGCTCGATTACGCGGCGCAATTCGACGTTCTTCTGCCCGGCATGGCTCGGCTCGGCGCACCTTTGCCGCTGGGCGGCACGTCCAACCATTTTGCAACGCGCGTGTTGCGCGAGGTCGGCGGCTGGGATGCGTGGAACGTCACCGAGGACGCCGATCTCGGCTTGCGGCTCGCGCGTCTGGGCTATCGCTGCCAAACGCTGCGCTCGATCACCTTCGAGGAAGCGCCGCCGACCCTGTACGACTGGTTTCCGCAGCGGCGGCGCTGGCTGAAAGGCTGGATGCAAACCTTCCTCACGCACACGCGCCATCCGCTTCAGCTGCTCATCGACCTCGGCCCCGCGCGCGCCATGCATGCGCTGGCGCTGCTGGCGTCGAACACGCTGGGCCCCGCCATCGGACTCTGGATCACGCTTTACGTGCTGCATGAAACGATCGCGGGAGATTTTCTCGACGCGCAT
Organism: Hyphomicrobiales bacterium; assembly: GCA_025356415.1. GTDB lineage: Bacteria > Pseudomonadota > Alphaproteobacteria > Rhizobiales > Beijerinckiaceae > Terripilifer. The sequence continues at coordinate 21,620 of JANXTB010000231.1, forward strand.
GGCGACGCGTGGCGCTCGCTCGTCTGGCTGTGGGCGGCGCTCGCCGGCCTCGGCGTGGTCTCGATCATCCTGCCGACCATGGTCGCCATCGCGCGCGCAAACCTGTGGAGCTGTGCGCCGTGGTTGCTGTTGCGGCCGCTGCATTGGCTGTGCGCATCGGCGGCGGCTTTTCGCGCCGCCTACGATCTATGGAAGCGCCCGCACCATTGGCCGAAGACGCGGCACGGACTCGCCCGCAAGATCGACGAGCCCTAGAGCGCTTTGGTCATAGAGGTCGCGTCCATGCCGAAATCGTCCTCGTCCGTGTCGTAGCCCGCATAGCCGCGCGCCTCGAAAAAGCGCTGCGCCGTGTCGGTGGAGACCAGCGCGCAATTGGGCAGCCCGAGGCTGCGCGCCTTGTCTTCCAGCGTCGCCAGCAAGGCCTTGCTCACGCCCTGGAAGCGGAAGTCTGGCGCCACGTAAAGCAGCGAGATTTCGCCATCGCCCGTGAGTCCGCCGACGCCCGCCAGCACCGGGCCTGCCTCGGCGACATAGACGAAACTGCCCGGCGTCGTGATCCAGGCCTTCATATTGTCCTGCGTCTTGTTGATCAGCAGGCCGTCCACCACCGCCCGCATGTTGTGATGATCTGCGGTGCAGAGTTCGGCGATGGACCGGCGCACCAGGGCGCAAGCAGCCGCGACATCGTCTTCCTGCGCCGGCCGGATCGAAATGCTGGCTTGGCTCATGTCTCTCCCTCTCGTTCGCGCCGATGCCTCAATGAAGGGCTCGACGCAGTAGCCGTCTTTGGGGCAAACTCGCGCCTATGTACACCGCCGTCACCCGCGAGATCCAGGTCACCGTCATGCCCCAGTTCGTGGCTGAGCGGTCCGAGCCCGATGAAGGCCGCTTCTTCTGGGCCTACACGATCGAGATCACCAATCTTGGCCGCGAGGCGGTGCAACTGACCGCCCGCCACTGGCTCATCACCGATGGCAACGGCCTCGTGGAAGAGGTGCGCGGCCCCGGCGTTGTCGGCGAACAGCCTGTCATACAGCCCGGCGAATCGTTTCGCTACACATCGGGGTGTCCGCTGAGCACGCCGTCGGGCATCATGGTCGGCTCCTATCGCATGGTGGATTCCTCAGGCGTGGGCTTCGATGCCGAGATCCCGGCCTTCTCGCTCGATTCACCTTTCGCCGTTCGCACGCTGAACTGACGAGTCGAAGAACATGCAAGCGCCCGCGCCGCACATCGGCCTTGAGCAGGCAGCCGACATCTTGTCGCGGCTGATCGCCTTCGATACGGAAAGCTCGAAGAGCAATCTCGATCTCATCGCATGGGTGGAAGCCTATCTCGCCGGGCTCGGCATCGCCTCGTTGCGCGTGCCCAACGCCACCGGCGACAAGGCCGCGCTGTTCGCCACCATCGGGCCAGTGGTCGATGGCGGGGTCGTTCTGTCCGGACACTCGGATGTGGTGCCGGTCGAGGGCCAGATCTGGACGGGCCATCCGTTCACGATGCGTCGCGAGAATGGCCGCGTCTATGGCCGCGGCGCCTGCGACATGAAGGGCTTTGTGGCGATTGTGCTGGCGATGGCGGCGGAATGGAAAACGCTTCCGCTGCAGGCGCCTTTGCACATTCTCATTTCCTATGACGAAGAGACCACGTGCCTCGGACCTGTCGACACGATCGCGCGTTTCGGCGCCGACCTGCCGCGCCCGCGCGCCGTCATTGTGGGCGAACCGACGATGATGCAGGTCGTCGATGCGCATAAGGCTGTAGCTACTTACCGAACGGTCGTGACGGGACGCGAGGCGCATTCCTCGAAGCCTGCGCTCGGCGCCAATGCCGTGCAGGGCGCCTGCGAACTCGTGCACGAACTCTATCGCATCGGCGCGGACATTGCCGCAGCGAGCGGCGCCAATGAGCGTTTCGATCCGCCGGTTTCGACCGTGCATGTCGGCACGATTGCGGGCGGGACGGCGCGCAACATTCTGGCGCGCGAATGCGCGTTTCATTGGGAATTTCGTGCGCTGCCCGGCGTGCCGCTCGATGCGGCGCGCGCGCGGCTCGACGCCTATGCGCGCGACATCCTGCTGCCGCGCCTGCGCGAGACCGCGCCGGAAGCCGATGTCGTCACGGTGACGGAGGTTGAAGTGCCCGGCCTCGCGCCCGAGCCCGGATCGGAAGCCGAAACGCTCGCGCTGCGCCTGACGAAATCCAACCGCACGCAGGCAGTCGCGTTCGCGACCGAAGGCGGGCGCTTCCAGGCAGGCGGCGTCGCGACGGTTGTCTGCGGCCCGGGCTCGATCGACCAGGCCCATCAGCCTGACGAATATATCACCGAGGCGCAGATCGAGGCCGGGATCGCTTTCATGCGCGATCTCGGCCTCGCCCTGTGCTGAGTTAAAGCGCCGCCAATCCGCGGTCCATGTCGTCGATAAGGTCGAGCACATCCTCGAGCCCGATCGAGAGGCGCAGCAAGCCTTCGCCGATGCCCATTCCAGCGCGGACCTCTGGCGCCAGGCGTTGATGCGTCGTGGTTGCGGGATGCGTGATGAGGCTCTTGGCGTCGCCGAGATTGTTGGAGATTTTCATGATCTCCAGCGCATTCGCAAAACGGAACGCCGCCTGCTTGCCACCTGAAAGTTCGAGCGCCACGACAGTGCCGCCGCCGCTCATCTGCCGCATGGCGAGTTCGTGCTGCGGATGATCCTTGCGCGACGGATAAAGCACGCGCGCGACGCCTTTTTTGCCTGCGAGATGATCGGCGATCTTCTCCGCCGAGCGCATCTGCTCGCGCACGCGAAGCGGCAGCGTCTCAAGGCTTTTCAGCATCACCCATGCATTGAAGGGCGACAGCGCCGGGCCGGTCTGGCGCAGGAAATTGTGGACCTTCTGCTGGATGAATTCTTCGGAGCCAAGGATCACGCCGCCCAGACACCGGCCCTGTCCGTCAATGTGCTTGGTCGCCGAATAGACGACGCAATCAGCGCCCAGCGCGAGCGGGCTTTGCAACAGCGGCGTCGCGAACACATTATCAACCGTGAGCGCTGCGCCGCCAGCATGCGCAATTTCGGCGACGGCGGCGATGTCGATGATCTCAAGCTGCGGATTGGTCGGGCTCTCGAGAAAGACAACCTTCGTTTCAGGACGCATCGCGGCGCGCCATTGGTCGAGATCTGTGCCATCCACCAGCGTGCAGGCGACGCCGAAACGCGGCATCAATTCCTCGACCACGAAGCGGCACGATCCAAACAGCGCCTTGGCGGCGACGATGTGATCGCCGGCCTGCACCTGTCCCATCACGGAGGCGGTGACGGCGGCCATGCCGCTCGCGGTGGCGCGCGCGGCTTCCGCGCCTTCTAGCTCGGCCATGCGGCGCTCGAACATGGCGACGGTCGGGTTGGAAAAGCGCGAATAGAGAAAGCCCGGCGCCTCGCCCTTGAAGCGCGCCTCGGCGGCTTCCATCGTGTCGTAGACGTAGCCCTGCGTCAGGAAGAGCGCTTCGGATGTCTCGCCGAAAGAGGATCGCATGGTCCCGCCGTGGACCAGCCGCGTCGCGGTGCGAAGCGGCTGCTGGGACGTCTTTTGATTTTGGGGCGTTTCTTCGGACATGCGCAGCCTCAATTCATATGAACGGGCCAAACGCGAAGCCATCGAAGCGGCTCCGATCTTTTAGCCCTTTGTTTTAAGTGGCGGCAAGCCGATCGGCTCAAATGGACCACTTTCGCGAACCTAAAGCCTCAGGCGTACCGCGGTCAATCCACAAGACATGTCCTAAGTCGGGCCCGTCACTGTTGTGTGCCTGCTGAATGGGGTAAAATTCCAACGCATTAAAGGTAAATTTTTTCTTAATTCTTTTCAGTGGGTTGCTCCATGGCCGTGATTCGCAGTCTGGCGGCGGCGCACATCGCCGTCCTTTCATCGGCTTCTCTGGCCGCGGAAACGCCGCTCGATCCGGCCGCAAGCGGCGGCGCCTCGTCGGCGTTCTACGTCGGCGTGAATGGCGGCGTCACCTGGGCGCAGGAGCGGCTCAGCCGTTACAGCGAGGTCGTCCGGCGGTTGCAAGTGAATCTCGGCGCCGACGCCGCCTTTGGCAGCTTGCACGTCAGCTATCAGCGCGGGATCGACGCGTTCCTGTTGGGGCTTGGCGGCGCTGGCTATGCGCTCGAGCTGGATCGAGGCGCAGGCTTTTATCTCGATGCGACCAGCACGCCGGCCAGAGGCAGCCAGTTCGACAGCCGCGGCACGAGGGGCGCGCGTCTGGGCTATGATTTCGGGGCCGTGGCGATTTACGCGACGGGCGGTGGCGGCTGGACCAGCGCCGCCAAGACATCATCCGCTTCCGCGACCGGCGCGGCGCCCTTGTGGTCGGGCGACCTGCTTGGCCCGAGCGGGATGATGGGAGCGGGGGTCGTCTACAAGTTCAGCGGCAACTGGGCGGCGTTCAGCGAGTATCGTTACGCCGAATTCGTCCAGACCTCCGCCATGTCCAACACCGGGATCAGCGGCGGCGTGAAGGGGCTTCGGCGGTTGAGCGAAACCTCCATTCTGGCGGGCGCGACCTATCGTTTCCGCTGAGCGGCTGTCCCTCCTGAGCGCCTTTTGGGGATTGGGCGTGCGCCCGGTCCCGTTTCTCTTGGCGATGGCGTCCTGATCGGCTAGAGCCGGGGAAGGTTTCTCGCGAGGAGCGCTCAGCCTTGGCGTCCATCCATCTTTCCGGCCGCGGCATTCTGGCCGCCCATCAGATCGAGGCCATGGCCGGGGCGGGGCTCATCTTGCCCGAGCAGCCGTTCGCGCCCGGCCAGATCCAGCCCGCCAGCCTCGACCTGCGCCTCAGCGCGCGGGCGTGGCGCATGCGCGCGAGTTTCCTGCCGGGCCTTGGCCGCACGGTCGCCAAATGCATCGAGAATGTCGCGCTGCACGAGATCGACTTGTCGAAAGGCGCCGTGCTGGAGACCGGCTGCGTCTATGTCGCCGAGCTGATGGAGAGCCTGGCGCTGCCGCCCGAGATCGCCGCCGCCGCCAACCCCAAAAGCTCGACGGGCCGCATCGACGTGTTCACGCGCGTCATCACCGATCATTCGCGCGAGTTCGACCTGATCGAGGCCGGCTATACGGGCAAGCTCTATGCCGAAATCTCGCCGCGCACCTTCCCGATCCTCGCGCGCGCCGGCGCCCGCCTGTCGCAGGTGCGGTTTCGCCACGGCCACGCCCGGCTTGATGATGCCGGCCACGTCGCGCTGCATGAGCGCGAGAAGCTCGTCACCAGCGCCGAGCCCTCGATCCAGGGCGGCGTCGCCGTGTCGATCGACCTGTCGGGCTTTGGCGGCACGAGCCTCATCGGATACCGCGCCAAGCGCCACACCGGCCTGATCGACATCGACAGGCTCGCCGCCCATGACGTGCTCGATTTCTGGGAGCCGATCCACGCGCGCGGCGACCTCGTGCTCGATCCCGGCGAATTCTACATTCTCGCGTCCAAGGAAGCCGTGCGGGTGCCGCCCGACCATGCGGCGGAAATGACGCCGTTCGATCCGCTCGTCGGCGAGTTCCGCGTGCATTACGCGGGCTTTTTCGATCCGGGATTTGGCGCGGCTGAGGCGGGCGGCGCAGGCTCCCGCGCCGTGCTCGAAGTGCGCTCGCACGATGTGCCCTTCATTCTGGAAGACGGGCAGATCGTCGGTCGCCTCGTCTACGAGAAAATGGCGGAGCTGCCAAAAATGCTCTACGGCGCGGACCTGAGTTCGAACTATCAGGCGCAGGGCCTGAAGCTCTCGAAACATTTCCGCAACCCGGCCTGACCGCCGCATTTGACGCATGTTTGACGGGCGGGCCAGCGCTTTCTACTGTGCCGCCCCTTGCGGTGAGCGCCCGCGCGCCCCTCTCTCAAAAGGTTTTTAAGCCCATGTCTTCCGAACTCCTCGACGCCGCGACCAAGGCAGCCGCCTGGCCCTTCGAGGAGGCGCGCAAACTCGTCGAGCGCGTCAAGCGCACGGGCCAGCAAAGCGTGTTGTTCGAGACCGGCTACGGGCCGTCGGGCCTGCCGCATATCGGGACATTCGGCGAAGTCGCGCGCACGACCATGGTGCGCCATGCGTTCCGCGTGCTGACCGAAGACAAGATTGCGACGCGCCTGCTGGCGTTTTCCGACGACATGGACGGCTTGCGCAAGGTGCCCGACAATGTGCCCAACGGCGACATGCTGCGCGCGCATCTCGGCAAGCCGCTGACGCGCATTCCCGATCCGTTCGGCAAGTTCGATTCCTTCGCCGCGCATAACAACGCCATGCTGCGCTCGTTTCTCGATCGCTTCGGCTTCGATTACGAGTTTGCGTCCTCGACCGAATATTACACGTCGGGCCGTTTCGACGCCGCGCTGCTGCATATGCTCGAGCGTTTCGACGCCGTGCAGGCGATCATGCTGCCGTCGCTGCGCGAAGAGCGCGCGTCGACCTATTCGCCCTTTCTGCCGATTCATCCCGACACTGGCGTGGTGATGCAGGTCTCGCTCGATGCAATGGACGCGAAGGCCGGCACGATTTCGTGGACCGACCCCGAGACGGCTAAGAAGTTCGAAACGCCCGTCACGGGTGGTAACGTCAAGCTGCAGTGGAAGCCCGATTGGGCGATGCGCTGGTATGCGCTGAACGTCGATTATGAAATGGCCGGCAAGGATCTCATCGACTCGGTGAAACTGTCGGGCAACATCGTGCGCGCGCTCGGCGGCACAGCGCCGGAAGGGTTCAACTACGAGCTCTTTCTCGACGAGAAGGGCCAGAAGATTTCGAAGTCGAAGGGCAACGGCCTGACGATCGAAGACTGGCTCACGTATGCGAGCCCGGAATCGCTATCGCTGTTCATGTACCAGAAGCCGCGCGAGGCGAAGCGTCTGCACTTCGACGTCATACCGCGCACGGTGGATGAATATCTGCAATTCCTCGCGGGATATCCGCGGCAGGATGTGAAGAACCGTCTCGGCAATCCGGTGTGGCACATCCATGCGGGCGAACCGCCGGCGCCGGAGCTGCTGCGGCAGGCGGGCGATGCGGGGCCGGGCACGGCAATCTCCTTCGCCATGCTGCTCAACCTCGCAGCTGTCGCCAACAGTGAAGATCGCTCTGTGCTATGGGCGTTTCTGCGCCGCTATGCGCCGGACGTTTCGCCCGACAGCCATCCGCGATTGGATGCGCTAGTGGGTTATGCGGTCGCTTACTTCCGCGATTTCGTGCGGCCTGCGAAAACATATCGGCTGCCTGACGATGTCGAGCGCGATGCGCTGCAAAAGCTCGACGCCATGCTAGCTGCGCTCGGCGAAGGCGCCAGCGCCGAGGACATTCAGACGGGCCTCTACGATGTCGCGCGACCGATCCCGCGCTATCAGGATTTCAAGGCCAAGACCGCAACGCCCGAGCGGCCCGGCGTGTCGAACGAATGGTTCAACATGCTCTATCAGGTGCTGCTGGGCGAAGACCGCGGCCCACGCTTCGGCTCGTTTGCGGCGCTCTACGGCGTGAACGAAACGCGCGCGCTGATTGCAGCCGCGCTGTCGGGCGAGCTGAAGGAAAAGCACGAGGCGTTTTTGGCGTCGCGCAAGGGGTGATGGTCGTGTGCAAAACCCTCTCCCGCTGGGCGGGAGAGGGCGGGCTCAAGGCGAAGCCTTGAGCCGGGGTGAGGGCGCTTCAATTGCAAAAGCGTTTCTTGTTGAAAAGCCCTCATCCGTCATGCTTCGCATGCCACCTTCTCCCGCCAGCGCGGGAGAAGGGTAGAGGCGCCCCTACTGCAACACGCCGGTCAGCGAGCCCTCGCTCTCATTCTCGCCCCCAAACATCTGAATCTCGCGGCCCTTCTGCCAGACGTCGAAACACGTCTGCTCGGCGCCGGAGAGACACAGCGTATCGGCGACCACGCTCCACGCGCGCGCTTCCTTCGAGCCCTCGATGCGGCCGTCACTCGTAAAGCGCGCCGTCCCTTTTCCATGTTGCGCGAACGCGCGATCAGAAAACGCCGCGCGGATTTCATCTCCGCTGAGCTGCTTGTAACCCTGGTTGCGGGGGCCGGCCACGGCGGGCGCGGAGAGAAGGCAGGCGAAGGCGAGAGACATCAAAATCGAGCGCATCAATCCTCAACTTATTGCGACGACCAGATGATGCGGGCGAGCCACGCACGTATGGACGACCTACAACTTCCTAATGGGTGGATCCATTGCCCTTCTTCAACGAGGAAACAGGCGGAATTGCGAACACAGCCTTAGTGAGTTGGTAGAGAACAGAAAGATTGAAGAACAGGATTACGATCGCGCCCGAATGAAGGAGGGCCACTGATTCACCATATCCGTTCGTTGGCAACATTGGCTTGATAACTACCAACACCACAGCTGCTCCGAAAAGCAGGAGCAAAGTATAAACCGATTTCTTCAATGAATTTCGGGCTCTTGAAAAAGGCTTGCCGACTTCATCTTGGAGTTTGTTCAGTTCAATGTGCAAGTTTGATGCTGAAGCGAGTGTAACAGCGACAATGAAGCCTAGCGTTCCGAGCAGTTCATGATTTACGAAACCTTTCAAAAAGAGATTGTTATCGTCTAGTAATTCCGGCCTTTGCAAGCTGACTGATAACAAAATTGAAAATATGGAAAACAATGAGAGCCAAAGGTCAGCGGCTTTCACGACCGAGTATCCGTCCAGTCAGTTGTCTAAGAAAATCGAGTCGAGTTGTTGTTTCTTCGACAGGTACGTCGACAATCGTTGTCCGAGAGGTATCGGCCGAATTGAACCGTTCTCCCGTTAATGACTTCGCCTTAAGGCTTCCAGACCCGCGCTCCACGTAGGACACACCTTCTTTAATTTTTTTCGTGTCAGTCGATACGCCGTCTTGGCTTTGGAATGAAACGGTTACTCGCTGTGCACCTGTTTCTTTTCCTGTTTCTTTAAGGTCTTCTTCCAAGTCATTGGCGACGTCCCACATATTTGGGACGACAAATTCGAATGTGATCCACCGTAATTTATTTAAGTGTTTTGCTGAAAAGTGCCAGAAGCGCTCGCCATCGAATAATGGCTCCACATTGATGTGATAGGGCGCTGCCGGTCGCAAATTTACCGATTCAACAAGGGCTTTAAGGAGAGCTGTTGGCCTCCCCACTAAATCCCGTTCGACGGCGGCCTTTTGTCCGTCATCGTGTGAACGAGGGTCCAATAGGAGATATGCGCCTTGCCACTCTGCATCCGATACCTCAGCCCCGCCTTCTTCTGGCGACTTATGTCTTATGTGGCGACGGGTCCGTTGAATCAGACCTATGATAACTTCGCTGTCTGATTGAAGAGGCACCCAGTGTAGCGGTCCCGTTGGTGAGGCCAGTTCGAAGGGATCTTGAAGTGATTGGCGCAGCCAGTCTTCTCGCGTCCCCTCAAATCGGACGAAGAGGTCGGGTTGGCGAGGCGTGAGCGATAAATGAAAGAGCGTGAAACGTTTTCCGAGCATTTGTTGGTTTTCTACAATTTAAAAAATCAATGCTCTGAACAGATCAAATAAACTCAATATTGGCAATAGCGCTCATTGCGACGACCAGATGATGCGGGCGAGCCACGCCACCTTGTCGAGGGGAATCGTTCTGTCCGGATGTTCGGGGTTCAACGATTTCAACTCGATTATGTTCTCAGTGCGGCGTTTTAATTCCTTCGCGAGGACTTCGCCCTCGCGCGTCTTCAAAACCACGCGGTCCCCGCGCCGCACCGAGGCGTTGGGCGACACGATGACGATGTCGCCGTCGCGGTAAAGCGGCAGCATGGACTCGCCGGAGATCTCCAGCGCATAGGCGTTCGGGTCCGGCACTTCCGGGAAGGCGACTTCATCCCAGCCGCCGCCGGTCGGAAAACCGCCATCGTCGAAAAACCCGCCGGCGCCCGCCTGCGCGAGGCCGATCAGCGGCACGGTGCGCCGCCCGCCGGAGCGGTCGCGCGAGTCGAGAAAGCCCATGAACTCGTCGATGGAGGCGCCGGTCGCCTCCAGCACCTTGGCGATGCTCTCGGTGGAGGGCCAGCGCTGGCGCCCGTCCGGCGTCTGGCGCTTTGATTTGTTGAAGGTCGTCGCATCGAGCCCCGCCTTGCGCGCGAGCCCGGAGGCGGTCATCCCGTAGCGGCTGGCCAGCGTGTCTATGGCGCCCCAGACCTGCGCATGCGAGAGCATATAAACCTCCTAGAGAACAGACGATGTTCCTATGGATGAGGTAAATATACCTGTTTCACAGGATCGGCAAGCTGTTTCACAGGGCGCCTCCCTGTGAAACTGCCGCTCAGGCCCTATCTCTGGGCAGACATGGCGCTCTCCGAACTGCTCACCCTCACGCCCTTCGGCCTCTATTGCCCGGAGGCCGATTTTTACATCGATCCCGTGCGCGCCGTGCCGCGCGCGTTGATCACCCATGGCCATTCCGACCACGCGCGCGCGGGCCACGGCGCCGTGCTCGCCACGCCCGAGACGCTCGCCATCATGGCGCTTCGGTATGGCGAGCACTTTTGCGAGACGCGCCAGACCATTTCTTATGGTGAAAAGGTCCAGCTGTCGGGGATCACCGCAAGCTATCATCCGGCGGGGCATGTGCTCGGCTCGGCGCAGATCAAGCTCGTAGGGCGTTCGGGCTGCGTGGTGATCTCGGGCGATTACAAGCGTGCACGCGATCCGACCTGCGCGCCGTTCGAGCTTCTGCGCTGCGACGCTTTCGTGACCGAGGCGACGTTCGGCCTGCCGGTGTTTCGCCATCCCGATGCATCGCACGAGGTCGCCAAGCTCATCGCGTCCTGCAATCTGTTTCCGGAGCGCGCGCATCTTGTCGGGGCCTATTCGCTCGGCAAGGCGCAGCGCGTGATGAAGCTTATTCGCGAAGCCGGATGGGAACGGCCGATCTGGATTCATGGCGCGATGGAAAAGATCACCACTTTCTATCAGGAGCAGGGGATCGAGCTCGGCGATGTGCGCAAGGTCGCGGCGGCGGATCGCGCGCAGCTGGCCGGCGAGATCGTCCTGTGTCCGCCGGGGCAGTTGAACGACGTCTGGTCGCGCAAATTTCCCGATCCCGTCACCGCCTTTGCCTCGGGGTGGATGCGCGTGCGCGCGCGGGCGCGCCAGCGCGGCGTCGAATTGCCGATGGTGA